>JAILCB010000195.1 GCA_024680595.1 Lachnospiraceae bacterium | reverse complement strand
GGGTCCACGACCTCCATATTCTCCAGCATTTCCATGGACTCTTCCAGCTGCTTCAGGGTCTCTTCCCCATACTCAGAGATCATTTGATTGAGCTCTGAGAGCATGTCCTCCGAAGCGGATGACTGCCTGTCAGCCATGGCCTCCGCAGCCTCTTCTATCATTTCCTGACGCTCTTCAAAGACCTTATCCTCTTCCCGGACAAGATCTTCCTCCGCAGCACTTATAGTAACCTGACGAATATCCGATGCTGCCTCTTCAATTTTCTCCTGCTTCTCGTCCCGCTCTCTCGTGGATTCAACCAGTTCCTCCAGCTGCAAATGGTGCTTCTTCTTCCTGGCCGCCATTTCCATCTGCTTGGCGTGGGAAAGAGCCAGCTGCAGCTCCTCCGGATCCCCGCCGGAATTGGCAATCTTCCTCTTCACCTCCAGCACCTTTCTCTTGGCGGAAATCACCGCCTGTTCTGCGCTTACTGAGGTCTTGGCCCGGAGAATCTTATTAGCCACTTCCTTATACTTGTACTGATAATGAGAGGTCTCCTCTAGTTCATCATCCTTCTTCTCATCAGAAATCCCATATAGTTCGGAAAAACTATTTCCATATCCGGATGAGCTAACCCCATAGGAATTGGCCCCGGTGTTCTGGCTACTGGTAATCTCCCTGAGGAGCATCCTCATTTCTTTGGACTTTTGAAAACCTGAACCGGCCTCCCTATCCCCCTCATTATTTGCTGAGGCAGGCCCTGTAAATCCGGATAGGCTTCCATTAGAGCCAAATAAAAAACTAGTTGTATTAGCGCCTGTACTTGACGAGAATCCGGCAGTACCGGTTCTTCTCCCGGAAGCCTGTTTCATATTGAAAGCAGGGTAACCATATTGAGAAAAAAGTGATATATTCATAATTCCACCACCTTTCCCTATAATAAAACCAAATTACCCTCTGAAATCAATATGGCCGCCAATTGCCCTTTCCTCTGCTGTCCTTACACTAAAATCGGCCTTACTGAAGGTATAATCTGAAACCTTATGCAAGAGGGCCTGCAGGGAATTGGACTCAATAGTGACATATTCCTTATCTGCCCCATTATCCGTGAGCTCTTCCTCAATAAGCTCCTCCCGGATAGCATCCCGTCTCAGCTCGCTCTTTTTGTTCTGTAACTCCTGGTCTTCCCTAAGCTCGGCTCTCTTGGCCTCTGCCTTTTTCGCCTCAGCCTTTTCCGCCTTCTTCTTTATCTCGGCCTTATGCTGACGCTCCTTGCGCTCCGCCTTCTGCTCCTTTGCCTTCAGCTCCTTCTTTGCGGCGGTCTTTTTCTCAATCCGCTCCTTCTGAAGATCCTGGGACTTCTCCACCGTGGCGAAGAAGCTTTGCTTTCCGTCCTCATCCACGGACATGCCGAAGCTCTTCACAGAAGCGCCGCTGCTAATGAGGCTATTCCTGGCATCCTTCAGGGTGGTCTCAGCCATGGCAATGATGCCCTCGTACTTCTTCCGGAAGGATTTATCACTGGCCATGCGCTCCAGCTTTGCCTCGTCAATGAGTACCACCATCTTGTCTGAGTTTCCATAGGCGGCGGCATTCTGCTTCACCGCATCCTTCAGATCATTGCTGACCAGGATGAAATTAGCGTTCTGAAACTTATGCTTTAGGGATTCATAATAATCCTTAGCCGTATCAGAAAGCTTTGCCTGCCCAATGGTATCGCCGTATTCTGTTTTGGTCGGAACCAGGGAACTAGTGGTGTCGATGGGAGACCATTCCTTTATGTCGAATTTGTCGAGAAAGGAATTCTTCTCCACTTGATTTGACATATCCGTCTTCTTTGCAGCCGGCTTCTTAGTGTCCCCGGGCCTGATTTTATAGGACCCATAGGACGAATTCGCCTGCAAAGTAGCAGACATGCTGTAAATACCAGATGTCATAAGCTACCTCCTTGTAGTCCGGGGCATACATAAAAGCCCCTCATGAAATCCGTTTCTATTAAAGTGCCGGATAAACAAAATTATCCAATTGTTTTATCGACAAAAATCAAAGAATCCTTAACCCCTTAATTGAAAAAATTTTTTTTAATATCCTAATCTCGTATTTATTAGACAGAAAATGCGGCTGTAATAATTGCAAACGAATCATCGAAGACGCCCCGGCCCCCACGACAATTCTATAGCTTTATTTTCAGAGTTTCCGGCAGATAATGAACCAGGCATCGAAGACGGCCCCGGCCCTGCCAAATTTCTATGGCTTTATCTTCAGAGCTTCCATCGGATGATGAACCAGCCATCGAAGGCGCCCCCGGTTCTGCCAAATTTCTATGGCTTTATCTTCAGAGTTTCCGGCAGATAATGAACCAGGCATCGAAGACGGCCCCGGCCCTGATCTGAATGCTGACTTCGCACAGGTGGCCCAGATTTCACGCACTCCCTTATTGCATTAATTCCAAATGGCTCTTATAATGGCAAATGCTGAAAAAATTCTAAAACACTACAAATTAATAATAATTAGAGTGGTCAATCACCCACGGCCTCAAGACCGTCAGGCCTGCAACTAACCAAAAGTATCATCATGACTCCTAGCTTTATTTGGGCGGAACTTCCTTGGTGTTGCATGAATATGGCCATTGATAAGGCAGATCCCACCGTCTCGAAAGGCGGTGAGTTCAAGCCTGCCACAACTGAAAGGAGTTTCTAATTTATGAATAACCGAAAGACAAGACTTGTTATAAAGGTAGGCACATCCTCCCTTACAAATGAAGCCGGCAAGAATGATTTGAGGGAATTTGACCGGCTTTCCTGCGTCATTTCCGACCTGCATAACCAGGGCTATGAAATTATCCTCGTATCCTCCGGGGCCATTGCCATCGGATCCAATAAGCTGGGAATGAAGGAGCGCCCCACTTCCATGCGTATGAAGCAGGCCGCCGCGGCTACAGGCCAATGCAGTATGATGTTCCTCTATGACAAGTTCTTCAGTGATTATGACAAGACCATTGCCCAGATCCTCCTAAATGCCGAGGATATCCAGCAGGAGGAGAAAAAGGAGAACCTGACCAATACCTTCCAGGCCCTGCTGGAGCTGGACGTGATTCCCATTGTTAATGAGAATGACTCCGTGAGCTATACGGAAATTGAGTCTGCGGACCGGCTCTTCGGCGATAATGATATGCTTTCTGCTGTAGTTGCCGTGCTCTGCGGGGCGGATCAGCTCATTATTCTATCTGATATTAACGGCTTCTATGATAAGGATCCCAGGTTCTATCCGGATGCCAAGCTGCTCACCAGGGTGGATGAAATCACTCCTGAAACCTATCAGCTGGCTGGCGGTGCGGGCTCTAAGCGGGGCACCGGCGGCATGCGGACCAAGCTGCAGGCGGCGGAATTGGCTACAGCCCAGGGAATCGGCGTCCATGTCATCAACGGCAAGCGTCCGGACATCCTCTACCGCATCCTAAACGGCCAGGAGGAAGGCACCTATTTCCCGGGAAAGCATTAATATCTCTCAATAATTGAAATAATCTATCTCAGTGGAGGAAGGCTCCCACTGAGATTAAGGCTCCGCGGCGCAGAAGAAGACCCTGTATAGCCTCCTTTTGCGCCGAAGCTACTTATGTTTTTTCTCCTTGGTATTATGTTGGATTCAAGCGTTTAGCATAATATAATCTCCTGCTCTCTCTGTATAATCTGTTTACCGTGAGTTAGAACGACTGCAATTTCGGAATGTTCAGAAACTCCTTGTATATCAAAGAAATCTATTCCTAATTCAATTATCATCACCTTGATATTTAAAAAATAATCTTTTTAAGTTCTGCTGCGGCATCTTCATCACCTTTTTCAGAAGCCTCTTTTAGCAGCGCTTTTGCTTTGGAGAGATTCTTCTTTACGCCAAGGCCATTTTTATAGCATAATCCAAGAAGTCGTGCAGCTTCTGTAACACCACCTGCATATGCTTTCTCTAAGAGAGAAAAACCTTTGTCATACATTTGCCTTTCATTGACATAGTAATCTCCAAGTAAGTACGCGGCAGGTAACGACCCCTTTTCTATTGCCTTTAAATACCATTTCTCGGCTGCCGCCTTGTTTGCGTGAACTTTAATTCCGAAATCATAAACATTCCCTAAGAGATACGCTAATTTATATGATTCGCTATCCTTTTCTACAATAATAATCTCCTGTATCAGTTCTTCCGGAGACAGCCTAAGGAATTCACTGGTATACCCCTTAATAAAATACATCCATCCGAGAATGAATAACGAACTATCCCGAAGAGTTAGAACAGCTTTGCAATAGTGATCAAATGCCTTTTGTGATGCATTTTCATCACTAGTGGAGATAAAATACAACTCTGCCAGCGATTCGTGTTCATCCCCAAAGATGTTTCCATTTCTCTCTTCCTCATCCAGCAGCCGTTCTGCTTGCTCTACATAATAAGTGAATTTTGAAGCGTCCTTGTACCCATCTATTGTGAGATATATTCTAGCTAAATGAACGGCAGCCTCTATATCACCGTTCTTACAAGCCTTCTTCATCCATTCAATAGCATCTGGATAGCTTTTAGGAAGAGCTTTTTCATTCCCCAGGTTAATATAAGCCTCTCCAAGCATTCTCTGTGCTGCCGGATCATCCTGATCTGCTGCTTTCCTCATCCAGTATACAAACTTCTCATCCTCTTTAACATAATCATAAGCGCCAACATGATAACACCCTGCCAAAAGTGTCTGAGCTGAAACAAATCCTTGCTCAGCAGACTTTTCAAGATATTGCCGGCCTAGTGCGTAATTCTTATATTCGTCATCCCTCAGATAATAGTTAATCAGCATATATTGTGCAGCAGCATCTCCTTTATCAGCAGAATATTTAAAGTATTTAAACGCCTTATCTCTATCTACAGATACTTCATTCCCATAATAATAAATCAATCCCAACTGTCTGGAACTATCTTTATTACCCTGGCTTTCGGATAGCTCGTACCATTTTCTAGCCTCCGAACGATCAACAGGGACGCCTTCCCCAAAATAATATATATGACCTACATACTCCTGCGAACCGGCATGCCCACCTTCCGCTGCTTTTCTAAAGTGATATAAGGCTTCTTTATAATCCTGCTCTTTCAGCCCGCCAAAATAGTAAATTTTGCCAAGTTCGAAATGGGCATTTGTATTTGTCGTGCCGGCATAACTATCTAATATAGTTATACCTGCTTTTTCATCTTTTTCTTGCCCCCAGCCATTGATTAATATTTTTGCGACCTGTACGCCAGCGCCAACATGTCCGGATTTCCTTGCTTTTTCCAGCCAGTAATACGCTTTTGCTTTATTTTCAGCTGAAAAAATCCCATATAAAAGATCAAATCCTAACATATATTGGGCATCTGCACATCCTGATGCACACATAGACTCTAATGCTTCAACACAGGCGTTGTGGATTTCCTTGGCCTTGGCAACATCTTCCGGCACACCTTTGCCTGCTCTATATGCTTTAGCAAGCAACTCCGCGCCCAGCGGACAGCCCCTATGCATTCCATCCACTAATAAGGGGATGGCCTTATCATAGTTTCGGTCACAGCCATTTCCGTAATAGTATATTTCTCCAAGGTGTACACCGGCCAAGACATTTCCATTACCATGTGCCTTGCTGAACAGAAGTCTGGCATCATCAAATCTTTCTTCGTTAAAAGCTTTCTTACCCAAAAGAAAGTCTCTGTCTTGAGACTCCTTCATATATCTCTCAGAATCGAACTCTATCTTCTCTTCAGCAGTCTCCTTCGGGATTTCAACTTCAATTTTCCACCCGAAGACTTCTGCTAAAATACTGATATAAGACGCTGCGATTGCAGGTCTGATGAACTCAGCCTGTGTTAGTTGATTCAATGATTTTGAAATTATACGTTTTTGTACCGGCTCTTCCTCGTATGTGTTTTCTGCAAAGTCTATAAGAATTCCCAGTCTAAACAACTTCTCCAGCATATTGCGTTCATTTTTCATATCAGGTGCAAGATCGCTTAATAACGCCGGCACACGACCGGGCTTAGTGAAAACATCAAGACCAAATCTATCTTTTATATAGGCAAGTACGCTCTTCAGGTCGCTTGAATCATATGCAGCCATTTTTATTCCTCCTCTTAAATGTCTCCACCTGACAAATTAAACTTTTCTGTAGTAGTGACAATATTGTTCATGTCATTTCCGCACCACGGACACTCTAGTCGAGACCCTCCGTTCCAGCAGGAAATATTATGACATTAATTACACACTACAAAATCCGTCGTTCGTCAAAAACACTTCTGCAAATTCGCATATTAAACTCCCAACTGCCCTCTCTTTTTTTCCTAAATTGCTTTACTCCACAAAATCATATATAACCACAAATAATTATATATATTGTTATTATATTAGTCAAGGTGTTGTTAATTAAATTTCTTTATGAATAGTAAATCGCACCCTCTCGTCCGCGAGCCGCCGGTCGGCTTTAGCCGACAAATTTCAATCTCGGTGGCTCTGCTCTATAGAAAAAGAGCCCCCGGAAAAACCCGACGGCCCTTAAAAATCCACACTTTGCTATTCTAATCTCTCCTCCGCCCCAATTCAATATAAGCGGAAAAGGATCCTCTTTACAGCATTAAACCAAAATATCCTTCATCCCTCTTCTGGAATGATAAGGAAATCCATCATTTCACAATCCTGACCCCGAAAAAAATCAAGCACACGTAGACGCCCTGCGATTAGGGAAATCCATCACTTCACAATCCTGACCCAGAAAAAATCAAGCACACGTAGACACCCTGCGATTAGGGAAATCCATCACTTCACAATCCTGACCCGAAAACATCAAGTATACGGAGCCACCTGCGATTAGGGAAATCCATCACTTCACAATCCTGACCCTGAGAACGCCATCATACTTCTTCAAGAGCTCAATGGCCTCCTCGGAGGGCTTGCTGTCCAAATCCAGAATGGAAACCGCAATATCTCCCTTGGACTGGGAATTCAGAGCGGCAATATTAATTCCGGCTCCGCCCACAGCCGCCGTAAACTTATGCAGCATATTGGCGGTATTCTTGTGGAAAATCTGGATTCTGGACTCTCTCTCCGGCCGTCCCGCGTCCAGGGAAGGGCAATTCACGGAGTTCCAGATATTTCCGTTCTCCATAAACTCCCTAAGGGCCTTTACGGCAGCCACTGCACAATTATCCTCGGACTCCTCCGTAGAAGCACCCAAATGAGGGGTCACGATACAGCCTTCCGCCCCCACCGTGGTAGGATTGGGAAAATCACTGACATATTTCCGGAGCCTTCCCTCCTTCAATGCCACAATCACGGCCTCCTCATCCACCAGCTCATCCCTGGCAAAGTTCAGGAGAATAGCCGTGCTCTTCATTTTTGAAATAGCATCGGCATCAATCATATGCCTGGTGCTATTGAGAAGAGGCACATGAATGGTAATATAATCACAATTGGCATAGATATCCTCCAGCTTGTGCACATGGTGGATAGATCTGGACAGATGCCAGGCCGCATCCACGGAAATATAGGGATCGTAGCCATAGACCTCCATTCCCAGATGGGTCGCGGCATTGGCCACCTGGACCCCAATGGCTCCCAGGCCTATAATACCCAGATTCTTGCCGCTGATTTCCGTACCGGAATACTGCTTCTTCTGCTTTTCCGTAGCCTTAGCAATATCAGGATCCCCGGTCTGGTCCTCAATCCACTCAATTCCCTCCACAATTCCGCGGGAGGCATAGAGCATACCGGCAATAACCAGCTCCTTTACCCCGTTCGCATTGGCTCCCGGCGTATTGAAAACAACAATACCCTTTTCCGTACACTTGTCCAGGGGAATATTATTGACCCCGGCCCCGGCCCGGGCAATGGCCTGCAGCCTGTCCGGAAGCTCCATATCGTGCATCTTTGCGGAACGGACCAAAATGCAGTCTGCATCGGAAACAGACTCCGTCCTCTCATAATTTTCAGTAAAGGTATTCAGTCCTACATCCGCAATGGGATTTAAGCAGTGATAATAAAACATGTCGATTTACTCTCCTTATCAAAACCTTTAAGAATTCTTTTTCTCGAAATCCTCCATAAATGTGACCAGCTTCTCTACGCCGGCAAGGGGCATGGCATTATAGATAGAAGCCCTCATTCCGCCGACACTGCGGTGACCCTTCAGATTCACCAGGCCCGCCGCCTTGGCTTCCGCCACAAACTTCTGATTGAGATCGTCACTATCCGTCACGAAAGGCACATTCATAAGGGAACGGTATGCCTTCTCCACAGTCCCCCGGAAAAGGGATGAGGAATCCAGGAAATCATAGAGCAGCTTTGCCTTCTCCTCATTCTTCTTCTGAATGGCAGACAGCCCGCCCATATTAAGGAGCCACTTGAATACCAGCCCACATACATAGATGGTATAGCAGGGAGGGGTATTGAAGAGGGAATCCTTATCAGCCTGAGTCTTGTATTTCAGGAGAGTGGGGGTGCCGGGCAGCACATCGTCCGTAATCAGGTCCTCTCTAATAACCACAATGGCCATGCCTGCAGGTCCTACATTCTTCTGAACACCGCCATAGAGGACACCGTACTTATTAATGTCGAAGGGCTCGGACAGGAACATGGAGGAAACATCCGCTACCAGAGTATGACCCTTGGTATTGGGCAATTCAGGATAGCGTGTTCCGTAAATGGTATTATTCTGGCAGATATAGACATAGTCCGCATCGTCATCGATGGGCAGATCCGATACATCCGGAATATAGGTATAGGTCTTGTCCTCAGAGGAAGCCACCGCCTTGGCATTGCCATAGCGCTTAGCCTCTTCCCAGGCCTTCTTGGCCCACTGGCCGGTAATAATATAGTCCGCCACCTTGTTCTTCATGAGATTCATGGGAATGGCCGCAAACTGGGTCCAGGCCCCGCCCTGCAGGAAAAGCACCTTATAATTATCGGGAATATTACAAAGATCCCTGAAATCCTTTTCGGCCGCCTTAATAATAGCGTCGTACTCCTTGGACCTATGGCTCATTTCCATGACAGACTGGCCGGTTCCATGATAATCCAGCATATCCTCGGCACAGGTCTTCAGGACCTCCTCGGGAAGCATGGCAGGTCCCGCAGAAAAATTATATACTCTACTCATGTCTTACTCTCCTTTCGTCAAACAAGCTAATACTTTACCACGGAAAAGGACTGAAATCAATAAGAAAGTGATAAAGCTGCAAATCAGGGCCAATTGGCAGGTCTTTCAGGATTTCTATGGATAAGGGCCTTGAACTGCCGGAGCCTCTCACATTCAGGGCCAATTGGCAGGTCTTTCTGGATTCCTAAGGTCAAGGCCGTGAACTGCCGGAGCCTCCCCTGCTCAGGGCCAATCGGCAGGTCTTTCTGGATTCCTAAGGTCAAGGCCGTGAACTGCTGGAACATCTCACGTTCAGAGCCAATTAAAAAGCTCTTTCAGAACAGACTCCCTCTGGCCCGCCTAAAGCCCTTTCCTTAATCCTCGCTCATGAGGTCGTCCTGATCGAAGGCCGATGATACCGAAGCCTCTCACGCTCGGGGCCAACCCAAAAGCTCTTTCAGAACAGACTCCCTCCGGCCCGCCTAAAGCCCGGTCCTTAATCCTCACTCATGAGGTCGTCCTGATCGAAGGCCGATGATACCGGCTTTCCGGGTGCCACCATGGGGAAGACGCTGTCATCCTTATCGACGACGCACTCAATCACCACAGGCCCCTTTTCCGCCATGGCCTCCCTCAAGGCAGGCTCCACCTGGCTCTTTTCCGTGACCCGGATAGCCTTGCAGCCCAGTCCTTCGGCCACCTTGCAATAATCCACCTTGTCGGTCAGGATGGTCTGGGAATAGCGCTTTCCATAGAACAAGGTCTGCCACTGCCGTACCATGCCCAGCACATCATTATTAATAATAATGTCAATGACATGGATTCCATAACGGGAGGCGGTAGCCAGTTCATTTAGGTTCATACGGAAGCAGCCGTCGCCCCCAATATTAACCACGGTCTTGTCGGGATTTCCCACGGCCGCCCCAATGGCGGCGCCCAGGCCGTAGCCCATGGTGCCCAGACCCCCGCTAGTCAAAAACTGCCTGGGATGGCGGAACCGGTAATATTGGGCCGCCCACATCTGGTGCTGTCCCACATCCGTAGAGACAATGGCCTCGGAATTCGTGATTCTGTCCAGCTCTTCAATGACATAGGGGCAGGTCAGCCTGTCCTTAGAATACTTCAGGGGGAAGTCTTTCTTGTACTTCTGCACATGGGCCACCCATTCCGGATTCTTCCTCTCCTCCAAAAGAGGAAGCAGCTCCTGCAGGACTTTCTTGAGATCCCCTATGACACAGGCATCTGTCCTCACATTTTTATTAATCTCAGCATTATCCACATCAATATGGAGAATCTTGGCTTTCTTCGCGAAGGCCTTGGCATTGCCCACCACCCGGTCAGAGAATCTGGCTCCCATGGCGATCAGAAGGTCGCAGTCCCCTATGGTCCTGTCCGAAGCCTTTGTGCCATGCATTCCCACCATTCCGGTATAGAGGGGGTTTGTGGCATCAAAAGCCCCCTTGCCCATCAGGGTATCACAGACCGGTGCATCAATCTTTTCCGCCAGGGTCTTCACTTCCTCGGCCGCCCCTGAAATCACGGCCCCGCCGCCCACATAGATAAAAGGCTTCTTGGCTTCATTAATAAGGGAAGCCGCCACCTGCAGATCCGCCTCATTATAGCGCTTATCCTTGAAATGATAGCTGCTCTTGCCGGGGGTATACTCAGCCTCATTGGCAGTCACATCCTTTGTTATGTCAACCAGAACAGGACCCGGCCTGCCGGATCTGGCAATGGCAAAGGCCTTTCTCAGGGTATCCGCCAGAATATTCACATCCTTCACGATATAGCCGTGCTTGGTGATAGGCATGGTGATTCCGGAAATATCCACCTCCTGAAAGCTGTCCTTACCCAGAGAAGGCAGACCCACATTAGCGGTAATTGCCACCAGGGGGATGGAATCCATATAGGCCGTGGCAATTCCCGTCACGAGATTTGTGGACCCGGGGCCGGATGTGGCGAGACACACGCCCACCTTTCCTGTAGAGCGGGCATAGCCGTCCGCCGCATGGGAGGCGCCCTGCTCGTGGCTGGTCAGAATATGGCGAATCTCGTCAGAATGCTTATAAAGAGCATCATATATATTCAGAATGGACCCTCCGGGATAACCGAATACTGTGTCCACTCCCTCTTCCTTCAATACCTCAATAACAATTTCCGAACCCGTGAGTTTCATAATTACCCCTTTCAATTCACCTTCTCAATAAAAGGCCGGTTTGGAATATCATCTAAATAGTAAAATCATGCACTGCCTGCCCTGCGCGTTATCCGCCGCCATTTCCTGTGACCGTCGGCCGGGTAAGGAAAAAACCCAAATCCGAAGGGAGTCCGCCCCCCTCAGGCAGAGGAGCTTTCCGACTGGAATCAGTCCCTGCCGGGCGGAGGAGCTTTCCGACGGAAATCAGCCTTTTCCAGGCGGAGAACCTTTCCGACAGGGAATCAGTCCCTGCCGGGCGGAGAGCCTAATCGACTGGAATCCGCCTTTTCCGGGCGGAGAACCATCCCACCCGGTGCGGCATCTCCCGGGACCCTTCCCCGGCGCATTTGCAAAGTCACAGAAAGCACCTGACCCGTCCCGGGATTTCAAATAGGACCAGCGGATACCTAAGGCATAAATTAATTAATATCAGGAACCTGCAGGATTGCGCCGCGATTTCCGCTGGTGACCAGCTTCTCGTATCTGGACAGATATCCTGTGGTAATCCTGGGTGTTCTGGGCTTCCAGTTCTTCCTGCGCTCCGCAAGCACCTCATCGGATACCTTCACATTCAGGGCATTATTGGGAATATCCACCTTGATAATATCCCCTTCCTCAATGAGGGCAATGGGACCACCTACCGCCGCCTCCGGGGAAATATGGCCGATGGAGGCTCCTCTGGAGGCGCCGGAGAAGCGGCCGTCTGTCAGAAGGGCCACGGTCTCACCCAGACCCATGCCGGCAATGGCAGAAGTGGGATTCAGCATTTCCCTCATGCCGGGGCCGCCCTTAGGACCTTCGTAGCGGATAACCACCACATCACCCGGATTGATTTTTCCGCCCAGGATGGCGCTAATGGCATCCTCCTCGCAGTCAAAGACCCTGGCAGGTCCCTCGTGAACCATCATTTCCGGCGCAACAGCGGATCTCTTCACGATTCCGGTGTCGGGAGCGATATTTCCCTTGAGAACCGCAATACCGCCCTCAGCCATATAGGGATTGTCGATGGGACGGATAATCTCGGGATCCAGATTCCTGACATTCTGAATATTCTCTCCCACGGTCTTGCCGGTCACCGTCATGCAGTCCAGATTCAGCAGATTCTTCTTGGACAGCTCATTCATAACGGCATAGACACCGCCGGCCTCATTGAGGTCCTCCATATAGGTGGCTCCGGCAGGTGCCAGGTGGCATAAATTAGGAGTCCTGCCGGAAACCTCATTTGCCACCTCCATATTGAGGTCAACTCCCGCCTCATGGGCTATGGCAGGCAGATGCAGCATGGTATTAGTGGAGCATCCCAGGGCCATATCCACGGTCAGGGCGTTCATAAAGGCCTCTTTCGTCATAATATCTCTGGGCCTGATATTTTTCCTAAGCATTTCCATAACTGCCATGCCGGCGTGTTTGGCGAGACGGATTCTCTCGGAATAGACGGCGGGAATGGTTCCGTTGCCCCGGAGTCCCATGCCGATAGCCTCAGTCAGGCAGTTCATGGAATTAGCGGTATACATGCCGGAGCAGGACCCGCAGGTAGGGCAGACATGCTCATCGAAATAATTGAGCTCTTCCTCGTCGATTTTGCCCGCGGCCTTGGCGCCCACAGCCTCAAACATAGAGGAAAGGGATCTCTTTTTGCCGTGAACCTTTCCGGCCAGCATAGGGCCGCCGGACACGAATACGGTAGGAATATTGACCCGGGCCGCAGCCATCAAGAGGCCCGGCACATTCTTGTCACAGTTTGGCACCATAACCAGGGCGTCAAATTGATGGGCAATTGCCATACACTCGGTGGAATCCGCAATCAAGTCCCTTGTCACCAGGGAATACTTCATTCCGATATGGCCCATGGCGATTCCGTCGCAGACCGCTATGGCAGGGAAAACTACAGGAGTGCCCCCGGCTTCCGCCACACCTAATTTCACGGCCTCCACAATCTTATCCAGATTCATATGGCCCGGAACAATTTCATTATAAGAGCTAACAATACCGATCATGGGCTTTTGCATTTCCTCACGGGTATAGCCCAGGGCATTGAAAAGACTTCTGGCAGGAGCGGCCTGGTCGCCCTTTTTCACATTATCACTTAACATTGTCAAATCCTCCTAATTTCTCTTGTGAATATAGATTATAAGCGCTCCCGGATGAGGTCGCCCATTTCAGAGGTCCCCACCTTTTTGCAGCCCTCTGACATAATATCCCCTGTCCTGTAGCCGTCGGACAGAACCTTTCTCACCGCATTCTCGATGGCGTCCGCCTCCTTGGAAAGGCCAAAGGAATAGCGAAGCATCATTGCTGCAGAGAGTATGGTTGCAATAGGATTGGCAATTCCCTTACCGGCAATATCAGGGGCGGATCCTCCCGCAGGCTCATATAGGCCAAAGGAAGTGTCATTTAGGGAGGCGCTGGCCAGCATTCCAAGGGAACCTGAAATCTCCGCGGCCTCGTCTGACAGGATGTCCCCAAACATATTCTCGGTCAGAACCACGTCAAAGTTGCCGGGATTCCGGACTAATTGCATGGCGCAGGAATCCACCAGTACATGCTCCAGCTCCACCTCAGGATAGGACTGGGAAACCTCATTCACAACCTTCCTCCACAGCCTGGAGGAATCCAGTACATTGGCCTTATCCACGCTGGAAACCTTCTTCCGTCTCTGCATGGCCACCTCAAAAGCCCTCTTGGCCACCCTGCGAATCTCATTCTCGTCATATTTGAGGGTATCCACGGCGGTCATAACCCCGTCGATCTCCTTGGTATAGCGGTCTCCGAAGTAAAGCCCTCCCGTGAGCTCCCTTAGAATCAGGATATCAAAGCCCTTCTCCGCCACTTCCCTGCGCAGGGGACAGGAAGAAGCCAGCTCCGGAAATAGATAGGACGGCCTCAGATTAGCA
>JAILCB010000168.1 GCA_024680595.1 Lachnospiraceae bacterium | reverse complement strand
CCTCTGCCCTCAGTGGGTCTCTCCCTCTAATATTAGGTCAATGACCCTTTTCTGACCCTTGCCGAAATCGTGCTTTAACTCCGTGGATCGCATCTCCCGCCTCACATTAGGCGTATCCGCCAGCCACATAATGGTCTTAATGATGGTCAGGGCGTCCGTATTGGCCCCCAGGCCCAAATTAATAAAGCCGTTTTGAATGCCTGCGAAAACGTGCTCCGCCTCCCTCTCATGCTGGGCCAGCACAATGGCAGGCACCCCCATACAGGCAAATTCATATACAGTCCTGCCCTGGCTGGTGACCGCCAAATCCGCCTCTCTCATATAACGGGAAACCCTCTTCACATCATGGTGGACAAAAATATTCTCATCCGGCAGGTCCCCAATCCCATTCTGGTTCACATAGCCAAAGCCCGTAATGATATGGAAGGAGCAGAGGGGCATCTTGGGGTGCAGAACCCTGCATATCTCAAAAAGCCTCCCCGTCAGATCCCGGGGATCCGCCCCGCCAAAAATTATCATAATATTCCGGCATTGCTCTGAAAATTCCTTGGGCTTCTCCTCTAGAAACTCATCCCGGATAAAGTAGTAGTCAGACCCTTCAAAGACATTGCCGGGCCTGTCCGGATGGCTCTCATAGAGAGCGTTAATTACCGTATCCGCCAGAATCGCCCCCCGGCCATTATCCTCGAAATTCACAATACGGCCGGCATACTTCCGCTCCAGCCTAATTAAGGACTCTTCCGTATCCAGAATATCATTCACCACAATGTCCGGCCGAAAATCGGAAAGCAGTTTTTCATACTCGCTTTCATTAGAAAAGACCCCGTAGGGAAAGAAGGAATCCTTTATGCGCTCTATCCCCATTTCGCTTTCACTGTCAATAGCAAAGAAGAGATCATGGCCCGTCAGCCTATAGGCCAGGGAAAGGCAGCGGTAAATATGGCCCATGCCCAGCTTTCTCTTGCCCACAGTCAAAAAGAGAATCTTCTTCCGGCCCAGAATGGACTCGGCCAGGGTCCAGTCCTCATAGGTATCGATATCCACGGCCTCATCCGAGGAAGTCTCGAAGACAGAAACCCTGTCCCCAATCCGGCTGTCCCGGGTCACGGCAGACCGCCCGGCAATCAGAAAACCGCCCGTTTCCAGATAATTAGCGGGTAGCTCCTGGGAATTCAGCCGCCTGTCATAATTCTTGACAATTCGGTCCCCCTCCTTCTTCCAGGAAAGATGGGGCCTATTCACCACGCTGATAACCGTATCAAAGTCCCCTTCCTCAAAGTAATGAAGGGCCGCCTTGAGAGTTTGGCTTTTGAGAGTTGGTGAGGTGGCCTGCATAGTGACCACAATATCATAGGCTTTGCCGGTCTTCTCCTCCATCCGCAATACTGCATCGTAAATCACGGGATCCAGAGTCACCGCGTCCCGGGAGAGTTCCTCGGACCGGTCCACCACCGTCACATCATAATTAGAAACGATGCCGGAGAGCTCCTCGTCGTCCGTGGACACAGCCACATCCACCTCAAATTCCCCCCTAAGGGAAAGGGCATTCTCCACCGAATATAGAATCAGCGGTCTTCCGTACATGAGACGTACATTCTTCCTGGGAATCCGCTTTGAACCACCTCTGGCCGGTATAACCGCCAGAATCCGCAAAGATTCTTTCACCAAAATCATTTTCCTTTCAAAAAAGTCCGTGGCCATGCCCCCTACGAAGTGCAGGCCGTGTCCCTCACGAAGTGCAGGCCGTGTTCCTCACGAAGCGCAGACCGTACCCCGCAAGAAACCGCAGGCCGTGTCCGAATACACTTCCTTTTTGCATAAGGACGCTCGGATTATATTCCTTTAACAGCGATAAGTCCTATGGGGGACATTAGCGATTCCGAATATATTGAATCGCTCTGATTATATCACGCTTTCTTATAATTGCCAAAATCATGGCCAGAGCCGCTGTCAAAGCCAGCCGCAATACAACCATTTCATAGAGAAATGTAATCGCAATGCCCGCCCCACAGGACAGGATCACCATGACGAAATAGAGTCCGTCCGCATAAATCTTCATTTTTAGCAGGAACCTGGTGCAGAGGAAATGCAATACCATGAGGATGAAATAGCCCGCCAGAGTGGTATAGGCGGCGGCAATATAGCCGTAGCGGGGAATATAATAGGCATTTAGTCCTATATTAATGAGGGCCGCCAGAATAGAATTGGCCGCAATATAGAAGGTCTTCTTCTGAAAAAGCTCGGCATTAACATAATTCGTGTAAAAATACTGGCAAAGGGTGCCCAAAGCCACCGGCGGCACCACCCACATGGCGGGGTGGTAGCTCTTTGCGAAAAGCAGCTTTACGGCCTCTGGGGCCGCCGCAATGAAGAGTACTGTCATAATACAGCCCGCCGCCATGAGAATCTTATTCTTCTGCCGGATGGCCTCATGGTCTCCCTCATAGAGCCTCTCATTAAACCAGGGCAGCCAGGCCTGTCCCACCGCATTGGTGACAAACATTAAGAGGGTCCCTATGGTATAACCGGAGGTATAGAGGCCCACATCCGAGAAATTGCAAAGATTGGAAATCATGGTGACATCGATCCGGGATAAGAGGATGAGGGCCAGGCCGTGGGGAATCATGGGAAGGCCGATTTTCAGGGCATAGAGCCAGTATTTCTTATTATATAGGGTCTTTCCCTTCCTCAGAATATTGAGATAACACCATATAGCCACCGCCGCCCCGGGGATGACCGTACCCAGAATCTTTGCCGTCCCCTTTTCCAAAGGGGCAAAGAGAATCAGGAGAATGGTCAGAATGACCGTCGTCACCGTAATGAAAACAGAAATCGCAATATTTTCTTTATAGCGATAGGCAAAACGGTAGCTATACTGCATATAGTCGATGGATGGGTAGAGGGTCAGGTAGGCAAAGAGCATGAAGACCACAATCCTCGGAAACTGCAGCATGCCCTCCGCCGGACAGAATATCATGATGAGAATTAGAATAAGCATGCCAAAGCCACTGGACAGGGTCTGGATAGAGGACAGGAATCCGTCGAAATCCTCCTTGAAGTCCAGTTTTGCCCGCCCCACACTATAGATTAGGCAGAGGCAGGTGATGACCGAGAATATGCTCACATAATTATTGAAATTATTGGCGTAACCCGTTTCGGCGGTAGTCAATAGCCGCGTATAGATTGGGGCGGTGAGAATTCCCACCGCCCGTATCAGAACGTTCGATATGACATACCAAAAGCCGGAACGAACCGCCTTTCCACTGTTTTTATTGTCTTCCATATTTCACTTTCAATCTATAAGGGATCCCGTTACTAAATCCCCCACTTATTGCAGGCCACCTTTTCGCATGGCATCCCCTGCGGAGTCCGCGTACCTAATTCCCCCACTTATTGAGGGACACCCTTTTCGCATGGCTTCCCCCGCGGGATCCGCGTCCATAAATCCCCCGCTCATTGCAGGGCTCTCCCTTTTGCACGGCTTCCCCTGCAGAGTCCGCATCCATAAGTCCCGCCCTATCCAAACTATTTAATAATGGCGCACTACCTCGAAGCGTTCCAGCTCCACCTCTTCCTCCGGGCGGATTCCCGCCTTCCTGCGGGCAATATCAATCTGTTCATCCACCGTATCCACCCCGTCCAGATTAGGCAGCAGAAGCCCCCTGCGCATCCCGTTGGTCACAATGACACCGTACCGCTTCACGTCCAGCAAATCCTTGGATGCAATGGGCTCCGTATCCCCCAGCACATCCACGGTAATCTCCAGATAGGGCAGCTCCTTCGGCTCTATCTCCAAGAACCTGGGATCCCGGGTAGAGGCGGAAATGGCGTTTCTAATAATCTCCTCCGCCACATTATCACAGATAGCGGAAATGGTGCCAATACAGCCCCGCAGAGCCCCATCCTTATGAATAGACACAAAGGTACCGGCACTAGTTCTATACATTTCCTCAGGCAAATCCTCCGGCACTTCCGGCACCTTTCGATAGCGTATATAGGATTCTACCGTCTTTCGGGCCAGCTGTACATAGGCATCCTCTTTTGCCCTCTGCTCCGAAAGCCGCTTCTCCTCTTTTTCCTCAAACTTTTCCAGAAAATTCCTACTCTCATCCTCCCCCTCAGGGTGATAGATGCAGAAGCCATATCCCACTCCAAAAGTAGACTCGTGGGAAAGCTTCTTCACAGAGACAGCCCTTCTGTCAAAGGCCCCCGCCATAATGACAAAGGACCGGTGGCCGCATTCCTCCGCCTTTTCCAGGAAATTGCCGTCAAAGTCAAATAATTCTCCAAAGTCCCCCCTGCCCATGACATCCATAATCCGGTCATCATATCTAGGACCCTCCGGCTTATAGCCATAGGGGCCGGATTCCCTCTGACAGTGGGACAGATCCCCGCTGCCAATGAAAACCGCCCTTCGGGACAGTTCCGCTGCAGTCTCCCTAATCAGCATGCCCAGCCGGTAGTGATCCTTTAGGGGCAGGCCGGACAGGCTAACCCGCACCAACTTGAAATCCTTATACTCCTTCTCCACAAAATAGAGAGGAACCATAGTTCCATGATCCAGATCCGGATTCCTGGCCCCGGCAGTTCCGGCGGGAAAACCCAAAAGGGCGCATTTATCCGCGAGTCTCTCCACCAGTTCCTTGTCATAGGTCTCCTCGAAACGGACATCCGGTGCCCGAAACTGACCGAAATCCCCCTTGGCCCTCTTGCCCGGAGAAATATGAAGGTAATCCGAATACATCACGGAATGTGGGCTAGTCAGAATAATTGTATCAGGCTTTAGAGAGGCAATATCCCTCGCCACCTCCCTATAGGAGTCGATGGTCGGTTGAATAGCCTTCTCTTCTCCCCTGCCAATCTCCGCCACGGCAATGGGCGGATGTGGAACCATATATCCCGCTATAATACTCATGCTTCCCATCTCCTTTCTGCCTCATCCAATCGCACC
>JAILCB010000076.1 GCA_024680595.1 Lachnospiraceae bacterium | reverse complement strand
CTCCTGCCCGACTATTAAAATGATTTATTTGACTGATAAAAGTCATCACATTCCTGTCAACCGACCAACATTTCGAAAATGTGCCTGTTCTGGGCCTGATGAAGGACCGATTTGAGAGAGCTGGGAATAGGAAACTGTGCCTAAATCAAGAGAAATCTCGGATTTAGGCACAGAATCGAAAAATCGCAACAGATGTAGGGGGGCCCGGAAAACGGAAACTGTGCCTAAATCAAGAGAAATGAAGGATTAAGGCACAGTTTGCCGGTTCCGCGTCTGTTAAAGGGACCGATTTGAGAGAACTGGAGTATATAAGGAGATTTTGCTTATGGTGAGGGTGAAGATTCACAGGGGCAGCCACCAAATCGGCGGTACTATTACGGAAGTTTACACAGAAAACACCCATATTTTCATTGATTTCGGCTGTGAACTGACGACGGATCCGGAGGAGTCCACAGATGAGCATATGATCGATATGATAAGGAGGGCTGAGTGTGATGCCATTCTCTTCAGCCATTATCACGGAGACCATATGGGACTTCTGGAGCATATTCCCGAAAAGGATGTGAGGGGGCGGACCATTCAGCTGGCCATGGGAAAGGTTACGGGGCAGGTGCTTATCAATATCCATGAGGCCCTGGGGGGCTTTCACAAAGCGAGCCCGGAGGTGAAAGCAGGGCACGGGAGAATTATTGATATTATCTCGGATAAGAGTCGCCGCGTTGATTTAAGTGATGGCGGCTCCTTTCAGATCGGGGACTTTCAAATCAGCTGCTTTCAGGTAGACCATTCTGCCTATGATGCCTATATGTTTATTCTGCAGGCGGAGGGAAAGGTCATTGTTCATACAGGTGACTTCCGAACCCATGGGCGGCTGGGTGAGAATATGTTCTCTACCTTAGAGGAGAGACTTAAAGGAAAAGAGGTGGATGTGCTGATTACAGAGGGCACCATGATGAGCCGGACAAAGGAGCGGGTCATGACGGAGAAGGAGATGGAAAGGGAGGCCTTTCGTGTCCTTTCTAAAGCTGAGAACCGGTATGCTTTTCTCATCTGCTCCTCTACCAATATGGAAAGTCTGGCCTCCTTTGCTAATGCGGCCCTCTATCAAAAGCCGCGGATTGCTTTCTATGTAAACTCCTATGTATATCAGCAGATTCTTCTTTACCGGAAAACAGCTGGAGAAGATGATGAAGCTTTTAGATTCTGGAAAACCTATCCCTTTGAATCCATGAATTGGATTAATCCCAAGTTCGGCATGACCCAGGTGGATTATATGAGAAAGAATGGCTTTCTCATGCTCATTGGGAAGAATTCCAATTACAGGAAGCGCATGGATTACTTTAAGGATTTGAACCCCCTGCTTATCTATTCCATGTGGGATGGCTATGTTAATAAAGATGGCGATGCCTATGATCCGGATTGGGGAAGGGTATATCACAGCTGGGATCCGGACAGATTGATTACACTTCATACCAGCGGCCATGCCACGTCGGAGGATTTGAGACAGATGATTCTGACGGTGAAGCCCCGGCAGGCGATTCTACCGATTCATACCAATACACCGGACCGGTTTAGGCAGCTGGATATTGGGGATTATGCAAATAGGGTGGAGAACTGGAAGGATGGTAATATATATGAGATTTCCTGAAAGCCGGTTAATCTGACACGGAGCCCTGGATTTATGTTCAAAATTTAGAATGCCATACTAATGTCGGTTTTAAAAAGACAATGTGATAGCATAGGATTGTGAATTTCCTCAGAAATACGCAATCCGTAGTCGACCAGCCCACGCGAAGCGAAGGGCGTGTCCCTCGCAAAGCGCGGGATTTCGGAATGCGATTCCTTGTCGCATTCCGAAAGTCAAAGAATTAGAAAGTATTGAATTATTTGCTTCTGCCAAACCCGGGTCTGAAAGGAGGAGGATCGTTTTCTGTGCCAGGCTGATCCTGCCAATGACTTACCGGTAATATTTGCGGGGTCTCGGGAGTAGGAAAGGCAGAAGGTACCGTAATTCAATACTCAAAGGAGGGGACTGAATGGTATTCTTTGATTTTGAAGTGAAGTTTGGTATGCAGGGAAGCAGTGAAGAGACGATGTCGGGTGAAAAGGAGGAGAAGGGAAAGCTTAATTCGGATTTGGATAGTGCTGCAAAGGCCAGGAAGGAACGTGAGGAAATATTAAAGGCATTAAATTCAGGCTTAGGCTTTGAATGTGGGCTGGATGGGGCTCTTTCCGCCATTGTTGTCTCCGATACGGAGTCAGAGGTCCATATTGCAGTTGCCTGTAATTTGGAGAGTATCACCCTAAAGCAGTGTAAAGATTATCTGACCAAGAAGGTTTCGGAAGTGATGGATACCGGTGAGGTAAAAATTTCCTCGGTAACGGAGGTGGGCACAAAGGAATTCCAGTCTCTCATGAGGCGGGCGGAAAATACCAAATATTATCATAGCCTCAGGTATATGAGCAGGAACTTTGATTTGGACTTCTTTAATAATTATGAATACCATTTGAAGGAGGAATTCTGTAAAGACAAGATAAGGTATAAGGAGGCTATAGCCAGGGCAGAGGCGGTTATGGGGGATGCTTCTCTCATGGAAGAGCTGGAGAGAATATATTCTCCATTAAACCGGAAGACATTCTACGGCCACCCGGTACATTACAGTCTGAAGGCCGGGAATTTCGGGGCCGGCAGAGATATTGCCGATATTCTGGTTTCCGCCCTGAGAAAGAATGGAAGACTTTTGGGAAGCAGGGTGGCATATTTATATGACATTGATGAGAATTGCTATAATAATTCGGATTTAAGCAATCTTTTCAAGAGCTCCGGGGGGAATACTATTGTCATCGATTTATCCGGAAGTGACGGAATGCATGGCATTTATGCATCCGCTTATGAAAGGGTGGCTGAGTTTTACACTGAACTTATCAGGAAATATAATAAGGACGTTCTTTTCATTTTCATTGAAAACACATCCCATCCGGGATTTGCCAAATGTCTTTTCTCCAAGGTACAGGAATTGATTGAGATTATTGAAATCAAAGAAGGGTGCGGGGACTATGAAAGGGCTTTGAATTACTTCAAGTCTCTTTCTGAAAAAACGGATTTTCCTGCGGAGATCCAGGAGATTCGGGAGATTTTTCCGAAGAAAAAGGTATTTACGGCCACTGAAATTTATGATAGCTTTCAGAAGTATTATGGCAATGGGCTGAGGAAGAAGATCTACAGGGCCTATGAGAAATGCAGCTTTATTAATATTAATGAGGCCGCTCCCACAAGCGAGCCCTATCAGGTTTTGCAGGAGATGGTGGGACTTACAGAGATTAAGGAAGTTGTGGATCAGATTCTCGCTATGGGCAAAATGACAAGGATGAAGAGCCGGATGGGTCTGGATACCTATAAGACCTCAATGCATATGATTTTCACCGGGAATCCGGGCAGCGCCAAGACTACTGTGGCCAGGCTGATTGCTGAGATTCTGAAAAAGGAGGGGGTGCTGGATAGCGGAGTTTTTGTGGAGTGCGGCAGGGCTGATCTGATTGCCAGATTTGTGGGCTGGACGGCTAAAACGGTGCGGGAAAAGTTCCGCCGGGCCAGAGGCGGGGTTCTCTTCATTGATGAAGCCTATTCTCTGGTGGACGGCTCCCATTCCTTTGGAGATGAGGCGATTAATACCATTGTTCAGGAAATGGAGAATCACAGGGAGGACGTAATTGTGATTTTTGCGGGATATCCCGAGAAAATGAAGGCTTTTCTGGAGAAGAATGAGGGACTGCGCAGTCGCATTGCCTTTCATCTGGACTTTCCTGATTATACTGCGGATGAAATGCTGGATATCCTGCATTTGATGGTTAGGGACAAGGGGTACAGCATTAATGGGGATGTGGACAGTAAGTGCCTGGATGTTTTTCGGAGAGCGGTCAGGGAAGAGGAGTTTGGAAATGGCAGGTTTGTCAGGAATCTCCTGGAGCAGGCTATGATGAAGCAGTCGGAACGGCTTTTTAAGGAGTATAAGGGCCGCAGGGTGCCGAAAAAGAAGATTCTGGAGCTCATTTCAGAGGATTTCTCTGTGAATGTGGGGGAGAAGACGAAGAAGAGCAGCCCGCATATGGGTTTTACTCTGGCGGGGTAAGGAGGGAGTAGATTCGATTACCTGTTGAGATAAGGACTCTTAGAGGAAGCGAGGCGTAGCGAAGACCGCAGAACGTCATGTAGACGGTCCCATCTGTAGATTGAGGCGTAGCGAAGGCCGCAGAACGTCATGTAGACGGTCCTATCTGTTGATTGAGGCGTAGCGAAGGCCGCAGGGATTTGGTTTGGAAGATGTCAGCTGACCCGAATCCTTCGCGGGGGTTAAGATACAGATATACGAACGAATTAATTAAGGAAGTGAAAGCAGCTGCCCGAGTGAAAGGATGCGAAAAATCGTGGAAGTTCCCAAGGCAGCTGCTGATTTTGAAGAGGAAAAGGAGAGTTTTATATGATTTCATTTGAGAGTGATTATATTGCAGGAGCCCATCCGGAGATTATTAGACGGCTTTCAGAGACAAATCTGGAGGCCCTGTCCGGATATGGGTCGGATAAGTATTGTGAAAGCGCCAGGGACAAGATTCGGAAGGCCATCGGTTTAGAGAGCGCGGACGTAGAGTTCCTGGTGGGCGGAACCCAGGCAAATGCGGTGATTATTTCCACCATGCTTTCTGATTATGAAGGAGTGATTGCGGCCAAAACCGGCCATATCAGCACCCATGAGGCCGGTGCTATTGAATTCACGGGACACGAGGTTTTGGAACTGTCGGAAAAGGACGGGAAAATCATGCCCGGGGACCTGAGAGCTTTTCTCAAAGACTTCTATGCCAATGACACCCATGAGCATATGACCTTTCCCGGCATGGTCTATATTTCCCATCCCACCGAATATGGCACCCTATATTCGAAGCAAGAGATGAAGGAGATTTCCGGAATTTGCCATGATTACAAGATTCCCCTCTTCCTGGATGGGGCCCGTCTGGGATACGGCCTCATGAGTAAGAATACGGATGTGACAATTTCGGATATAGCAGAGCTTTGTGATGTCTTCTACATCGGGGGAACCAAGGTGGGGGCCCTGTGCGGTGAAGCCGTGGTTTTCACAAAGGGCAATAAGCCCAGGCACTTCATGACCTCTGTGAAAAAGCGGGGGGCCCTTCTGGCTAAGGGAAGGCTTCTGGGGGTGCAGTTTGACACCCTTTTCACAGACGACCTTTATTTTCGGATTGGATCCTATGCTATTGAGATGGCGGAGAAATTAAAGGAGATATTTAAGTCACACGGTCTTAACTTCTATATCGATTCTCCTACCAATCAGCAATTTGTCATCCTGGAGAATGACAGGATGGAGAAGATGAAGGAGAAGGTGGTTTTTAGTTTTTGGGAGAAGTATGACGAGGATCATACGGTAGTGAGGTTTGCCACCAGCTGGTCCACCACAGATGTCGACCTGGAGGAGCTGAAAGCAGTTTTGGAGGAGTAGGATTAGCGAGCCAAAGCCCCATCAACTTGCTTGCACGCGGGAAAAGCCCAATCGGACAGGGCTTCACTTGCTGATTCGATTGTAGGTGGAATAATTAGATTATGGATAAGTGCCGGATTTGGAGGAATAATTTTTTCCAGCCAAATTCGGCGGAATCCATAGTCGAATGGGCCGGAGGAAACGCAGTATTTCCATATTTCATCGGATAGTTTCAATAGTAATCATCATAGCGGTCCACAAGGAAGATACGAAGCTTGCGGGAATAATGAATGTCGATTAGACCTGTTTCATTTAGGTCCCTGAAATCCCTTTGCATGGTTCTGTCGGAGCAGTCCGGATAGCGGGCGTGATAGTCCTTTCTGGCATCCATGAAATCAGGGGGCTCAGGTTTCTCACCGACTTCTGAGGGCGGAAATTCCTCTGGATTCTTCTTGGATTCAGAAAGAACAAATTCATATAATTCCAGGTCATATAGATAGTCATGGACAGAATCGGAGGATTCGCCGTCCAGTTCATCTAATAAGGTGCAAAGCCTTTTCAAACGGATTAAATGGGATCTTCTCCTTCCGGTCACAGACTCATTAAAGGTCGGGAGTTGGTCTGAATCTATGTAATTACGTTTGGATCTGCTGTAACGTATATTAATGAGCCCGGCATCCTTTAAATCCTGAAGATCCCTCTGCAGCATCCGGCTTGTGAGACCTGGGATTCTGGCCTTAATCTCGGAGGGACCGTGATAATAGGTATGGGCCAGCTGGTTATATATGAGAACCTGTCTGATAATTCTGCTTCCTTTTTCCCAGGTGTCATTCTTCATTAATTTTGTCTCCATTATAGCTCAATGCGGGACGACCACTACTTATTAGGCAAGGGGTTATGACAGATTGGTCTCAATGGGGATCCAAGCTCCCACTGAGATAAATCCTCCGCGAATTCGGCTCCAGGTCTCACGGGCAAGACTTGAACAAAGATAGCATAATATACCTGAATTTACAATGCCATACATATGTCGTATTATCATATTCAATGTGCTATACTCTTCAAGTGCATTAGAAAAGTAGTGTTTCAAATTAAGGCAATAGAAAGACAGGCTTTCTCAATACGAGAAGGAAGTGCATTGGAAGTCCGGGACACTGGCGGGAATTGGTTTCTTGTACGACAAGAAACCGCCTGACTGGGGATAGCAGGTTACATTGGATAGGTCTTGATATATTGAGGATATTAAATGGAGGTGGCTGCAGATGGAAGGAGAGCAGAGTCTAAAGGACAGGATGCTTGTGGAGGCATTAGAGCGCATGGTAATTCTGGGGGTTTCTCTGGAAGACCGGGGCAGCTTTTCAGAAACCGGGGCTATTCCCAAGGTCTTTGTGAATCACAAGGAGAGAAAGGTGCAGAGAAGGGAAGCTACTGACGAAGAAGTGGAAATGTGCCGGAAGTGGGAGGAGGAGAAAAAATTTCTCGTCTATTACCTCATTCAGGATGAAGGACTGTGGCCGGATGGCTGTACTTTTCCCAGGTATACCCTCCTTTATGTAGATGAATATGTGAATGATTACAAATTCGTAAAGGAGAAAAGTATCAAGGCTTGCGGTGCCGTGCCTGCCTTCATTGTGAATATGGAGGAGCCGGATTGCTCAGAGAGAGCGGAAATTTCTTACCAAAACGTGGACGGCCTCATCATCAACATGAGCTGAGGCCCTGAAGCGGGGGCGGGATCAATAAAATATGAACTGAGGCATGAAACGTGGACGGCCTTATCATCAACATGAGCTGAGGCCCTGAAGCAGGGGCGGGATCAACATTATTATAGGCTGGTGTAGTGGCACTTGTGGGAATTAGAGGGGGCTTTTGTCATGGAAAGCTCCCTTTGAAGTTGCAAAAAATAAATCTATTGAACAGGAGGATTGCTCAGAAATGAAGGTGGAAAGATGGCTGAATACTATTTTTGTGATTTTTCTGCTATTTGCCCTAGTCGGTTGCGGAAAGGAAGAAAGGCGTGGGAATAGGGCTCAAAAATCTAATGCAAAAAAGGAAACAGTGTTAGGGAGTGAGCACTCTTCGGAAGCAGATGATAAGAATAAAAATGTAAATAAAACAGGAGATGACAAGGTTTTAGTTGTCTATTTCAGCTATGAAGGGGATTTGGAAAAGGTCGCTAATTGGATTGCGGATGAGACGGGAGGAGACCTGCTTGAGATAAAACCCAAGGAACCCTATTCCGATAATTTTGATGAGACCGTGGAACGTGCAAAAAAGGAGCAGGACGAGAATTTGCGGCCGGAGATTGAAGTGGCCCTAACGGAGGATGAGTTCAAGTCCTACGATACCGTTTTCTTTGGCTTTGCGGTTTGGTGGCACGATCTGCCCATGGTAATGTGTACATTTCTGGAAAAATATGATTTCTCAGGGAAGAAAATCATTCCCTTTTTCTCCCATCAAGGAAGCTATGATGGAAAAAAGGCAATGGAAACTTTGTACAAGCTGACTGTCGGAGGATCGGTAAAGTCGGATATGGCCTTGTCCATTCATAAAGATGAGATTTATAAATCCGAACATGAGGTCCGGATTTGGGTGGATGGAATTGGCTATGGAAAAGAATAGACTGAAATTGGATGTGAAAAATGAAAATCTCTGAATTTCCGAATTTCCAATGAAATTCGGAGTTCTGTCGCAGAGCCGCCGAGAAGAAATTTGCCGGCTAAAGCCGACCGGCGGCTCGCGGAGAGGGTGCGATTTGCATCTACCCTCGATAAAAGGTATTTTTTGTAGATCATTGTTGAAAAAAAACTTTAATGTGATAAACTGTATTGTTGTGACGTCATTTTGACTTTCATATAGAGGACATAAGACGGACACGGACGTTTCTATATTTATATGTGCTTCTATTTCATTAAATGCAGGGAAAGGTAGAAGCGGGGTTGCAAGAAAGGAATTAGGTGAAGGAGGGTCTTATGGCCGGTAACAGAGAGAAAACAAAAGGAAAAACAAGAGTTAAGGGAAAGAGAATTAGCGCACAGCTGCTCATGGTTGTTTTACCGATTACGGTATTGGCAATAGCAGTTGTGGCTATTTTTATTTCAGTCAATGCAAAGAATGTGATTGAGTCCCAGGCTACAAATGGTCTCTACCAGGAGGCCAGGGCCAATGCCTCGGATATCAGCGGAAGGGTTAAGCAAATTATAACCTATTTCGACGGGCTGTGCGAATCCGTGCAGAATACGGAATTTGCCAATGACCAGGAGCTTGTGGATAATTATCAATTTTCAATGAAGCAATTCACTGAGACAAGTACAGGCTTTTACATGGGTCTCTCTAATAAGGACTATATCGATGTTTCCGGCTGGGTTCCCGACGAGGGCTATGATCCTACTGCCAGACCCTGGTATATATCCGGAAGCACATCTGACAAAATGAAGCTGAATCCTCCTTCTGTTGATATGAGTACCGGGAATATGGTGGCTTGCATTTCCAGAAAGATTAGTCTGAAGGACGGCAGGTCCGGCGTCATGTCTTCCGATATTTTCCTTAATGATATCTCCAAGACCACAAGTGCCTACAAGCCTTTGGGTACGGGATCCACAATGATGTTCACGGGGTCCATGATGGTGGCATCCCCTGCGGAGGATCAGATAGGAAAGGATGTTTCTGAGTATCCCAGCGACGGCTTTATTCAGGAAGTGGCATCTATCGTGAAGTCCGGAGGTACCAGCGAGATTAAGACCATCCACGGTACCGATGATTACGATTATTATGTAGCCTTTAATCAGGTGGAAGGAACGGACTGGTTCCTGGTGTCCTTTGTGAAAGTATCTGAGGTTTTGGCTTCATTAAAGAGCTTCATAACTATTAGCGTCATTATAGCTATTGTCATTGTAATCGTCATGGCCATCATTATTCTCCAGCTAATTAGCAGGATGATTACAAAGCCTGTCAGCAGACTTACGGATAATATTACCAAGATTTCCCAGGGTGACTTTACCGTTGATATTCAGAGGGGCGGAGAAAATGCCAATGAGATTGGCATTATGAATAATAATATGCACGCCTATGTGGGTCAGATGCGGGAGACCTTGGCGAATCTCAAGAATGTTACGAATACACTGGCAACGGAGTCCGCAAATTCAAAGAACGCGTCCAGTGACCTGAATGAGCAGGCAGATGAGCAGAGTAACTCCATGCAGCAGATTCAGCTGGCAATGGATGACATGGCCCATGCGGTATCGGATCTGGCTAATCAGGCCACCACTTTGGCCCAGGAAGTCAGCAACCTTACGGATAGAAGCAATATGACCAGGGATACCATGGACAGCCTGGTTTCCAAGGCTAAGGAAGGCCAGAGGGATATGGAGGCGGTTCAGGGCGGTATGACCGGCATTGCCAAGTCCATGGCTGAGATGAATGATGTCGTGGATGATGTAAGAGTTTCTGCTGAAAAGATTAATACTATTGTTGAGATGATTAGCTCCATTGCCGAGCAGACAAACCTGCTTTCCCTCAATGCATCGATTGAGGCTGCGAGAGCCGGAGAAGCCGGCAGAGGCTTCGCGGTTGTGGCTACCGAGATTGGCCAGTTAGCCAATAATTCGGCAGAATCCACCACACAGATAGCGAATATTATTAAGGATATTACGGCTCAGATAAAGGATCTGGCAGACAAGGCCAGCTCCAATATGCAGGTCATTAAGAGTAATGAGACTGCCGTTAATCAGGCCGGCGCGACTTTTGAGGAGATTTTCAAGAGTCTGGATCAGACCAGTGAGATTGTTGGCGAAATGATTGATAAGGTGGGTAAGGTGGACGAGATTGCCGTATCTATGGCGGCTATTTCCCAGCAGCAGTCCGCAAGTACCCAGGAGGTCAGCGCTACAGCGGCTAATCTGGCTATCAGCGCAGAGAATGTGGCAGCCACTTCCAAGAATGTGGACGGCAGCGCCGCCGCCGTGTCGGAGTCCTCTGACCAGATTGAGACTCTCATAGACCAGTTCCAGATTTAATGATTTGAATCGTATTTGACTGGCACCCGGGGCCTTGG
Organism: Lachnospiraceae bacterium; assembly: GCA_024680595.1. GTDB lineage: Bacteria > Bacillota > Clostridia > Lachnospirales > Lachnospiraceae > NK4A144. The sequence continues at coordinate 384 of JAILCB010000076.1, read as the reverse complement.
CCCCGGGTGTTTTTTTCGGCCGCCAGGGCCGGGAGCCGGAGTTAAGATCACATGAGACGCTTGCTTTTCGATGGGCCACAAGGCGTATATCATCATCGAAAAGGGAATCGAGAAGAGAGTCTCCTTCTACCCGATTGAAAGCAGGGAAACAAAGTTTTATGGGACGTATGTCTATAAATAAGTGAATCGTAGCGGAGCGAAGACCACGGAATTCCCTGCAGACCCTTGTTTTGCGCCGATCCTGGCGGAGCGGAGATCGCAAGGATTCGGTTTGGAAGACGTCATATGACGCTGATTTGAATATTGGATAAACTTGAAGAATTTCTCGATAACAAGTATATTAAGGGAAACGAAATCATTAAGAAAGGAAAATAATATGCTCAA
>JAILCB010000066.1 GCA_024680595.1 Lachnospiraceae bacterium | reverse complement strand
GGGTAGGACCCGGTGCCTGTATTCCGCAGGGTAATTTACGAATATGGAATTTAACAGGGGATTGCCAGATTTCAGGCTAATGAGGGATGTATATTTTGACGATAACAGAAATAGAGAACTGCTCTAAGGGAAAATATTTGCTTTATTTGAATGATGAGGCTGCCTTTACCCTCTATGGCAAGGAGGTAAAAGAGTTTTCCCTAAAGGAAGGAATGGAGCTTTCTCAGGAACTCTATCAGGAGATTCTGGAAAAGATACTGACTGTTAGGGCAAAAAGACGTACCCTGCACCTATTGGACCGTAGGGATATGACGGAAAGGGAGCTTAGGGATAGGCTGGAAAAGGGCTATTATCCTGAGGAGGCCATCGACTCTGCCGTAGAAGCCGCTAAAAAGGGAAATTATCTGAATGACAGGCGTTATGCAATGCAGTACGCTTTGGAGCGTTCCCGCAGAAAGAGCAGGCGTCGGATTGCGGAGGATCTCCGGCAAAAGGGTATCTCTGCAGAGGAGATAGAACTGGCCCTAGAGGATATTTCTGATTCGGATCAAGCTTTGCTGCAGAAGCTTATTGAGAAAAGATGCAGACAGGAGGACAGCCTTTCTCCCCAAAGCCTATGTCCGGAGAAAAGGGGAAAGCTGATACGTTTTCTGGCCAGTAAGGGTTTCACTATCCCTGATATTCGCCGGGCCTTGCAGGAATACGAGAATTGTCAATAATTATGTGAGGATCTTTTGACAGAAAGCCATTTCTGTGATAGAGTTAATTTAATTATGCAATCAGACTGCATTATAAACCGTGTGCAATGCATCTGACTGTATCGATTTCACACATTAATTCGAAGTCAATATTTGGGGAGGTTTCAGATGCAAAGAAATCGTACGAAAGCGCTGGCGTGTTTTCTGTCAGCGTCTCTAATGGTGCAGACCGCTGTACTTCCCGTTTTTGCCGGAGATATAGATCTTGATGGGATTGTTTCCTATGAGGAGCTGTTGGAGACGGCAGGGACTATTGGAGGCGGTCATGGAGAGCCCCGTGTTCCCGAGACTCCCGAGGTGGAGAATGAGGCCGAGAGCATTGAGGATACAGCTGAGGCCGCAGGAGCTGAGGCTACGGCTGCAGCAGATGCGGGGGATGATATAGAAGTGGAGGATGTGGCCGCAGATGAGGCTGCTTCTGAGGATGTGGCAGAAGAGGCCATGGGTAATGAGAATTCCGTCTATATCATTGAGGACACAGCAACAACGAATGCAACCAATAATTATCCCAATCTCTGGGGTGACGGTATCACTAAGAATTCCGAGATTTCAGACAGCCTGCTGCCTAACGCTTCGGTTTATCAGTCCGCCAATATTCCTACCATTGGATACGATTCAACTAAGGACAGACTGGTCTTTATCAAGGGCGCTAAGTACGATGTCTCAAGTCTTAGTGAGAATGTGGTTGTAGAGAACAAGAAATATTTCAATCTTTCCAAGAAGGGGATTCTCAAGGCCAAAAAGGAAACGGCCCATGAATACCTGAAGATTGGAAATAAGCGTTACGAATGTGCTATTTTGAATCCCACCATTGCTAATATTACCAATGACACCACCTATAATGTGGGGGATGTCAAGTCAATTAAGCTCAATAAGGGCATGAGTATTGACGACTTTGACAAGATGGGCATGTATGTGGAGTGGTCTACCGCCAAGCCTGAGATTGCTTTTGTCTCCAATAATAATATCTATATGGCGGGACAGGGGTCTACGACGGTCTATGCCAAGGTTGCCGGAAGAACCTTCAAGAAAAAGGTGAAGGTTTCCGCGGACAATAAGCTCTCCAACCGCTATGTTTTCTTGGCTGTGGGTCAGAAAAAGACCATTTATCACTTGAAAAAGGAAAGCAGTTCTTCCAGTGATGAGGGAGACAAGTACAAGAAAAAGAAGGTTACATCGCTGGAGCCTGCCAATACGGATATAGCAGAGACTACAGATAGTGCTATAGTGGGAATTGCCCCGGGTTATACAACCGTCAAGGCATTCTACTATACCAATAGTGAGCAGACAAAGTATGCCGAGGTGAATATCCAGGTATATGTGGAGGATCCCCACCTCAAGGAAGACTCTTATCTGAGCTTGACAAGTGAGAAGAAGAATAAATATGAGTATCAGCTGAATCTGACCGAGGGTCAGCAATATGCTGTGACTGCAGAGGGGATTGACTTTGAGGTTCATAAGATTCCCTGGAAGGCCAATAAGAAGTCTAAGGCCGTGGCAGCGGTAAATGATGTCAGCACTTTCTGTGCCCTGAAGGCCGGAGTGGCAAAGTATTCCGCAAAGATTGATGGAAAGACCGTCAAGCTTACCATCAATGTGACCGCCGGTGACTATGATACAGACAAGAAGCTCTTGGTATTTGAGCCCATCTATGGCACAGAGCCATATCCACAGCTTCTGAATGCAGGAGAAAAGGGACTGGTTCCTTCCGCTCCTGAAACACCGACTTCCGGATACTATGCCTTTGAAGGCTGGATTGATTCGGCCGGTACCAAGTATGCGGCAGAGAACGAGAGCGCTTTCTATAGTCCTGTTGACGATGCTACTGCGGCAAAACAGTACTTCCAGAATCCTGTTTCGGACAATATGACCCTGTATGGCAATTGGGTATCATATAAGAGCAGTGAAGTGATTAGCATCACCTTCCACTACTGGGATGCTGACGGTGCAAATACCAGAAAGATTTATGTGAAGAAGGGAGACAAGATCGATGTCTGCCAGGTTCCCAGGGTAAAACCGACAGCTCTGCAGTCCTGTAGTGCCAATACAACCGGAACACCTTGGACAGAGAGCGCGGCCAAGGCCGCAAATCCTAGCTTCAAAGGATGGGGTACAGTTTCAAGTAAGAAGTTCACAGAATTTGACTTCTCTAAGGCAATTGAGAGTTCCTCTGCAATCGATCTTTATCCTATTTACGAAGCCACATGAGTTTGATTTATTTTGCTGCCGGAGCTTTCGGTGGCCTATAGCTGGAACCTTTATTTAGAATATGTTTTTCCGGCAGCGACTTGGAAATTAGGGGGCGCTGCCGGAAACTTTTTGATTATTTTGGTAACATTAAGGAAGTTCTATAATTTGGCAATTTAATTTGTATTATGACAGGGATAGTCTGGAGGATTGTCATTTTACTTCCAAGTGTGACTTTGTCAAAGCGTGAAAAGAATCGCATTGGCAAATCCCGCGCAGCCGCGTGGGACGGCCCCTTGATCTGAAGGGGTCCGGTTGAATAGGGATAAGGTGTTTCTAAAAGTATTCCTTATCCTGTGTCTTTGCGAAAGCATCAAGGAAACGCATATGCAAAGACATAATTCATGAACTATGGAGGAATGAATGAAATGAGCCTGAGAGAGAGAATCAACCAGATCGTACCTTATTATGCCTGGCTGCCATTATTTGTTACAGTATTTTGGAATATGCTGGTCTATTTCGGGTCCCGGCCCTTTACTAGTCATCTCTATCACTATGATGTTTCGCTTCCCATTGACGCAAGAATCCCATTAATACCTTGGACAGTATTCATTTATTTCACTTGTTATTTATTTTGGATCGTAAACTATGTTCTGGCCGTGAGGGTGAGCAAGAAGGCCTGCTATCGTTTTATCTGTGCGGAAATCCTAGGCAAAACCATTTGTCTCTTATTTTTCGTGTTCTTTCCCACAACAGCAGTCCGGCCTATGCCTATAGGGACGACTTTCTGGGATAATATGCTAAAGAATCTCTATATTATGGATGCGGCGGATAATCTATTCCCTTCCATTCACTGCTTTGTGAGCTGGATGTGTGTCGTAGGAATCCGGAAGAGCACTATTCCCAATTGGTATAAGGTGGTTTCCGTGTTATGCTCACTTATGGTATTTGTATCTGTACTTACGACTAAGCAGCATGTTTTTGTGGATGTGATTGGCGGTGTATTATTGGCAGAGGGCTGCTATTTCTTTGTGGAGAAGAGTGGTATTTGGCAGGGCTTTGGAATCTTTATGAGGCGCTGTGGAAGGCGGTTGAAATTACCTGTATAAGGGGATTTGTCTCAGTGGGAGAGGAGATTCATTTATGAATAAAGAATTAAATCTACTTCTTGAAAATCTGGATTATCAGCTTATTGAAGGAAAGATAGAGGGAGTTGAGGTCTCGAAGCTTGTCTATGACTCCAGAAAGATTGAGGAAGGCTGCCTCTTTGTCTGCATTGAGGGGGCTAATTTTGATGGTCACGATTTTGCGGCGGAGGCAATTTCGAAGGGAAGCCGGGTGCTTGTGGTTGAAAAGGAGATTCCGGAAGCCCTTGGCAAAGGGGCTGTTATTATCCGTGTGGAGGATAGCCGGAAAGCTTTGGCCTATCTCTCTGCCGCCTGGTTTGACCATCCCGCCTCCAAAATGAAGATTATTGGAATTACAGGGACCAAGGGAAAGACTACCTCTACCTATCTCATTAAGTCGATTCTGGAGCATGGGGGCTACCGGGTAGGTTTAATCGGTACCATTGAAGTCATTATTGGGGATAAGCATATTCATGCGGTCAATACCACTCCGGAGTCCTATGTATTACAGGAGACTTTTGCAGAGATGGCGGAGAAGGGAATAGAGGTCGTGGTCATGGAGGTATCCTCCCAGGCCCTTATGCTTCACAGGACAGACGGGTTTATCTTTGACTACGGCGTGTTTACCAATATTGAGCCCGACCATATTGGACCCAATGAGCACAAGGATTTCGAGGATTATCTCCACTGCAAGAGCTTGCTGTTCAGCCAGTGCAAGGTTGGAATTTTGAATGGGGATGACCCTCATTTTGAGAAAATTCTATCTGGTCACACCTGTCAGGTGCAGACCTTTGGCCGGGGGGAGAAGAATGATCTTTCCTCTAAGGATGAAGAGCTGATTAAAAAGCCAGGAGAACTGGGTGTACTCTTTTCTCTGCGGGGAGCGCTGGATCTGGAAAAAGTGGAAATCGGCACCCCGGGTGGCTTTAGTGTATATAATGGGCTTTGTGCCATTGCAGTATGCAGGAATTTCCAAGTGTCTGAGCAGGCCCTGAGGACGGCCCTGAAGGAGACCCGGGTCAAGGGCCGGGCAGAGGGAATCCGTGTTTCTGATGAATTTTCACTGATGATTGACTATGCCCATAATGCCATGGCCTTGGAGAGCCTGCTTACATCCCTAAAGGAATATGAGCCGGAGCGTCTGGTCTGCCTATTTGGATGCGGGGGAAACCGTTCTAAGCTCCGCCGTTATGAGATGGGAGAGGTTTCAGGCCGGCTGGCGGATTTCACCATATTGACGTCTGACAATCCCAGATTTGAGGATCCGGAGGCCATTCTAGACGACATTGAGTCTGCCATCAAAAAGACAGATGGCAAGTATATACGAATCACGGACAGGAAAGAGGCTATTGCCTATGCCATTCACCATGGCCAGCCCGGGGATGTGATTGTCCTGGCCGGTAAGGGACACGAAGACTATCAGGAGATCAAGGGAGTTAAGTATCCCATGGACGAGAGGGATCTGATCCGGGACATCCTGGCCTCAGATCAGAAATAAGGTGCGGGACAGGGCGCTTTTCTTCGCAGAACCCAGTGGTGTAGGGATAGCTAAGGAGACAGGTGCTGCCTTCAGAGAGCCAGAATTCCGGGCGGAACAGGGCGCTCTTCTCCGCAGAACCCGGTGGTGTAGGGAAAGCTAAGGAGACAAGTGCTGCCTTCAGAGAGCCAGAATTCTGATCGGAACAGGGGTTTTTCTCTGCAGGACCCGGTGGTGTAGGGATAGCTAAGGAGACAGGTGCTGCCTTCAGAGAGCCAGAATTCCGGGCGGGACAGGGTGTTTTTCCGCAGAATCCGGTGGTGTAGGGAAAGCTAAGGAGACAGGTGCTGCCTTCAGAGCATCAGAATTCTGGTCGGGATAGGGCACTCTTTTCCCCAAGAGCCCGGGTTTCGATGTCTAGAGTATGGAGAAAGATCTTCTGTAGGCCGTATACTTGTGGGATTGGCGAGGCATTGACAATTGCAGCCCTAGATTTAGAGGATGAGTGAATATTATATATGCCAAAATACGCAGATGTGATCCTGGAAATTTCACATGAGAAGCTGGACCGTCCCTTTCAATACCGCATCCCCGGCGCTCTTGAGGAGAGGGCTGTACCCGGGGCCAAGGTCCGGATTCCCTTTGGAAAAGGTAACCGGGAGATTCTGGGATATATAGTGGATGTGACGGATAGAAGGGATGTGGATGAGGACAAGCTCAAGGATCTGCTGGATGTGGTGGCATCTGAGGAGGAGTTTGGACCGGAGCAGCAGCTGATTTCCCTGGCAGCCTGGATGAAGAGGCATTATGGGGGAACCCTTATCCGCTCATTGAAGACTGTACTTCCTGCAGGTAAGGCTGTTCCCGAACGGCAGAGAAAGGTGGTTTGCCTCTCACTATCCCCTGCTGAAGCTAGGTCCCAGGCAGAAATATTTCTGAGAAAGCATCAGACTGCAAGAGCCAGGCTCCTGTCAGCACTGGCTGACTGTCCTGAGATAGATTTTTCACTGCTTCGGGACAAATTGCAGATAAGCCTGTCTGTTGTGAAGGCTTTGTCCGAAAAGGGCATGGTTTCCCTGATTAGCACTGTGGAATATAGGAATCCGGATATAAAGACACCTTCTCAAAAGGCTCCTGTTTCACTTTCATTAGAGCAAGAGAGGATAGTGGATTCCTTTCGGCAGGACTATGGCCTGGGAATTCGGAATACAACACTTATACACGGGGTTACGGGATCCGGAAAAACCGAGGTTTATATGGAGATCATTGCTACCGTTCTGCAGGAGGGACGGCAGGCTATTGTTCTGATTCCGGAAATAGCCCTGACATTTCAGACCGTAATGCGTTTCTATGCCAGATTCGGTAATAGGGTTTCTTACCTTCATTCCAAGCTTTCTCAAGGGGAGCGATCCGATCAATATAGAAAGGCCAGAAGGGGAGAGTTAGACATTATGATAGGCCCCAGGTCAGCGCTTTTCACACCTTTTCCATCCCTGGGAGTCATTATAATTGATGAAGAGCATGAAGGCAGTTACAAGGCCGAGAATATGCCCAAATACCATACCCGGGAGACGGCTATTGAAAGAGCCAGGCTTTCGGGGGCTTCCGTGGTCTTAGGCAGCGCAACGCCCTCGGTGGATGCCTATTATCGGGCAAAGCGGGGTGAATATAGGCTCTATGAACTTAATGAACGGGTTAAGGGAGGTATGCTGCCCCGGGTTCACGTCGTTGATTTAAGGGAGGAACTGAAAAAAGGAAATCGATCCATATTTTCGAATAAATTGAAGACCCTAATAGGGGACCGGCTGCAGAGAAAAGAGCAGACCATGATCTTTCTGAACCGGAGAGGCTATGCGGGATTCGTGAATTGTCGGAAATGTGGTTTTGTCATGAAGTGCCCTCATTGTGACGTGGCTCTTTCCGCCCATAGAGACGGCACCTTGCAATGCCATTATTGCGGATATAGGACTAGAAGCGGAAAGAAATGCCCGGAATGCGGCTCTTCCTACTTTGGAGGGATGCGGGCCGGGACGGAGCAGGTGGAGGACAATGTGAAGAAGCTCTTTCCCATGGCTTCCGTGCTTCGAATGGATGCGGATACCACCAAGAAAAAGGAGGACTATGACAAGATTCTGGCCGCCTTTTCTGACGGTCAGGCCGATATTCTGGTGGGAACCCAGATGATTGTAAAGGGTCATGATTTTCCCAATGTGACTCTGGTGGGGATTCTGGCGGCGGATCTTTCGCTTTATGCAGGAGACTATAGGTCCGGAGAAAGGACATTTGACCTTTTGACCCAGGCCGCGGGCCGGGCAGGACGTGCGGAAAAGCCCGGGGAAGTGGTGATTCAGACCTATAGCCCGGACCACTACAGTATTGCGGCGGCTTCTAGACAAGATTATAATAGCTTCTACAAAGAGGAAATCGGATTTCGTTCCCTCATGAATTATCCTCCGGTGTCCCATTTATTAAAGGTTTTGATCGAGGGCCCGGTGGATGAGAAGGCCGGACAAATGGCGGATATAATAGCCCGCCTGACCAAGACCTTTTCGGATGCGGTGACTGTGGGACCTGCGCCGGATTCTATTGCAAAGCTAAAGGACTCCTACCGCTATACTGTCTATGTGAAGCATGCGGATTATGAACGTCTGGCGGAAATTAAGGATGCTATAGAGAAATGGAGGAGGGAGAATCCGGTGGGACGGACTACGGTATTATTTGACTTCGATCCCATATGAGCGGCTTTGCCTTGCCCTTTACAGGAAGGCATCGAGGCTTTACCACCTTAGTGAGCTGCTTTGCTTTGTTTTCTGCAGGAAGCACTTTGAGGGCGGTTTTGTCTGCTTTTGGGCGGGAGCCGGGGCATAGGAATACGGTTTTATTTGATTTTGTCTGGCTGTAATGATATAGTAACTTTTTAGCATTTATGTTGTTTCTATACGCTTATGGGCTTAATGGATTATTAAGAAGATAACCCTGATTTTTCAAATTCTTTGGCGTATAGTTGTTTTAAGGAAAAGTTTGGGAAAAGAACATCGAGAATATTAGAGGAGCGGATTTATATGGCATTGAGACAGGTTAGGACAATCGGCGATGAGATTCTGACAAAGAAAGCAAAGGAAGTAAAACAGATTACTCCCAGGATAAAGGAGCTTATTGCCGACATGCATGATACATTGTATGACTCCAATGGCGTGGGCCTGGCGGCACCGCAGGTGGGAATATTGAAGCGGATTATTATTATCGATATCGGGGAAGGCCCCGTTGTGATGGTGAATCCCAAGATCGTGGAAACAAGCGGAAGTCAGACCGGACAGGAGGGGTGTCTGTCAGTTCCCGGCAAGGCGGGACAGGTGACAAGGCCCAATTATGTCAAGGTTGTATTTCAGGATGAGAATATGGAGGAGCAGGAAATGGAGGGGACAGAGCTTTTTGCAAGGGCTGTCTGCCATGAATGTGACCATTTGGCAGGCCACCTCTATGTGGAATTAGTTGAGGGCGCCCTCCATGATGTCGAAGAGGATGATGAGGATTACGAGGAAGTAGAGGAATAAAGCATTGAGAATTGTCTTTATGGGGACCCCGGATTTCGCGGTGGGGGTTCTGGAGGAATTAATAAAGGCAGGGCATGTGATTCCGCTAGTGATTACCCAACCAGACCGGATCAAGGGCCGGGGGCGGACGGTGGCCATGTCTGCCGTAAAGGAATGTGCTCTGAGCCATGGGATTGAGGTTTTTCAGCCTTTGAAGGTCAGAGAGGCGGAAGCGGTAGACAGGATTCGGTCTGTACAGCCGGACCTAATTGTGGTGGCGGCTTTTGGACAGATTTTGACAAAAGAGATTCTGGATTTGCCGGTTCATGGATGTATGAATGTCCATGCCTCGCTTCTGCCCAAGTATCGGGGGGCGGCGCCCATCCAGCAGGCCATTATGGATGGGGAAAAGGAGACGGGAATCTCTATTATGCATATGGATGAGGGCCTGGATACAGGACCTGTCTATATGCAGAGAAGTGTGGCTATTGAAGCCGATGAGACGGGAGGCAGTCTATTTGATAAGCTGTCTCATGTGGGGGCTGAGCTCTGTGTTGAGGCTGTAGAGGCCCTGGACAAGGGGACTTTGCAGGAGAGGCCTCAGGATGACAGCCTGTCCACCTATGCGTCGACTTTGAAAAAGGAAATGGGCAGAATGGATTTTTCCCGTTCTGCACAGGAACTGGAGAGGCTGGTGCGGGCCCTGAATCCCTGGCCCAGCGCATTTGCGGCTCTTCATGGAAAGACCTTGAAAATCTGGAAGGCGGCAGTGGATTCGGGAACTGGTACTGTGTCAGGGGAGGAAAGCATTTCTCCGGCAGGAGGTCTTTCGAATGGAAAGGACAGGGAAGTGGCTCCCGGAACGGTGATTAGAGTGGGAAAGAATGATTTCTCTGTGAAATGCGGAGAGGGGAGCCTTACCGTGCTGGAATTGCAGCTGGAGGGAAAGAAGCGGATGTCCGCCCATGATTTTCTGCTGGGGGCAGTTCTCAAGGAGGGCGACAGCCTGTCATAATCGAGGCTTAATCTAGGTGGGCTAGAGAATCTACTTTTACAGAAGTAGTAAAGCCTGCAGTTTGAGAAGAGCTTTATTCCCAAGGCGGGGCGGTTCCTTAAGCCGGAGCCTCAAGAGAGCTTTCATTCCCAAGGCGGTGGACTGTTAGCTCCAGTCTCCAGGAAAGCCGCATTTCCAAGGCGGACAGAGACTAAAGCCGGAGGTCCCGGGGTAAATCCACATTTCCAAGAAGGCGGCT
>JAILCB010000250.1 GCA_024680595.1 Lachnospiraceae bacterium | reverse complement strand
TACCTTTAACTGGTATATTTTCGGTATTTCACTACAGATAGTTTTACCCATATGCCCGAGTCCGTAGCAACATACCAGCCATCCGTCTCCAATGGCACGATTTATCAATTGTTCTTTCTCTGATAAATTACAATTCATATCCATCCCAGATTTAATATAGTATGGACTATCCTTTTTTTACAAAATAAAACAATCCATATTCATAGTCTTTCGCTTCATTCAGCTCATTATAATCAACACCATATTCAATATGTGTTCCAAAATCAACAGCATACTCTTTTAGAATACATCTGGAAAACTCATTTATAATAGTATTCGGAGAAAATACCCTATGCGCATTAAACTCCACTCCTTCTTTTCCGACTGGCACCGCTATATATATATGCCCTCCTGCGTCAACCTTATTCTGAATTGCATCGAAGCATTTAAAACACGCCTCCGGATCGAGAGGATCGCCATATCTCCCAAGTCCAAAATGCTCCAGTGAACACAGTGCGGACAGGCTTTGAATCGAACCATCGTCTATTCCGTCCAGATGTGTCGCATCTGCCCGTGTAAAACTAACTCCCGGAATATTCACATCCAACGGTCTTACATCAATTAGGTTGACCTTTTGCCCAAAGCTGAGAACATTTGCAATAAAGCCGTCTACCCTGCTGCCGATATCGTAATGTGTTTCCGGTCTGTGTTTATATATGTGTTTTGCAGCCCAAAGGTCCTGCCAGAAATAATGGTTTACAGATCCCGCCCTGGATACTCTGTCCCTTGCGAAATAATGCTTTCTGGAATCATCAAAGGCAAAAACCGGTCTTATATTCATTTCACTGTATTTTACAGCCTCATCATCGATTACTTCAGATGCAGCCTCACCAAATAATTTATATCTGACTCCAAGCCGGCACATAAGCTCAACTGCATCTGTAATATTCTTAATACCTGACCATGTAAGAACAACCTGTTTATTTTTTGAGCAATTCTTAAACTGGTTTTCATCTGTAATGACCGTTATCCCGTCAATATCTCCGTCCTCGTATGCAGGATCAAAAAAAGCCGCAATGCTTTCCCTGCCAAAAAAAGCCATAGCATCCCTGCTTAGATTATCCGTGCCATATAAAATATACTTTGATTCCCTGTTGTTCATATCTTCTCCAAAATCAATGAAAATTCAAGTCTCGTGGCATCTGCGGAATAAAGGAATGTAATCGGATATCCTGACTGGCCCGCCCTCGTAGAGCATGTTATCGTCTTCTGGGAAAAAGGCCTTCTTTTCATCAAACAGCACAGCTTCGCCATTTTCTACATGAAATGGCAGCCATTTTATTTTCCCGTTCCTGATGCTCATGGCATCTTTCCCATATGGCGGGCAAATTAGAATTCCTTCCCCTTCGGTAATAAATCCACCATAAAAATATCCCGGTGTATATGTTGGACACTTTTCCAGCCTGATGTCGCTGATCTTTACAAACTTATCTTCTCTAAGGACATACATACATCCTCCCAGGGAAGAAGCAGCATACATGTCTCCCTGCCTCTCATCCCAAAAAAGCACCGGCGTGACGATCTGCTCTTCTGTATCCATCTTTGTATATCCGTCTTCTCCATTCAGACACCTGTATATTTCGTTGTCCGTGCATATCCATCTTTCCTTATCCGAGAAATATATCTGATAGATCTTAACAAAAGGCAGATCATATACTGTGGATGTTTTTTTACCAAGGTTAAACTCAACCATAACCGATGTATAAATAATAGCGGCAAAAACTTTTTCACCCATACATGTATATCTTACACCTACGCCGGAGTTATTATTGTTCCTGCGTACTCCTTCAAACAGATCATAGCTTTCGATCATGCCTGTGGCTATGTTGCATGATATTACCGGACATGCTATGTCCGACGGCAGAAGCCACAGCTCATCCCCTGACAACACAGCAGATGAAAAGGAGCTGTCATCACCACAATCAAACTCTATCCTGTTAAGCTCACCTCTTGTCACATCATACAGATGAATATATTTCCCCTTTCCGGGCGCAAATACTATTATGTTTTTACTGTATACAAATGCCTTGCTATGTATCAGACGGGTTTCGGCCTGCTCACCCGGAAACATTCCAAGGTATCTGCAATTCCCGCTGGCAATATCTGCTGCGTACAAGGCATTGATAAAACTGTCCGAAAAGTAAATAATTCCGTTATGCACGGCTCCGGCTGTAAACGCCGGTTTTAACTGAAACATCTTCACACTCCATTCAAAGCCAAAATTAAACCTGTTTCATCTAATAGTCTCAACAATTTCAAATATATCAACAACTTCACAATCAAGATTTCTCTTTAGAGCGTCTTTATTCCCATAAACAGTATTGACTACCAAGGCATTTTCTTCTAAACAAAGTCCGTCCGCGCTTAGTATGTCCACGTTCTTGTAATTACCCGATTTGGAGCAATCAATCATTCCATCGATCCTGATTCCGTTCCTGTTAAAAACATCACTCAGGATTTTACCTATCAATCCGGCACCATATATATACACTGATCCTGAATTCATTTTCCTTAGCCATTCACTCAGTGGTATTTCCTGCGACATTATGGTCTCTGCCATTTTTGCATAAACATCACACTTATATCTGGATTCAATGATAGTGGGTCTTCCATACTTTGTTCTTCTGTATGCTGATTCCCTCCCCCTTAGGAGTATCTCTCTGATAAAAACCCCGGCTTCATCGTTGTCGTATATGCTCTTGCTCATGCTGGTATCTTTTATCAATGGCTCATTCAGGATCCGCATATAGCTTTCCCTGTCTTCATCTATGAACCTTATATACTTTATCGCCTCATCTAGTGTATGATAATCGGAAACATTTATAAACGCATTCTCATTAAACTCCTGCCCAATATCAGCAGCCCCCCAGTATATTGGGATGGTTCCTGCATTATATGCCTCGACGATTTTCTCAGTGATATATCCTGGGTAGGATTCGTTTTCAAATGTCAGAGAGAATTTATAATCACGCTGGAAGCTATCCTTGTTTTCAACCTGATATCCTATGTTATTACAGAAAAGTCCTCCTGAATCTACGCACCGGTATCCTGACAAAAGCTCGAAAAACTGATGTCTTACAGGATTTACAAATGCTCCATTGGAGACTATATAGTTGCAGAATTTTCTGTTAAATGCACTGTCTGGCAGCTTATTTCTTCGCAATGACTCTTCAAATTCCCGGGCTGTACCATCTCTCCACAAATAGAAGGGAAATCTTCTGTAACGGTCACCCATTTCCAGATGTAAAGAACCTAAAGCATAGTCATAAACATTAAAATCAGGAAATTCCAACTCACCATTAATATATATCCTTACACAGTCATACTTCAAAAAATCGTGAGTTTCAAAATCTCCACAAAAAACAAAATCCGGATTATCTGAAATTTCAACATCTAAAGTATCAATGCAATCCATTACAAATTGCTCTATGATACCATTATCTCCTAC
>JAILCB010000249.1 GCA_024680595.1 Lachnospiraceae bacterium | reverse complement strand
GGGAGGAGTACCTGACGGTGGGGGTGACCACTAATGATATGTCTCCAAAGTATGCCCTGGCGGCCATTATTAGTACGGATTATACCAACTCCATGCTTTGGGGGGATTCTGTCAGAGTTGGGGTTATATTCGGAATAATCTTTGTAATAGTTAGTATTATCCTTTTACTTATTATTTACTTCAGAGGGGCGGATATCCGGGAATTTGAGAAAGAGATCCGGGCAGTGGGGCTGGGAAAAACCAAGGTGGATATTCCCAATCTCCTGCCCCAGGATATGAAGTCTATGTGGACCTCCCTTTCCGAGACCGGAAAGAGACTGGAAGAGGTCAATTATGACAAGTATAGGATTTTCGAGGCCTATTATCGATTTGCACCAAAGAATATAGAGACGATTATGGGCAAGAATTCCATTTTTGAGGTGAAGAATGGGGACGTTACTACTGCGGAAGGCACCCTGATGCTGATTTATACCGGGGATAACCGGTCCCAGACCCCGATGGAGAGGGTGGAGGAGCTGAACAGGATTCTGTCCTATATCGTGGATTACCGGGAGCAGAAGGATGGAATTCTGGTTTCCCAGGACAGTTCCCTGTCGGTTCTGGAGCTGCTGTACCTGCAGGAGACCACCGGCATTTCCGAGTATGCCATTCAATTCCTTCATAGGGATGCTACGGATGAGAAGGCGGGAGATGTGTCTGTATTCATTTACTATTCCTCCTTCCTATACGGTATTGTGGGTATTGGGGCCCAGAGCCTGACCTTCCTGTCATCAGAGCATTCCTGGGAGATCGAGGAATATACCAAATGGTTTGGCAGTCTGGGGCTGAGGGTTGTGGTTACTGAGCTGATTGTCAATAGGGAGGATACCGGAGAGAAGAGGTATATTGGTTATATTCTCTTGCAGGGAAATATCCGCCTGTCCTTATATGAGCTTTTGGACGCCTGTCCCGCCAGGGAGAGGAAACTGAAGCTCATGTATAGGGAAAAGTTTAGGGAGACCTTGGATTTCTATTATCAAAAGGATTTCTATCAGGCGAGAAACCGTTTGTCCGAGATAGTCAAGGAATGTCCTTGGGACGGGATCGCCAAGTGGTATCTCTTTGACTGTGAGCACTACCTAAATGGGGCCGAGCCTGAGGGCGAGTTTGGACAGCTTCGCATTAATTAAGCTCTTTGCAGATAGGGTATTGGAATAAATTCTAAGGATAATTAGTAATGGGCGGAAATCTATTCAGCGTTCTATTTTCCACAATTAAATCCAAATTCGCGTCGATAGTTTCCAAGCTCAGGCTTTGGCTTAGCTGGAACTTTATTAAGACCAGGATTATCGGCGGTATAAGGGACTTCTTTTTCAAGCTTCTGGATGTCCGGCCCAAGGATAAGCATGACTATTACTCGGTCTTTGGCTGGCTTATCAGCAAGAAGCTGGCCTATGCTATTGTTATTATTGTAGGGGTTCTGAGTATTTGGTATATCTCGGTGACCACATCTATCTTTTCCTCGCTGACTAAGAGCGCGGGTATGCAGACCTACAAATATAACTCTATTCTGCTGAGACTGGCCTCCAGTCGGGTGCAGATACTGGGAAAGTCAGGATATCTGGCCTATGAAGGTGACGTTGCCAAGGGATATGCAACGGGACAGGGCACCCTGTATAGTCCTGATACCACTATGGTTTATCAGGGGGCCTTTGTAAAGAATAAGTTTGAGGGGGAAGGGACGGACTACTTCAAGAGCGGAACCAGCCATTATAGGGGCACATTTCACGATAATCTCTATGAGGGAGCCGGCAAGCTTTTCCGGGAGGACGGCTCCCAGGAGTATGACGGCGAGTTTCATTTAGGCTATAAGGAAGGGGCCGGAAAACTATACGATCCCAGCGGCAGTCTCATTTATGAGGGGAACTTCTCTTCTGATAATATTATCTATAGTGAACTATTGGGAAAAAATGTGGAAGAAATCCGGAAAATGTATAGCGGCAGGCAGATTCTCTATGAGCAGGATCCTGAGCTAGGGACAGATAGCGTGGTTTATATGCCGGATATTAATGCCCTATATCTGGGAATCAGCGATGAGAGTGCGGCTGATGATTCCAATAAGGCGGATACGGTATATGTCCTGTCGGATAGCTTTCAGTCCGGCAGCAAAAAAGCCGATGATATTGCTGAATTGAAGGAGATTTTTGGAGAGCCCATCTATGAAGGCAATAGCTCTATTGAGCTGCCGGAGGCTGTGGCCGTGAATATCCTGAACAGCTATGAGCCTGCTCTTAATGGCAGGGTAGATATGGATACCACAGAAGTCTTCAGTGATGATATTATTGTACATAGTTTTGATGAGAATTATATGGTTTATGTTTACAGCTTTAAGAGAGGCGGCCTTGTCTATAGCTTTATCTGCAAGGGAGAGGGCAGCTGGTTTTCGTTTTATGGTATTAAGGCTGTGGAGGATGCCAATGAAGCCAATTAGAACTTCAGTTTCCATAAATTATATAATGGGCAGGATGATAGTTTTTGTTCTGGTATTGGTCTTTTCGGGTATTTTTCTGATGGGCTCCTTTACGTCTGCTTTTGGGGCAAATAAGAAATTGACCATGTCCACCTGCCGTTCTCTGGCCCTGAAGAACAGCTCGGCCTATGAGAGCGCAGAGATGGCGGTAGATTCCAAGCGGGCCGCTATGGAGAGCGCCGTAAAGGCTTTGAATCTCAAAAAGAAGAAGATGTCCACCTTTAGCTGGTCTCCTCTTCTCAAATTCCATTTTCCGGAAAGGATGAATTTCGCCCAACAGTCAGAGTTTGAAGTGAAGCCCCTAAAGCTTCGGTCTGACATAAATGTGGCCCAGCACAAGATGCAGGATGTGGTATTTTCCGTAAATGAAGAGATTAATCTGCTCTATACGGAGATTGTTACTCTCAAGGATAATACGGACTTTCACGAAAAGCAGGCAAAACAGCTGGAGTCCGGGGTGGAGAGGAACAGGGCAAAGCTAAAGGTGGGAGAGGCCACCAAGAGTGATATTGAAAGACTGGAAAAGAAATTAAAGACCCTGAACCAGACTATGGCTGCCGACAAGCGGAAGCTGGAGGCAGATTTGAAAAAGCTATCCAAGAAGATTGGCCTGGATGTCACTACCGGTTATGATTTTGAACCCCCTTTTCTGGAGGCTACTATCGATAGGAGTTCTCTGCCCGGCCTGATTCAATATACAGAGGACCGGGATCATTCTTATTATGAGGCCTGTGCCGGGGAAACGACAGCAAAGCTGGAGCTAAATACCAATTACGGACTCCTTAGGAATAAGTACGGCGGTGATACCAATATTATTTCAGGCTATGTCCAGCAGGCCCTGAATGGCCAGAAGGTCAGTCCTAAGGCTTTCAAGAAGAGTTATCAGTCCTTTCTCGACAAAATTGACAGTTATTGGAACGGATCCTTTAGGATTATCTTTTTCAGGATTTCCCGGGAATGGACCAAGGGGAGCCTGGATGGAACCCGTTATATTGATGATGATCCCTATGTGCTCTATGAAAATGTGCTGGATTATATTTCCGCCCGCAATGATCAGATTGCCGCAAAGGAGGCGGTAGATCAGAGCGTGGAGGAGTCCTTCAATAATTATATTTCGGTTAGAACCTCCTACAAAAACCTGAAGGACGCGGTTGATGAGAAGAAAAGGCAGCTGGATGAATATGCGGTCAAGAACAAGATGGGCCTCATGACTCTGGAAGAGTATACGGACGAGGTGGACGCATATGAAGAGCTGCAGAACAGTATGCTGGATGCTATGAAGCTCTATACGACCACTCTCTATTCCTTTGACAGGCTGACCTGTGGCGGTGTCAGCAAGCTTTTCCAGGGAACGGACATGGATTTGCAGACAGCTGTAGTCGGCGAGAGCTATGTGAAGCAGGACAGCAAGGATGCCCAGTATTTCCTGAAACCCATCATTCAGAGGGAATTATTCGAGCTTTCCATCTACATTCCGGAGGAATTCCCCGTTAATATTACGGATTTCGAGCTTTGGTGCGACGGCACCCAAATTGGGGAGAAGACAGCTTCCGACGGAAAGATTCGGCATTTGGCCCTGTCCAGGCAGAATGTGGACGATGTGAAGATTCGCTTGTATGACGGGGATACCTTTATAGATGACTGTAAGATCGATCCGAATGAGGAATCGGGTGTTTTGCATATTACTACAGCCATGGAAATACGGAAGGATGAGACTGGTGAGGTTGGAAGCTATACTACAGAATTTAATGATGTAACAGGCTTCCTGTCCCTGACAATTACACCCCTGGAGACAGAGGAAATCGGCTTTTTCCGCCTGCTTCTGGAGGACGGGACCCCTCTTCTTTCAAAAGACCCTCTGGAGGTGGAGAAGAAATTCACCTATCTGGGGCTTATGGCATCGGATCTGGAGAAACTGACCATAGAATTCTATGACAAGGATAAGGCACTGAAATATACCGGATATTTTGATACTAGCAATCAGACCCTGAAAAAGCAGGTGCAGGAATGAAAAAATTTTTCTCCAAAAATGCGAAAAAAATAGCGGTCTTTCTCCTTGCAGCCACCGTGGGGACAAGTACCATCTTCATGTCTATGAAGCATAATACGATGGCCTTGTTTAATGAGAAAGAAGCTATGCGCTATTCTAAATATAGGGCAGGGCATACCATTGAGGACTCGGTGCTATTTATCGGTACCTACCTCATTAATATGAAGGCCATGACGGATGAACTCTATCAAAAGGCCCAGCAAAGCGCCACGGACTCTAATCAGACACAGATGTACTACAAGTCTGAGCTGGCGGGAGGATCCTGGTTTGATGTGACGAATGCGGAAGGGCTTGCGGATATCTCCGGTGGCGGCGAGATCATAGAGGAATCCCAACTTGCCGATTTGTATGTGCAATATTATGTGGATTCTACAGGTGCCATGACGGATGTGATGACGGGAAGCACCATTAATCCCTTTAGTACACCGGATCCCTATGATCTCCGGAAATTACCGGAGCTGCAGGGCCTATGGATGCAGTTTACCGGTTCGTCAGAGGCGGAAAGTATTTCTCTGGACGATTATTTAGAGAATAAGAATTCGAAAAAATCAGGGAATTTGAGAACGGATATCTATAATTATAGGATCATTTCCGCATTCTTCGGCATGGATCTAAGAGATAATGAAACAGATAGACTAGATGCCTCTCTTTCGAGGCTTTTCGCCTGTTATCAGACTTTGAAGAGCTCCGGAAAGGATGAGGAGGCGGATATTATCTATTCTCTTATGAGTAAGGTCGATAATACGCGACGGGCTAATATCATGGGCAAACTGGCCGCCAATCAGGTGAATGCCCTGGGAGTGGTATATGAGCTGGAGAACGGCAAGTATTATACTTCCTTTGGGGATTTCAAGGATTCCTCCGATGAGGATGATATTACCGGAGAGCCTGACTATATCCGGGATTTGAGGGACGCTGTAGAGCATCATTTCAGAGAGGACGATGACAGTGATGCCTGGTGGAGCGGTCTTCAGGAGGATTATGAGAAGTATCAGGAGGAAAAGGACGATGATGAGAATGCCGAGGAGCCTAAGGATGCCTTCAAAGCCGATGAAGGGCTGACCTCAGC
>JAILCB010000010.1 GCA_024680595.1 Lachnospiraceae bacterium | reverse complement strand
CGGGGTGCAAATGACCGCTTTACATGGGTTTTGAGGATATTAGTATGGGTGAAAAGGAAGAGACGGTTTTGCAAAGAAGTGAAAAGGCGGAAAAATCCCCTTCAGAGCTTCTTTCTGACCGACCAATCGGATTTATGGATTCCGGCCTGGGAGGCCTGAGTGTATTAAAAGAGGCCCTCGCTATCATGCCGGCGGAGGACTTTATTTATTTTGGAGATTCCAAGAATGCCCCCTATGGCACGAAATCAGAGGGGGAAATTAGGGCCCTTACCTTTGCCGTGGTGGAAAAACTGCTGTCCCAGGGCATCAAGGGCCTGGCGGTAGCCTGTAATACTGCCACTGCCAGTGCTGTGAAACAGCTTCGAATTGCATATCCGGACCTGGCTATTGTGGGAATCGAACCCGCCATTAAGCCTGCGGTACAGAGGAGTCATGGGGGCCGTATCCTGGTCATGGCGACTCCTATGACCATTGCCATGGAAAAGTACCATAGGCTTTTGCAGAGATTTGGGAAAAACAGCGACATCGTATCTGTGCCCTGCGCCGGACTCATGGAATTCGTGGAGGAAGGGGATTTTCTCTCTCAGGATCTGGATCCTTATTTCGAAGAGCATCTTTCCCCCTATCTCACGGAGAATGTGGAAACCATAGTGCTGGGCTGTACTCATTATCCTTTTATCCGTCCCCAATTACAGAGCTTTTTGGATAGGGTGAGGAGTAGTGATTTGGCCAAAATCCGCATTATCGACGGGAGCCTGGGGACGGCTAAGGAATTGCGGCGGCGGCTGCAGGAGAAAGACCTTTTGCGGAAAGAGGATAGGAAGGGGGAGGTTATTATTCAGAATTCCCTGGAAAACGAGGTCATGATAGAGCGCAGCCGGAAATTGCTCCGGAGGGAGACGGATACTCGCGAAACAGACTAATCTTTCGAAAGATAGACTTGACATTAACTTTTGCATTTCGCATAATAACTTTGTTAATAAGCGGTAATTATCTGTCCGCATTTATCATCGCAGAGCCGCCGAGATGAAATTTGTCGGCTAAAGCCGGCTGGGGGCTCGCAGACGAGTGGGGTGCGGTTTGCATCTTCCCCTACTCGATTTGAAGAGGGAGCCGGCTCGATTTCCATGCCGGTCCCGGAGGTGTGCCCGGGCTTTCCAGTTTGCTCCGGGTATAATAGTGTCTTGGCTAACCCAATGAATTCCATAGTCTGAATAGAATTGGGCCTGCCGGAAATTGGAGGGAGATTTTATGTTGGAAAAGTATTTCAAGCTGTCTGAACACGGGACTACCGTGAAGCAGGAGGTCATTGCGGGAGTCACTACCTTTCTCGCCATGGCCTATATTCTTGCGGTAAATCCTAGCATTCTGGGTGCAGTCATGGATCCCAACGGAGTATTCGTGGCCACGGCTCTGGCATCGGCCTTAGCCACCTTTCTCATGGCTTTCATGGCCAATTACCCCATTGCTCTGTCGGCAGGATTGGGACTAAACGCCTACTTTGCCTATACCGTATGTCTGGGGGAGCTGGCAGATGTGGAGGATCCCTTTAGGATTGCCTTAACTGCCGTTTTGTGCGAAGGTATTATCTTTATTGTCATTTCCGTCTTTAAGTTCCGGGAGCAGATTATTAATTCTATCCCTCAGAACCTGAAGCTGGGTATCTCCGTAGGTATTGGTCTTTTCGTTGCCTTTATCGGTATGCAGGGGGCCAATATTATTGTGAATGATGATGCGACCCTGGTTGCCTTGGGAGATTTTGGCAGCGCCGATGTGGCCCTGGCTCTTATAGGTCTCATTATTATAGCGGTTCTGGCCCACTACAAGGTGACAGGAGCCGTTCTTATTGGTATTATTGTCACCTGGGTTCTGGGAATGATTGCCCAGTCCACAGGCTGGTATGCGGGTAATTGCTTCCCTGATTTCTCTCAGGGAATTCAGCTGGGAGGAATTGTCAATACTGCATTCAAGTTTAATTTTGAATGGGTTGGTTCTCATTTCATTTCCTTCATTGCTATTGTTTTTAGTTTCCTTTTTGTAGATCTTTTTGATACTGTTGGAACAGTGGTCGGTGTTGCCGATAAGGCCGGTCTCCTGGATAAGGATGGAAAGCTTCCCAGAGTTGGAAAGGTTTTCATGTCCGATGCTATCGGAACTACAGTCGGTGCCTGCCTTGGAACCTCCACCATTACCAGTTTTGTGGAGTCCAGCGCGGGTGTGGCAGCCGGCGGCAGAACAGGTCTGGCTTCCGTAGTTACAGGTCTGCTTTTCCTGGTATCACTGGTTCTGAGCCCCATATTCCTGGCAATTCCCAGTTTTGCCACGGCACCTGCCCTGATTTATGTGGGAATGCTGATGGCATCCAGTGCCAAGAGGATCGAATTTGACGGAGATATGGCAGACACCCTGGGCGCCTATCTGGCCATGGTAATGATGCCCATTTCCTACTCCATCGCCACAGGTATTATGTTTGCAGTTATGGCCTGGGTTATCCTCAAGGTTTTCGAGGGCAAGACAAAGGATATTCATCCGGTCATGTGGGTGGTATTTGCTTTATTCGCCCTACGAATATTAGCTCTAGTTACACATTTCCAGTAAACGCTGAAAGCTCCCGGATGGCGAAAGCCCCGGGAGCCTTTTTTCACAGTCCTATCCTAATTCATCATAGTCCTGGAATATTCATATGGAATTATTATATATAATAATCTGCTATTCTCCATGATTTTTGTAAAATACGGTTAACGCCCTGCCGTTCCTCTTTGTTGCAAATTTGAAGATATTCTTCCAGCTTTATTCTGACAATATTCATCTTTCTGTGATTATCCATAAGGACATTCTGAACCCTTGTGATATTTAGTAAGGGCCACCAATGTGCCTTAAAGCCAGAAAAAAAGAATTTTTCGGGTTCTGTAATAAGATGTAGCATAGGGTAATTACTGTGGGAAATTGAGGATGTGACAAATTCGTTTAAATATCCGTAGGTATGGAGAAGAATTAGTACATAAACAGGATTTCCAAGTACCAGCTGTTCCGCCTGCCGGGGGGAGGTTTTTCTTACAAGCATTTCTAAGTGGTCAATTACCCGCTTATCTACAGAAACAATACCGTTGATAACTGCGAAAAAAATTGTTCTTGGAGAGAGGGAATGCAGGTTACTGTATATCCGGTATCGAACATCCTCTCCTATTGTTCCTGTAAAGGGGGTTGCCTGCACCACAATTCCGAGGGTGGCTTCAACATTTCCTTTTCGGGTCATTAGCAAAAGCTTCTTAATTGCATCCTGGAAATCAGACCTCTTATTGCTGTAGCACCCATTATATTTCAGGATTTCCGCAAGAGTGTTTAGGATGCAGCAGCGGGCTATGAATTTCATTTCTATGGCAGAAGCATCCCTGACCCGCTCAGTCAAAATCCAGGCCGCTAAGTTTAAGCTTTCCTCATTTGTAGCTTTCTGCATTTCGCCTTCCAGGTTGAAACACAACTCCCTCAGACGACTTAGGAGTTCTGCAATTGCGAGGGCCCTGCGCTGCAGCTCTTTCAAGTCCTCGCTGAAACATCCCAAAAGAGCCTGGATTTGGGAGGTTATCCTTTGTGCCTCCCCGACAGAATCAATGTTGGTGTCCATTTCATTTATACCTCTTTCTATAATTCATAAAACCAGAAGAAAATGGGTAGCTCATGTGTCCAATTTCTTCATCCGCGAGTTACATAAAATATAAACATAAAATTTATAATTTGTGAAGAGTATTTTAGGAAATTATTTAAAAAAATACAAATTTTGGTACAAATTAGATAATTTTTGCCCAAAAGGGAATAAAATATGGGCCGAGTCAGAATGATCGGCCCTTTCTCTTACCGGTACAATGAATTATGATCTGGATTTATGGACAAGTCCCTTAAAGACTGGCTTTTTTGGAATTGGTGAGGCCGGAACCCTGTCGGCTGGAGGAATACATGTCACGGTATTTACTGGCATTATCCAGATCCCCCAGAATGACATAGGAAATATGGAGTCCAATAAGGGGGAAGCTTTCATGATAATGTCTGTTCAGCAGGCTTTCTGTTTCAAAGGCCGCATTATAGTACCACATAATGGCTTCCCGGTAATTCTTTCGGGCCCGGTAGAATTCCCCCAGCTCAAATACGGCCTCGGAGGGGGCCTTTCCGCTGGCCAAGGCCTTAGCTGATGAATAGAGCAGGGCTTCCGCATCGTCCCTTAGACGGGCGCATTTAATGAGGACACAGGCATCCATTAGCAATAGCTCCATGTCATCATGCCGGTCCAATGTTGAGCTGAAATAGGGCTCGGCCTCCAGAAAATCCCGGTCACTTCCTGCGATAAAGAGCTCTCTGCAATACATTCTATGCAATTTGTCGGACAGGATGCCATCCTTCTTGATGACCTTTTGCAGCAATTGAAAGTCCCGGCCCTGGTGCGGGGAGGTGGGAAGGTGTTGAATCTCGATATCGCTGTCATAGATAAGAGGGGACAGACGGACAGACTCGTGTAGGGGATCTTCCCATACAAAGGTCCGTAATCTGCGATAAAGCTTGGGACGCAGCTCTTTGTCATAATTATAGGTCGTATTGTATTGGAGCTGGTTCGTATAAATCATTTGCACAATATCAATTTCGGGAAGCAGGGCGTCCTTTAGAATCTTGAATTTCTCCCGGTTTTCCTCATCGATGAGCTCATCGGCATCAGCACTGTAGATATAGTCGCCGCTAGCCTTGGAGAAGGCAAAATTCCGCGCCGCCGCGAAATCGTCTATCCAGGGGAAATCATATATTCTGTCGGTGTATTTGGAAGCGATTTCCTTTGTGCGGTCGGAGGAACCGGTGTCAACAATAATGATTTCATCCATAATATCCCGGATACTGTCCAGACACCTTGCCAGGACGGCCTCCTCGTTTTTCACAATCATGCAAAGACTAAAAGTCATAATTACCTCCGTTCCGGATTGATTCCCATATCCTGAGGCGTTTCGATATGCTTTTCCCTGTCTTTCATTATACCCTATTTTGTGTTATACTTTCCATTATTATATTGAGTTTATTATAGGAGAATGAAATGAAAACCTATCTGGTCACCGGCGGCGCCGGCTTTATTGGATCTAACTTTATCCGTTATCTGTTTGAGAAATATGGTGATAGCATTCGGATTCTAAATGTAGACTCTCTTACCTATGCGGGTAATCTGGAGAACTTAAAGGAAGTATCGGCGCGGGAGAATTACCGCTTCTTTAAGGCGGACATCCGGGATAAGAAAGCAATAGCTGAGATCTTTTCCGAGTATGATGTGGATACAGTAGTTAATTTCGCGGCGGAAAGCCATGTGGACAGGAGTATTGAGAATCCTGAAATCTTTGTAGAAACAAATGTATTGGGAACTCTGGTTATGCTGAACTGTGCGAGAGGGGCCTGGGAAGGAAAGGACGGGTCCTATCCTGAGGGAAAGCTTTTTCTCCATGTTTCAACGGATGAGGTCTATGGTTCTCTGGAGAACCCGGAGGACTATTTCTATGAGACAACGCCTTATGACCCTCATAGCCCTTATTCTGCCAGCAAGGCTTCCTCAGACTTTCTCGTCAAGGCCTATGTGGACACCTATCATTTTCCGGCCTGTATCACGAATTGCTCTAATAATTATGGCCCATATCAGTTTCCGGAGAAGCTGATTCCCCTCATGATTAATAATGCTTTGACAGGAAAAAGCCTGCCTGTCTATGGGGACGGGAAGAATGTCAGGGACTGGCTCTATGTGGAGGACCATGCAAAGGGAATTGATGCAGTAATCCAGGGCGGGCGCCATGGTGAGAAGTATAATATTGGCGGCCATAATGAAAAGCAGAATATTGAGATTATCCATATTATTCTGGATACCCTGCGGGAGCTTCTGCCGGATTCGGATCCCAGAAAGCAGAACGTAAGTGAAGATTTGATTACCTATGTAAAGGATCGGAAGGGGCATGATCGCCGTTATGCCATAGCTCCGGACAAGATTCATAGAGAGCTGGGCTGGGAGCCGGAGACGGATTTTGAGGCCGGAATCAGAAAGACTATCCGCTGGTATCTGGACCATGAGGAGTGGATGGCAAATGTGATTAACGGTGATTACATGAAGTATTACGAGAAAATGTATAATAACCGTTGACGGGGTTAAAGGAGAAGGCATGAAGGGAATAATTTTAGCAGGAGGCTCGGGAACCAGGCTATATCCATTGACAGAGGCGGTTTCCAAGCAAATGATGCCGGTTTATGATAAGCCCATGATTTATTATCCGCTGTCTACGCTGATGCTGGCAGGTATCCGGGATATTTTGATTATTTCCACTCCCCGGGATCTGCCTATGTTTGAGGAGCTTTTCAAGGATGGAAGCCAGCTGGGACTGAACTTTACCTACCGGATTCAAAAGGAGCCCAGGGGCTTGGCGGAGGCCTTTATTATTGGGGAAGAGTTCATCGGCAGGGATAGGGTTGCCATGGTGCTGGGAGACAATATTTTCTACGGCCACGATTTCTCAAAGGTTCTGAAGGCTGCGGCGGCAAGGGAGACCGGAGCCACCATTTTCGGTTATTACGTGAAGAATCCTGAGGATTATGGGGTAGTGGAGTTTGATGAAGAGGGCAGGGCGGTTTCCATCGAGGAAAAACCCGCCCGTCCTAAGTCAAAGTACGCTGTGCCGGGCCTTTATTTTTATGATAATGATGTGGTAGAGATCGCTAAGAATGTAAAGCCCTCCGCCAGGGGGGAGCTGGAGATCACATCTGTCAATAATGCCTATCTGGAGAGAGGGGATCTTTTTGTGGAGACCCTGGGAAGGGGCTTTGCCTGGCTGGATACGGGAAGTCACGATTCTCTGCTGGATGCGGCGGATTTTGTTGCGGCTTTCCAGAAGCGGCAGGGCCTGTATATCTCCTGTATTGAGGAAATTGCCTTCAAGAAGGGTTTCATTGACAGGGATCAGCTTTTAAAGTTAGCCCAGCCCCTCATGAAGACGGCCTACGGCCAGTATCTGACGGATGTGGCCAATGACGCGTCGGTGCGCCGTTCCTAAGGGTAATCCGGAGCTTCTATACATAGCCAGTTAAAGAGATGGATGGAAAAGCTTTTAGGCTGGTAATTGCAGGAATTAGCGCCCTTGTTGTGATTGTCGCTTTTTTTCTGCTAGCCGGACATTTCATAAATAATAATTCCCAGTCGGGACAGACAGGGAATGAAGGGCAGGTGGCCAATACTCCTGCCTCATCTTCCCGGGAAGATACCGCTTTAGAGGGAAAGTCCCGGACAGAAGGGGATCGGACGGGACGAAAGGGAGGCGAAGAAAACGATTTCTCCCAGTCCCGGCAAGGATCTGACAGCTCTTATGAAAAAGGGGATGAAATTCTCGATTTAAAGGATGCGGGATTAGAACCAATAGAGAATCCCAAGTCGTCTTTGGATGAATCCCGGTCAAGGGCTGAGAGAACCCAGCTTACACTACTTCTATCCTCTGTGGATAGAGACATTCGCATGATCATAACAGACCGGGAGGGACGTCCTGTAGAGGGAGTTCCTTTTCGTTGTGAAGTAAGTGGAAATGATGAGACCCTGCTCTACGAGGACTCGGATGAAGACGGCGTCCTATATGCCGCAAATCTCCTGAGCGGCCGGTATAATGTACATATCTCCTATGCCCCGGGCTATGTATCGCCCCTCTATGACTCCATGATTACGGTGAGGGAAAGCATATCCTATACAGCAGTATCGGATATCAAGGCCCTGATTCGGACAGAGGAGGAGATAGATCCTGTGGAGGAGGATACTGCCGACATTGAGGAAGAGGACGACGGAGAGCTTTTGGAGACAGGGGAGATTGACCTGGAAAGCGGCAGTATCGGTATAGATGTTTCCAAGTATAATAAAGAGATTGATTGGCCTAAGGTCAAGAAGAGCGGCATAGACTATGTGATAATCCGCCTGGGCTACAGGGGTTCTTCTACCGGGACCCTGGTAGAGGATCCTTATTTCCGGAAGAATCTGGATGGCGCTTTGGCAGCGGGCATGAAGGTGGGTGTTTACTTTTTCACCCAGGCCTTAAATGCAACAGAGGCAGTGGAGGAGGCCAGTATGGTGGCCTCATTGGTGGAACCGGATCAGCTTT
Organism: Lachnospiraceae bacterium; assembly: GCA_024680595.1. Classification (GTDB taxonomy): domain Bacteria; phylum Bacillota; class Clostridia; order Lachnospirales; family Lachnospiraceae; genus NK4A144. Next base: position 22,079 of record JAILCB010000010.1, on the reverse strand, counting down.
CCCTGCCGGTATTTCTGGATGTGGAGTCTTCCGGAGGCAGGGCGGATCCCCTGGATCCTGCTGTACGGACCGCTAATATTAATGCCTTCTGTGAGACCATTGTCAATTCCGGTTTTCAGGCCGGTGTTTATGCCAATAAGCGTTGGTTTACAAATCTGATTCGGACCGAGGACCTGGGGGACTGGAAAATCTGGCTGGCCCAGTACCGGGTCAAGCACCCTACCTATAAGGGGTCCTATGACTGCTGGCAATATTCCTCCAAGGGAGACGTGGAGGGAATTGAGGGTCCTGTGGATCTGGATTTGAATCTGAGTTTATAATAAGTTTGAAGGGGATACTGCTGTCATAGGTATAGACGGATAGGGCTCTCGCTTTGCAGGAGCCCGGCCGGATACTATGACTTATGGGCCACTATAGGATGGCGGAAAGGGAAGAATGGGACAGATAAGTGTAGAGACCTGTGAAATAGAGGGATTAAAAGTCATTACACCACAGGTGTTTGGAGATGAAAGAGGATATTTCATGGAGACCTACCGCGCGGATCAGTTCGCAGAGGCGGGTATTACAGATGATTTTGTTCAGGACAATCAGTCATCCTCTACCCGTGGGGTATTGAGGGGAATGCATTTCCAGAAGAATTTCCCACAGTCAAAGCTGGTCCGGGTCCTGAGCGGCAGAGTTTTTGATGTGGCCGTGGACCTTAGAAGCGGAAGTCCCAGCTATGGGAAGTGGTTTGGCGTGGAGTTGTCTTCAGAAAATCACAAAATGTTCTATATTCCCAGAAATTTTGCCCATGGTTTCCTGGTTCTGTCGGATTGGGCGGAATTTGCCTATAAGTGTGACGATTTCTTCCATCCCGGAGATGATGGCGGGCTCCGCTATAATGATCCTGCCCTGGGCATTGTCTGGCCTGATTCTATTTCGCCGGAGGAGTTCAAGGTGAATGAAAGGGATCGCAATTGGCCTGATTTTTCATGCCTGAATAAGTAAGAGCTTTTATTCTCTTAATGTGATTCTGACCCCAACGGGCAAAGGGATTCCCCGGTGGGCCGGCTCTTGGAAATAGTTGACTGGTTTATTTATAGGCCGAATTAAGAAGTGATCTTTAGTATAATCCGGCGCGATAATATACATGAGAAAAAAGAAGAAAGTATTATTTGCGGCATTCCTGGTCGTAATTCTCTGGAATGCTTATATTATTATGCATCATAATGCCCTGGCAGATCCGGGGCAGGAAATTCTCAAGAAGGTGATTTCCTGCGGTATGTTGGATCTGGCTTTTACAGGGTTTGTTTTTTTCTACGATCGAATCGTGAGTCTTCCTCTGGAGCTCTGGCAGAATAAGGAGCTTATCTGGAAGCTGTCGAAAAACGATTTCAAGTCCAAATATGCGGGATCTTATCTGGGTATAGTCTGGGCCTTTGTACAGCCGGTGGTGACGGTTTTGGTCTATTGGTTTGTTTTCTCGGTGGGGGCGAGAACGGATGTCACCGGAGAGACCACCTACCCCTTTGTCCTATGGCTCATTGCGGGAATCGTGCCCTGGTTTTTCTTTCAGGATGCCTGGAATCAGGGTACCAGTGCTCTTTTGGCCTACCAGTTTCTGGTGAAAAAGGTGGTTTTCAAGATCAGTATTCTTCCCATTATTAAGGTAATTAGCTGTCTATTCATACATATTTTCCTGACGGGTGTGGCCTGCGTCCTGCTGATTCTCTGCGGCTATCCCCCTACACTATATTGGCTGCAGCTTTTCTACTTCACCTTCTGCATCTTTATGCTGGTGCTGGGTATGAGTTATGTGACCTGTTCCATAGTAGTATTCTTCCGGGATATCGGGCAGATTATTGGTATTCTAATGCAGATAGGCGTCTGGATTACCCCCATCATGTGGCATCTGGATGCCCTTTCCAGGAATTGGCAGATTGTATTCAAGCTGAATCCTGTCTATTATGCGGTGGACGGATATCGTATGGCCCTACTTGACAAAATGTGGTTTTGGGAGCATTTTTATTCAACAGCCTATTTTTGGATATTTACCTGCGCCATGTTCCTTTTCGGGGCAGTGGTCTTCCGTCGTCTGAAAGTTCATTTCGCGGATGTGCTGTGACATGGCAATAGGAAATGGGACCTGAATACTCAACGGAGAAGCCGGCTCATTTGAGGAATGTGGTATGACATGGCTATAGACATTTGGGCCTGGGTTCATCACAGAGTGACTGGTGCATGTGGCGGATATGGTGGGTGTTGGGAATAGGCCGGCTGATGTACTAAAGGCTGTTGAGAGGGACTATTTCAAGAGGACAGTTTTACCTGAAGGGTTCTCTTGCAGCGTAGGATGTATTATTTGAAGAATTTCTAAGGAGGCATAGAAGAAACCGTATGGAAATACAGGATCCCGCAATTAAGGTCGAGCATCTCGACAAGATGTACAAATTATACGACCACCAACGGGACCGGGTGCGGGAGGCGCTGGGCCTTACGAGAAAGAAGCTTTATCATGAGCATTACGCCCTTAGGGACGTTTCAATGACGGTGAATAGGGGCGAGACCGTAGGGATTATTGGGACCAATGGATCCGGTAAGTCCACTATTCTAAAGATTATTACCGGTGTCTTAAATCCAACGGCGGGAAATGTGGAAATTAACGGCAGAATTTCCGCTCTCCTGGAGTTGGGGGCGGGCTTTAATATGGAGTTTACCGGCATTGAGAATGTTTATCTCAATGGTACTATGATAGGCTTTTCCAGGGCGGAGATTGATGCAAAGCTCCAGTCCATTCTGGACTTTGCCGACATTGGGGATTTTGTATACCAGAAGGTCAAGACATATTCCAGTGGTATGTTTGTCCGTCTGGCCTTTGCGGTGGCCATTAATATAGACCCGGAAATCCTAATTGTAGATGAAGCCCTGTCAGTTGGAGATGTTTTTTTCCAGAATAAATGCTATCACAAGTTTGAGGAATTCAAAAAGGAAGGCAAGACCATTCTCTTTGTGAGTCATGACCTTTCCAGTATTAATAAGTATTGTGATAGGGTAATTCTCCTGGAAAAGGGGAGAAAGCTGGGAGAGGGATCGCCCAAGACAATTATTGATATGTACAAGAAGGTGCTGGTGCACCAGCTGGATACCGGTTCCCCCGCTAAGGAGGAGACTCTGAACAGGGGCGGAGGACAGGGACAGAAATTGAAGCGCTGGCAGGACGGTATGGTATTGAATCCCGATCAGGACGTTTATGGAAATGGGCTGGCGGATATTATTGATTTTTGCTGTATCGATAATAGCGGACAGATAACCAATACCATTATGAAGGGGGATACCTTTACTGTCCGGATGAAGGTGCTTTTCCATGCCAGGGTATCGGAGCCTATATTGGCCCTATCCTTCAAAAACCGGATAGGGGTGGAGATTACCGGCACCAATACCTTGTTTGAAAAGGTAGATACGGGTACCCCGGGACCCGGAGATATTCTGACGGCAACCTTTACACAGGTCATGAGCCTGCAGGGCGGGGAGTATCTGATTTCCCTGGGATGCACCGGATATCGGGAAGGGGAATTTACAGTCTATAACAGGATGTATGATATATTCAATATAAGTGTTGTTTCTTCGAAAGATACCGTGGGTTATTATGATATGGCTATGGATACTACCGTAGAAAAGTCCACCTATGTCGATGGAGAGGAGATAACTCAGGCATAGAAAATAACGGGAATTTTTAATAGAAGTGGCATGAAACCAGGAAAAACACGGGTGTAATTACAAATATGGACGAGAAGCTAGAAAAAATAGGCCATGTTATCCTTGACTATACAGATTATCCGGGAGAGGATTTTTATTCTGAGGGCGCAGATGAGGATGCGCTCTTAGATATTGTGCGCGAACATACACCTGATGAGTATAATCATATCATTGCTGCCAGCAGACGGTGGAGCGTGCTATACCATCTGTCCAATCTGAGGGGCAATATTGTGGATTTTTTGCCTATTGAGAAAAATCATACGGTATTGGAAATTGGGGCAGGATGCGGGGCCGTTACCGGTGCCCTGTCAGAGAAGGCGGGATTTGTTACCTGCGTAGAGCTTAGCCGGAAGAGGAGCCTGATAAATGCCTACCGTCATCAGGATAGGGAGAATATTGCTATTTTGGTTGGCAACTTCCAGGATATTTACGAAAGGCTCAATCACAAGTTTGATTATATCATGCTGATTGGCGTCCTGGAGTATGCCGCCGCCTATATTGATGGAGACAAGCCCTATGAGAGGATGCTGGCCATGCTCTCCGAACTCTTGGATAAGGGCGGGCGTATTGTGATAGCCATTGAGAATAAGTATGGCATGAAATACTTTGCCGGCTGCCGGGAGGATCACAGCGGCAGATACTTTGACGGTATTGAGGGCTATCCGGAAGGGGGTCCTGCGAAAACGTTTTCAAAAGCGGAACTGACCCGGCTTGCCAAGCGGGGACAGTTTGATTACACTTTCTATTATCCTTATCCGGATTATAAACTTCCCATTTCCATCTATTCCGATGAAAGGCTGCCCTCTCAGGGGGATTTCACTGAGAATGACAGGAATTTTGACGGAGAAAGGCTAAAGCTTTTTGATGAAGGGCTGGCTTTTGACGAGGCGGTCAGGGATGGCTATTTCCCTTTCTTTTCCAATTCCTACCTTTTAGTATTGGAAAGGGAGAGAAGGCGTTCGAATCTTCTCTCCAGAAAGCCTGTATTTTCAAAGCATTCCAATGAGCGGGATCCCCTCTATCAAATCAGGACGGATATCGAGGTCAGTGAAGACGGTTCCATGGTTGTTGTCAAGTATCCATTGACCGGGGAAGCCGTGGATCATCTGGAGAATATGGCGGAGGCCTATGAGAAGTTAAAGACAGAGTTTAATGGCAGCAGTTTCCGGCCCAATCTTTGTCATAGGGTAGAGGATGAGGACGGGAATTTCAAGTGTCTGGAGTTCGAGTATATCAAGGGCCAGACCATGAGCGAGGCTCTGGACAAAATGCGGCAGGAAGGGCGGATTGACGGCTGCCTGGATGCAATTTCTAATTTTGCGGACGCCCTCCGGAAAACGGCCAATCGGAACTTTCATGTAACAGATGATTTCATTGATGTATTCGCAGTGGATAAGGTGCCCGGTCAACAGAGAAGTATGCGATTCACGGATTTGGACTTCGTATTCACCAATTTGATTTTCCATAAGGGCTGGAATGTTATAGATTATGAATGGACATTTGGCTTTCCTATACCTGTGGACTTCATAATATACCGGGCCATATTCTATTACCTGAGTTCGGCGGGGTGCAATGCCTTTCCCGGAGTGGATTTATATGAGATGCTGGGAATCAGTGTCGAGCAAAAACAGGTGTTTCAAAAGATGGAAATGGCCTTCCAGCAGTTCATAGCCGGCCGCCATCTGTCTCTGGTGTTATTGTATTCGCTGTTTGGAGGAAATAACATACGTCTCGATAATACATTGCGGCTCTCCAGGCTGCTTGGAAGACCCGAGCATCCAAAATTATATTACAATTTCGGAGACGGTTATTTCGAGGATAACACCTGTATTCTGGATGCGGATAGGGATGAAGAGGATCATATCTCTTTCCAGATTATGATTCCCGAGGGATGTAGTTCGGTTCGTTTTGATCCCCTGGATGTCCCCTGTGTTCTTAGAATGGATACCATTCAGATTGATGGTGAAAATATTAAGTGCTATTATACCAATGGAACGCTGATTTCAGACAATATCATTCTCTTTGATACAGACGATCCCCAGATTCTTATAGAGGATTTGCCCCTTCGGGCTATCCTGCATCTGGAATATGATATCGCCTGTATGGATGAGAAATTCTGGAAACCTATTACTTTTGAGTTCGATGTACCAAAGGAGGATGAAGGAACCAGGTGGTCTCACTTCATTCATGGTTCCAGGCCTGTCTTCATTAAGGTGGTACCTAAATGAAGCGAAGGGAATATTTGGCCTTACATAGGGAGTTATAAGGAAATCTGTGGAGGATAGGGCTTTATACGAAAACGATTTCCTGATTTTTTGGCTTTTCCTGATTAGGACAGGGGTAGGTGTGGGCACCTGACGAGTGCTTTGGATAGGAGTGATTAGAGAGAATATGAGTCTTGAAGGCTATTATAAGAAATTATACGAGAGCGAGATTAGAAAGAATAACAGGCTGACCAGAGAGATGGTGGAGATTGAGGAAGAGTATGATGTCATGAAGGGGAAGATTGACAAAATAAAGTCCAGTATTCCCTTCAAAATGATTAAACCTCTTTGGACCTTTTATGCAAAGACTCTGGCTGCCTTTGTGAGGGTGAGACGTCTGGGCAGCGTGAAAGAGGTCACAAGGAAGATACAGGCCAAGAGGGTAGAGAATACAGCCTACAAATACCATGGCACCATGAGTTTTCCCGATGCGGACCGAAGGGAGAAGGAGAGAGGGGCAGTCTTTAAGGATCCAAAGATCTTCAGTATTCTAGTGCCTCTCTATAATACTTCCGAGAAGTATTTGAGGGAAATGATTGAAAGCGTGACCAATCAGACCTATCCCGGATGGGAGCTATGTCTGGCGGATGGTTCTGACAGTGCCCATTCCTATGTGGGCCGGATTGTAAAGGAATATATTAATAAGGACAAGGCAGAGTCCCCTGACGGCAGGACACGGATTAAGTACAAGAGAATCCAGAAGAATCTGGGGATTTCAGGCAATACCAATGTCTGCTTTGAGCTAGTGACAGGCGATTATATTGGTTTATTTGACCATGATGACGTTTTGCATCCCTCTGCCCTTTATTATTATATGAGGGAAATAGACAGAAGTCATGCAGACTTTCTCTATTGCGATGAAACCACTTTCTCCGGGGATAGCGTCGACAAGATGATTACCCTGCATTTCAAGCCGGATTTTGCCATCGATAATCTGAGGGCCAATAATTATATTTGTCACTTCTCCGTATTTCAGAAGGAACTCTCCGATAAGGTGGGGCATTTCAGGAGTGAATATGACGGAAGCCAGGATCACGATATGATTCTGCGTCTCACGGCGGCAGCGAAGAATATAAAGCACATACCAAAGATTCTCTATTATTGGAGAAGTCATGAGGGCTCCACTGCGGCGGACATCAATTCCAAGACCTATGCCATCACTGCCGCAAAGAAGGCTGTAGCAGCCCATTTGAGGTCCTGCGGCTTCAGTGGCTTTGAAGTCGAGAGTACAAAGGCTTTTGAAACGATTTTCAGGATTCGCTATGCCCTGACAGCCCATCCCAAGATTAGCATTATCATTCCCAATAAGGATCATGCGGAGGATTTGGAGAGATGTGTACAGTCCATTTTTAGCCGTTCCTCCTATGAAAATTATGAAATCATTATAGTAGAGAATAATAGCAGCAAGAGATCCATCATGGAATACTATAGGGCCCTGAAGGAGTGCCCTAATGTCAAAATCGTTAGGGATAAGGAGATGAAGGACTTTAATTTCTCCCATCTCATTAATTATGGGGCATCCTTTGCTACAGGGGAATATCTCCTGCTTCTGAATAATGATACGGAGGTTATCACCAGAGACTGGATGGAGAACCTGCTCATGTATGCCCAGAGGGATGATGTGGGTGCCGTGGGCGCCAAGCTCTATTATAAGGACAAAACCATTCAGCATGCGGGAATTGTGATTGGGCTGGGAGCCCATAGGACCGCCGGTCATACCCATTATATGATGGCCAAGGGAAATCTGGGCTATATGGGCAGACTCTGCTATGCCCAGGATATGTCTGCCGTGACGGGGGCCTGTCTCATGGTATCCAAGGCTGACTTCGACAGTGTGGGAGGCTTTGATGAAACCTTTGCTGTGGCCCTAAATGATGTGGACTTCTGCCTGAAGCTCCGGGAAAAGGGACGCCTCAATGTCTTCACCCCCTTTTCAGAGCTCTTCCACTATGAGTCCAAGTCCAGGGGAAATGATATAGATGGGTCCGATACTGAGCGAGCTGAACGCTATAATAAGGAAACGGCCTTGTTCCGGGAGAGATGGAAAAAGCAGCTGCAGGAGGGGGACCCCTATTATAATCCTAATTTCTCATTGGATTACAGTGACTTCAGGCTACGCATTCCCGCCAAGGCCGGGAAGAGTAAATAAGGGCAACAACATCTGCTTCCTGTTTCTTTACCTTTTCGGGTGCATTCCTTCCAAGGCCCAGGAAAAGTAAGTAAGGGATTCCGGCTATCCTCAGAACCATGATAAAAGCCGGAAGGGACAGGTCTGTTTGCGCTTTACAGCCCATTGCAGGGGTTCTATATATGGAAGTGGTCAATTCCCTGCTAAGTATGATATAATTGTAATAATTGTTTGACCCAACAAAAGGTGGTTAGGAGGACGAAATGGACGATTATAGGAAAAAGTATGAGTACTGGCTCACAGATCCCTATTTTGATGAGGGTACCAAAAAGGAATTGGAAGCCATCAAGGACAATGAAGCGGAGATCGAGGATCGTTTCTACAAGGATCTGGAATTCGGGACAGGAGGTCTCCGGGGCGTAATCGGAGCCGGCTCCAACCGGATGAATGCCTATACTGTGCGCCAGGCAACACAGGGACTGGCCAATTATATTTTGAAGGAGGGAACCCAGGACAAGGGTGTTGCAATAGCCTATGACAGTAGGAGAATGTCTCCTGAGTTTGCGGATATTTCCGCCCTCTGCCTGGCGGCCAATGGAATCAAGGCCTATGTTTTCGAGTCACTTAGACCGGTTCCGGTGCTTTCCTTCGCAGTGAGGGAGCTGAAATGTACGGCGGGAATTGAGATTACTGCCAGCCACAATCCTCCCGAATACAATGGCTACAAGGTCTATTGGGATGACGGCGCCCAGGTAACATCCCCCAGGGATACGGATATTATTAAGGAAGTTGGCGCGGTTAAGGCCTATAGCGATGCCAAGACCATGGATCTGTCTGAGGCCAAGGACAAGGGGCTCTACATTGCTGTCGGCAAGGAGCTGGATGACAAGTATACAGAGATATTGAAGACCTATGTACTCCATCCCGAGATCATTAAGGAAGTGGCCAAAGATGTCAAGATTGTATATACTCCTTTCCATGGAACAGGCAATGTGCCGGTTCGCAGAGTGCTGAAGGAGCTGGGATTTGAGCATGTTTATGTAGTTCCCGAGCAGGAGGAGCCGGATCCCGATTTCACAACTCTGGAGTATCCCAATCCTGAGGATCCCAAGGCCTTCACTCTGGCCCTGAAGCTGGCCCGGGAAAAGGATGCCGACATTGTCCTGGCAACCGATCCGGATGCAGACCGGCTTGGAATCTATGCCAAGGATGCCGCGACCGGAGAATATATGGCCTTTACCGGAAATATGTCCGGAATGCTCATTGCGGAGTATAGAATTAGAGAGCTGCAGAAGATGGGCAAGCTGCCAAAGAACGGCGCCCTCATCAAGACCATCGTATCCTCTAATCTGGCGGATCCCATTGCTGAGGAGTATGGCCTGAAGCTTATCGAGGTTCTGACGGGATTTAAGTATATCGGTGAGCAGATCAAGTGGTTTGAAGAGAATAATAATAACTATGAATACGTATTTGGCTATGAAGAGTCCTATGGCTGCCTGGTAGGAACCCATGCCCGTGACAAGGACGGCGTCTGTGCGGTTATGTGCCTCTGTGAGGTGGCTGCCTGGTGCAAGAAGAATGGCATCACGGTTTGGGATCAGATGCTGAATATCTACAAGAAGTACGGATATTTCAAGGAGGGAATCCATACCGTAACCCTGAAGGGGGCAGACGGAGCCGCTCAGATCCAGGCCATTATGGAGAAGATCCGTACCAATCCGCCTAAGGAATTTGCGGGCTTAAAGGTCAAGGAATTCCGTGATTACAAGCTGGACAAGGCTGTGAATATGGAGTCAGGGGAGGAGAAGAGCACGGGACTTCCGTCCTCCAATGTACTCTACTTCGACCTGGAGAATAATTCCTGGTGCTGTGTCCGTCCTTCCGGCACAGAGCCAAAGATCAAGTTCTATATGGGTATTAAGGGCACCAGTCTCGAGGATTCCGAGAAGAAATTAGAAGAGCTGAGAGAAGATGTCATTAAGAAGCTGGCAGAGTAAATTAATATTTGCGGTGCTTATTATTCTGGCCGCAATTTCTGTGGTGCAGGGCGTGAGAAACGCCCTGCGCTTCAGTCAGGATTTTCAGTGGGATGCCTCCCGGGCCCTTCTCATCGGCATTAATCCCTATGAACAAAGCATAGCGGATGCAGAGGAGGAAAAGGCCGGGAAATCCCGGCAATTACAGAAAGAGAAAACGATTTCCTCGGCTGTCCGGGCAAAAGAAAACGGGGGATCCCAGAAGGGCTCCGAAGACGGGGAAATTGAGGATACCGACCCTACAAAGTCCGGTACAGAAAAGGGGCAAGTGGTAAATAAGCCCGGAGAGGATTTGCCGGCTAGGGGCGGGGAGACTGAGGATATTACATTCCGCCCTCTGGGGGACCAAAGGCTGGATGAATTCTACCGGTCTTTTGCAGAGATCAAGGCACCCCAGAAAATGGAGGCGAACCAGTTCCCCTCTCTCCTCATGCTACTCTTTCCCTTAGCGCTTTTGCCCTGGCATATTGCAAAGGTAATCTGGCTCCTTTTGAACCTGTTTTTCACGGCAGGCATTATATTCCTCCTGCGAAAAACATTTTTCAAGGAAATAAAGAGGGAGCTTTTTTTGGCTGTAATGCTTTTGATGGTAGCGGGAACCCCATGGCGTAATCAAATCGGAGTAGGACAGCATACCTTGTTTTCGCTATTTTTCCTGCTTCTGGCAGTATTTTTCTCGGAAAAGAAAGGTTTGGGGGCAGGCATTGCAGTGGCCCTTTCTCTTACCCTATCCTATTTCAAGTACACGGTAACCGCGCCTTTGGCACTTTACTTTATTTATAAGAGACGGTGGAAAGAATTTGCAGCCTCTGTGCTATTGCACATAGGGGGAACCTTTTGGGCGGCCCGGCACCTGGGTGCATCTTTTCTGGATATGATTCGCCAGCCCTTGCAAGTGTCATCCTTCCTGACGGGAGAGGGCTCCATTGATGTAGGGGTTTTGACGGGAGGAGCCGCCTGGTCACCGATTCTGGCCCTAGTCATAATGGGCATCCTCTTCTTTTTGGCCCTTCGTCTTCCAAAGGGAATGGACACTGAATACTTCACTCTTGCCCTGCTTTTCTGCCTCATTATGACCTATCACAGGAGCTATGACTTTTTCGTATTGGCAGCGGCCGCCGCAGGAGTTTACGGGATTTCTAATTCCGGGAGATATAGAATTCTATCGATATACACACTTCTCCTGCTCTGGATATTTTTTGGGCTAAGACTTTTTTCTGAGAATAGGTTTTCTTTAACCATAGCAGGGATCTTTTATTACGCTTTTCTACTGCTGTATGGCTCAGAACTTGTGAAGCGATGGAAACAGGTTTGACAGTAGATACTATCATTTTGAAAGAGAGAACTAGAATGGAGAAGGACGAAAAGCTATATATTATTATTCCTGCTTATAATGAGGAGAGCACCATTCGCACTGTGGTGGAGGAATGGTATCCCGTGGTGGTAATGGCCGGAAAGAATAGCCGGCTTGTTATCATTGACGACGGCAGCAAAGACAATACCTATGCTACTCTACAGGAAGAGGCGAAAGGCCGGTCTCAAATCATAATATTGCACAAAGAGAATTCCGGACATGGCCCCACTATTCTCGCAGGATACCGATATGCCCTAAAGAAAGGGGCGGACTATGTGTTTCAGACTGACTCGGACGGCCAGACCAGACCCCAGGAATTCACGGCCTTCTGGCGCTGCCGCAGTCAATATGATATGATAATAGGCCTGCGGAATAAGAGGCAGGACGGACTGTCCCGTATCTTTGTTACAAAGGTGCTAAAGGCGGTGGTTTTCCTCTGCTTTAGAGTTTGGGTAAAGGATGCAAATACGCCCTTCCGTCTCATGAGCTCCCAGTCTCTCTCGGAAGAGGTGAATTGTGTCCCCAGGAACTTTTTCCTCACGAATGTGCTGCTGACAGTGGCCTATACCAAGCATAAGAGACGCATTCGTTATATCCCCATCACCTTCCGCCCCAGACAGGGCGGTGTTAATTCCATTAATATGAAGCGGATTTTCAAGGTTGGAAAACAGGCAGTGGTGGATTTCATCCGCTTAAATAAAAAGCTGTAAGGAGGCAATTACATTGGACGAGCAAAAGAAGCCCACGTTGATGCAGCAGATATTGCGGTTTGGCATTGTCGGAGGCCTATCCTTCATCATTGACTTTGCTGTTTACTCCGCAATTCTCCTGATTTTTGGAAGAGATGATTTGAGGGTGGTTGCCGCTGCCGGATTCTTCGGTTTCACGATATCCCTAATCTTTAATTATTTCTCTAGCATGAAATTTGTTTTTGTGCATGACGAGAATATGGATAGGAAAAAGGAGTTTACCATCTTTGCGATTCTTTCTCTTATTGGCCTGGGCTTGAATGAGGTACTGATTCTGGGTACGGTTGCTCTCTTTAATAATGTGCCCTTCCTTCAGGGAGGCTTCCTGTGGGATATAAAGGAGTGGGTCGGAAAGATATTCGCAACGGGTGTTGTTATGGTATATAATTTCATAACACGGAAAATTTTCATCGAGAAAAAGGACTGATAATAACATGCGTGACAGGGAATGGGACAGAAAAAAACGGGTGCTTCTTTTCATCCCCGCCTATAACTGCCAGCAGCAGATTATAAGGGTTTTGGGGCAATTGGACGAAGATGTAATGCGTTATGTAACGGATGTGATAGTCGTTAATAACCGGAGCACGGATGGAACGGAAGAAGCGGTTCTGGATTTCCGGAGAGAGCATCCGGGATTTCCGCTGAAGCTCCTGCGCAATAGAGAGAATTACGGTCTGGGGGGCTCCCATAAGGTGGCCTTTCAATATGCCCTTAGGAATAAGTATGATTTTGTAATCGTGCTGCATGGTGACGATCAGGGGAATATCCGGGATTTTCTTCCGGTATTTCGAAAGAGGCTCTATGAGGGATATGATTGCGTATTAGGGGCCCGGTTCATGCGGGGATCAAGACTGCAGGGCTATTCCCTCTTCCGGACCTTTGGAAACCTAGTATATAATTTTCTCTTCGCCATTGGTCTCCGCCGCAGAGTCTTTGATTTGGGAAGCGGCCTGAATCTCTACTGTACGGAAATGTTATCAGATAAATTCTTTCTCCGTTTTCCGGATGATTTGACCTTTAATTACTGTATGGTGATGGCCCTTCAATATTATAAGCAAAGGGCCAGATTCTATCCGGTTTCCTGGAGGGAGACGGATCAGGTCTCTAATGTAAAGATGGGTTCCCAGGCAATCCGGGTGCTGAAAATGCTGGGCAGGTATCTGCTTAGCCCCCGCTCCCTGGAGGGGGAGTTCAGACAGGAGATAAGGGATTCCTATGAGGCGGAGGAAATAGATCCTTGAATGCAGCAGCTGGCGCCGCCCTTTTCCTGATATTATTCCTGGCGGCCCATACGGCAAAGTTTATAAGGCTCTACCTGGTGCTGATGGAAGAGAAGAGGCTTCCCATCCTGCAGACCCTGGGGCTCTATGCCAGAACCACCTTTGTCAACCTGCTCATCCCCTTCAAATTAGGAGAGTTTTACCGGATATTTGAGGTCTTTCTATTTACCGGGTCCGGAAAGGTGGGAGTGTCCTGCGTGGCCGTAGACAGGTTTTTTGATACGGCAGCGCTTCTCGCGATTATTCTGCCCTTTGAGTTACTATTTGTGGGAAGGCTGAGTCTCTTTCCCCTGCTACTCTTTGTGGGCTTAATAATCCTTTTGTTCCTATACCTGTCCTTCCAGCCCTCCTATCGGTATCTCAATCGATATTTCATCTGCCGGAAGCGGTCCCAGCGGGCTTTGGGGGCCCTAAAGGCTTTGGATCTGGCAAATGACTGGTTTCAGTATGTCAGACGGCTGGTTTCCGGGCGCAGCCCTCTCATCCTTTTATCCTCTTTTTTTGGATGGGGGATGGAGTTTTTGGCTTTAAAAGTTTTTGCGGGCTTATTTGGAGAGATTTTTGGAATATATGAGTTCAATCAATACATAAATTCCATCTTTCTGTCAGGGGATAGTATGGTGGAGAAGCCATACTCCCTGGTGGCACTGGTGATTGTCGGCGCTGCGGCCCTGTTTTTCACGCTTTTGTGGGTTGTGCGCCGGTTAAGCAAATTTCCCAAGGTGAAGCAGGAGCAATAGGGTCCGGAAGTCCGGGAATTATCAATTGAGGACTGTTTTCCGGGAAGAGCCCGCCGGGGTGAGGGAAAGGATAGTCAGGCCTGTCCAGCCCGGAAGCGGGATTGATAAGAGAGCTTTAGGAATAATGAAACAGGGGTGGCGGGAGAATGAATCGCATCTATGCCATATATGACGATAGGGAGATGCCGTCAGGGGCAATCCGGACTATTACCGGGGAGAAGAGCTTTGGCAGTATCATATATAGGCGTCAAACCCTTCTGGACAGGATCAAGTCCTTATTAAGGAGGGAGCAGGGAGAGAAAACCTTTTCCATAGCGGGTTTCCAAGTTTTGGAGGATGCCGCCTTCCCTGTCAGGATCCGGGATATTCCACCTCGCTCAGCAATAATTCATATTTTCTCGGATTCCGCCGTCTGTGATGAGGGGGAGTTTCAGATTCTGCTCCGAAAGACGGCCTATATTCGGGAGAATTATGTGGTGAAATGCCAGGACAGACCGGCAGCCATACTCTTCTATTCTGCGGAAGAGTGGGAGCGTTATATGGAAAGCACCGACGGTCCCACAGAGCTCCGCAAACAGGCCCTGGAATTTGAAGAGATTTCCTGTGATGCTTTTGCGGATCTGTCGGAGAGGGACCGCTTTCTCCAATTCATTACCAGCGGTTTTGAAGCCAGGTTCTTTAACTCCCTGTCCGGAGACGAGCATATGGTGGTGAAGAGGAGCAGTAATAAAAAGAAAATCCGGGAGGAGCATGACTTCTATTATCTGCTGCCCGACAGGATGAAATACTGGTTCGTACAGCCCTATGATTACAGAGAAGAGGGAGACCGGGCCTCCTATTGCATGGAGCGCATGCATATGTCGGACTTAGCAATACGCTATGTCCATGGCGCCATCTCTCTAGATGAATTTGAACGTATTCTGCGGGGGCTTTTCCGGTTTCTGTCGGAGAGAGACAGAAAAGAGGTTTCCTGGGAAGCCTATTATGAAAAGAAGAAAGCCCTTTATATTACAAAGCTGGAGCAGAGGATTCTATCATTAAAGGAGCATGCGGATTTTCCTGCCCTGGAGCAGATGATTAGGGCCGGGACGGGGTATGCAGGCATTGATGAGATTATTGCCGCATATGAGGCCGCTTACGATGGCCGGATAGGGAAAGCCCGGGAAAGGCTGGAGGCGGCAGCGGGCCACGGCGATTTGTGCTTCTCCAATATTCTCTATTCGCCGGACTCAGATCTTATCAGGCTAATCGATCCTAAGGGGGCCACAAGGGAAGAGGATATCTATACGGATCCCTATTATGATGTGGCAAAGCTATCCCATTCCGTTTGCGGGGCCTATGATTTCATGAATAGCGGGCTCTATGAGATCGTTATGGGGGAGGATTTGAAGCTTTCTCTCAAGGTGGACGGGGATCTCAGCTCCTATATTGAGGTTTTCAAGAGACTATTAGAGGAAAACCACTTTGATTACTCAATGACCAGACTATATGAATGCTCCCTTTTCCTGTCCATGCTGCCCCTGCATATGGATAGGCCGCAGAAAGTGATGGCATTCATTCTAAATGCTATTCAGATTCTGAAGGAGATACAGAATACGACGGAATAAAGAATAGCGGAAATGGGAATTGCTGAGAGATAGGTAAGTGGAAAAGCAGTAAGGTGGAGAATATCCGGGAATGAGTTTTGACGGAAGTGGGCTTTGCCGGCATATTCTGGCGAGGAATTTTCATGAATATTGATAGGCTGAAGGTGGCGGCACAAAAGCTAAAATCCTATACAGAGAGAAATGGAATCAAGTCTTCCATTTTCCGCACCATGGAGGAGGCGGCCCGGATCATTTCGGACAGCAGCTATGGAAGGGAAATGGGGACCCGACAGGACCGGGATTTGTCAAACCTAGTCCTAGAGATGGAGAAAACGATTTCTATCAGTCTTCTCATTCCGGTCTGTGATCCGGAGCCTCAGGATTTTGTCCGGCTTCTGGATTCCATAGAGCAGCAGGTCTATCAACCCTATGAGGTCATAATCTGCGACGGGGGGAAAGAGACCGGGGCTGAGGCCATTGTCAATACCTTTGCCAATAAGCCTGAAAGAAGCTTTCCTATCCGTTATAAAAGGCTGGCCGAGAATTTGGGGATTTCCGGAAATACCAACGAGGCTCTTTCTCTGGCAGAGGGGGATTTTGTAGCTTTCCTGGACCATGATGACTTCCTGGAGCCCGACAGCCTTTATGAAATTGCCCTTGCCCTGCAGGGCGGCGGGGATATGGTCTACACGGATGAGGACAAGTTTGACGGTCAGACTTATTTTGCCCCAAACCGGAAACCGGATTATAATCTAGATCTTCTGCTTTCCAATAATTATATTTGTCATCTTTTGACAGTAAGGACGGCTATTGTCCGTGAGGCGGGAGGTTTTCGGAGTGACTATGACGGGGCCCAGGATCACGATCTGCTTTTGAGGCTGGCAGAGCGGATTCCTGCGGAAAATATCCTGCATATTCCAAAGGTCCTCTATCATTGGAAGGCATCTCAAAATTCCACCGCGGATAATCCGGACAGCAAGCCCTATGCCTATGAACGGGCCAGGGAGGCCATATTGGATTATTTCAGGAGGCGGGGGATTGAGGCAGAAGTGGAGGATACGGCCCATAGAGGCTTCTATCATGTGAATTATAGCGGGAATGAGATTCCGGCGGAAACTTATAAGCTGCTTCTAAGCCCCGCTCTGCTCCCTCAGCAGAATGACTATGAGAGAAGGCTCTCATCCTATTTCATAAGGCCCGAGGTGGGCCTGGTCGGGGGCCGGATTACCGGAATAGGGGGAAGAATCCTCTGTAATGGCTATACTCTGGATTCCTATGGCCGCAGAGTTTCCCTATATGCCGATATGAATACCAATTTTTCGGGAAACATGCATCGGGCCGCCGTTAGTCAGGACGTGGAGGCAGTGAGCCGTCACGCCTGTGTGGTCCGCTCAGAGCTCATGGATCTCTATTGCAAGGATACCATGGAGTTTTGCAGACGGATTCGGGAAAAGGGATATTTAATCATCATAGATCCCACAGTGCAATTTCGTTTACAGACACAGCGTCCTTAGGATTATTGACTGAATATGAGAGAAGTAACCGTTATAATACCAAATTACAATGGCAGGGAATGCCTGGGCGGCTGCCTTCAATCCCTAAAGGATCAAAATTTCCGGGACTTTGATGTAATTGTCGTGGATAATGCCTCCCATGACGGGAGTCTGGAGGAGGCGGAGCGGGATTATCCTGAGGCCGCTTATATTAGGCTGGAGCAGAATTTTGGCTTTTCCCGGGCAGTGAATGAAGGGATAAAGGCGTCCAAAACTCCTTTTGTACTGCTTTTAAATAATGATACCTGCGCGGAGCCGGACTTTGTGGAGAATCTGCTGGCGGCCATCAAGGAGGACGAGAAAATCTTTTCCGTAGCCGCAAAGATGCTGCAGCAGAAGGCCCCGGACAGGATTGATGACGCAGGGGATCTCTATTGTGCCTTTGGCTGGGCCTTTGCAAGAGCCAAGGGAAAGCACAGGGACCGCTGCTCGAAGCGATGCAATATCTTTGCGGCCTGTGCAGGGGCCGCCATTTACAGGAGAAGCATTCTGGACGAGATTGGCTGGTTTGATGAGTTTCACTTCGCCTATCTGGAGGATGTGGACATAGGCTACCGGGCCAGGATCATGGGCTATCGGAATGTTTATGAGCCAAAGGCCCTGGTCTATCATCTGGGGTCCGGTGCCACAGGCTCCCGTTATAATGATTTCAAGGTGAGAATTTCCGCACGGAATAATATGTATCTCATCATGAAGAATATGCCTGCCCTGCAGATCCTATTAAATCTGCCCTTTCTGCTCCTGGGATTCGGGATTAAGGCTGTCTTCTTTCTGATTAGAGGCTATGGAAGACCCTATTTCTCGGGATTAAAGAGGGGATATCTTCTCTGCAGACACGGCAAGAAGTATCCTTTTTCGAGAAGGAATTTTGGTCATTATGTCAGAATTCAGCTGGAGCTCTGGCTGAATTGTTTCCGCAGATTTGCCGGTTTTTTCTGAGGGCATTCGCGGGAGAGGATTATGTATGGAGGAACCCGTCCCTTCCGGGCAGGGTATCTCTGGTAGAATTAACCGCTGAAAATGCGGAATTATTTAGGGGAAGATCTTGATTAAGGATAATCAGAGGCTTTTTAACCGCCTGCATGTAGTGCTGGATGCATTGGTCATTGCGGTTGCATATAATCTTGCCTATTACTTAAAGTTCATATCCCCGCTTCGGGATGAAGGGGTGGAGCATCTGCCCTACCTCATGTATATGGAGGCCCTGCCCTTCCTGATTATAGGCTATCTGTTCTTATATAGGCAGTTTGACCTTTATCATGCCAAGCGGGCGTCCGGCAGACTGCGGGAGCTATTAAATATAGTCAAGGCCAACACGGTGGGAATGCTAATTTTCATCGTGGTTCTCTATGTCATTCGACAACAGGACTTTTCGCGGGAAATGATCTTCTATTTCTATCTCGTGAATATCTTCCTTACTACCCTATTTCGAAATACAGTACGCTACATTCTCCGATTTATCCGGAGAAAGGGCCTGAACCGGAAGTACGTGCTGCTTATCGGCTATTCCAAAACGGCAGAGAGCTATATTAATAAAGTGCGCTTTAATCCCCAATGGGGCTATGTCATTAGGGGTGTTTTGGATGACAAGGTAGAGGCCGGTACTGTCTACAAGGGAGTCAAGGTCCTGGGCCGAATCGGTAATCTGGAGTATATTCTGCCCCAGAATAAGCTGGATGAGATTGCCATAACCCTTAGTCTGGACGAATATGGAAAGCTGGAGCGGATAGTGAATCTCTGCGAAAAGTCCGGGGTGCATACCCAATTTGTGCCGGATTATCAGAGGGTTATACCCTCCAGACCCTATATGGAGGATATGGACGGGCTTCCGGTCATCAATATCCGCCACGTACCCCTGACCAATACGGCAAATATGCTGATGAAGCGGATAGTGGATATTGTGGGCTCCATCTGCCTCATTATCCTATTCTCCCCCATCATGCTGATTTCAGCCATAGCAATAAAGTGCAGCTCTCCGGGACCCGTGATATTCAAGCAGGAGCGGGTGGGTTTACACAATAAGCCCTTCCAGATGTACAAGTTCCGTACCATGGGAGTTCAAAAGCCATCTGTGGAAGCCAAGGGCTGGACAACACCCGATGACCCCCGGGTCACCAAGGTGGGCCGTATACTTAGAAGGATTAGTATGGACGAGCTGCCCCAGTTCTTCAACGTGCTAAAGGGGGATATGAGCATCGTGGGCCCCAGGCCCGAGCGGCCCCAGTATGTGGAGAAGTTTCAGGAAGAAATACCCCGCTATATGATCAAGCATCAGGTAAGGCCGGGACTCACAGGCTGGGCTCAGATCAATGGCCTAAGGGGGAATACATCCATTCGGATGCGGGTGGAATATGATCTTTTCTATATTGAAAACTGGACCATGACCTTTGACATCAAAATCATGATTCTGACGCTTTTCAAAGGATTCGTTAATAAAAATGCATATTAACCGGGCTGTCACAGAATATGTAAATAGGACTTTTATTTTATATGCTTTTAATATCCTTTTTCTTGACATAGACAATAGTCCTGCTGTATAGTTATGAGAGTTTTGTGCGAAAAGAGGAAAGTCCATGGCGACTGATAGCGGTAATAGAAGGAGACCCGCTCCCAATGGCAGATCGGGTTCCACACGACGGACTGCCCCTGATGGAAGATATCCCACAAATAGAAGATCTTCCTCTCAAAGGGCTACAACACAGAGAAGCAGCGGCGGTTATACGGGCGGACCATATCGGGACAGCAGGGGAGGCTATAGTCAGCCTACCAGACGAAAGAAGAGCCGGAAAAAGAAACGGCATTTCCTTTTCATTCTGGAGATCCTGGTTATCCTGGTACTGGTGGTAGCCCTATATGTGGTCTACCGGCTGGATTTGGCGGATACCGGAAATAAAAGCAGCATGGAAGAGGTTACCGTCAATGAGGAGGTTCTAGCCCAGATCGAGGATGAGGAAAACGACGAGTGGAAGATGGACGGCTATACCAATATCGCCCTCTTCGGCGTGGATTCCAGGGATATGAATCTGGGAAAAGGCACTCTGGCGGATACTATAATTGTAGCTTCTCTCAATAATGAGACCGGAGAGATCAAGCTCTGCTCCATTTTTAGGGATACCTACTGTGCTATAGGTGAGGATTCCGACGGTAAACAGACATTTACCAAGGCCAATACCGCCTATTCTGCAGGCGGTCCCGGCCAGGCCGTACAGATGCTGAATACCAATCTGGATATGGATATCAGCGAGTATGTGACCGTTGGCTTCAAGGCATTGGTGGATACCATTGACAGTCTGGGTGGCATTGAGATTGAGATTACAGAGGATGAAATCCATTTCCTCAACGACTATCAAATAGGTACGGCTGAGGCAATAGGCATTCCCCAGAGCCAGATCATTAATGTGACCAGCCCCGGCCGTCAGACCTTAAACGGGTTGCAGGCCACCTCCTATTGCCGTATCCGTTACACAAAAGGAGATGACTTCAAGAGGGCGGAGAGGCAGAGAACCGTATTGTCCCAGGTGGCAGAGAAGGCCATGACAGCGGATGTGGCAACCTTGAATTCCCTGATTGATGCCATATTCCCCCTGTGCAATACCAGTTTAACCAAGACGGAGATCCTTTCCTATGCCACTAGAATGGGCAAATTCAGGCTGGGTGACCAGAGCGGATTCCCCTTTGAAAGGGTTACCGGAGTCATGGGACGGGCCGGCAGCTGTGTTGTGGCGGAGGATTTTGCCCAGAATGTGGTGGAATTCCATAGATTCTTATTTGGAGATTCGGAATACACACCTTCCCAGACTGTAAAGGATGTGAGTCAGAGAATTCAGTCTGACAGACAGAAAAACGGGGTATGAACATGAATACCCTGCCGGAATAGAAGGGGCGCGGTAATATGAGCCCTATTAGAACGATATGAATAATGGCTTTGTGGACGTGGTGGTTCTCACATATAAGCCGGACATGAGTTTCTTTGATCAGATTGCAATCCTGCAGCGACAGACGGTTCGGCCTAATAAGATTCTCATCATGAATACGGAGGAGAAGTATTTGAGAAGCCTTCTCTACGGTACCCGATTTATGGAAGAGAATCCGAATGTGGAGATCCACCATGTTTCAAAAAAGGAATTTAATCACGGAAAGACCAGAAACCGGGCGGCGCAGCTCAGCGGCGCCGACTTTTTGATTTTTATGACCCAGGATGCCATGCCTGTAAATGAGAATCTGATTGAAGAGCTATTAAAGCCTATGTCCGATGAAAAGGTGGCCGTATCCTATGCGAGACAGCTTGCAGGGGAGGAGGCCGGACCCATCGAAAGGTATAACCGGCTCTTTAATTATCCCGAAGAGGACAGGGTCCAGACGGAGGCGGATATAGCAGAACGGGGGATAAAGGCTTTCTTTTGCTCGGATGTCTGTGCCTGTTACCGGAAAGAGGTTTTTGAGAGACTGGGCGGCTTCATTCGATATACAATTTTTAATGAAGACATGCTCTACGCATATTCGGCTATCAGAGCGGGAGAAAAGGTTTTCTACGCAAGCAGGGCCCAGGTCTGCCACTTTCATAATTATACGGCGAAACAGCAATATAGCAGGAACTTTGACCTGGGAGTATCCCATGCCGATCACCCTGAGGTTTTCCAGGGTCTTAATG
>JAILCB010000042.1 GCA_024680595.1 Lachnospiraceae bacterium | reverse complement strand
GCATCGAGGGGAGGAAAGCCCCCCTCTCGATTCCGCACGCGAACATTCCGCACTTCGTGCTCCATGTTCTTGCGACCGGCAAATGAATTTGCATGCAAGCATGCATTCGCTTGCCGGTCTTGTGCTACAAATGATCGAGTTTATTATGTTAGCTAACGCTAACATTCTAGATCCCTCTCCCAGTCTTTGTCAATACAAACAAGGCTTGTTGATAGATTTTATCACTTTATCTTCAAAAACCGGCAGCGGTTCAGGCAGGCACAGATTTCCTGCTTCCTGGGCATGGCCAGACCGCTGTATGCCGTAGACCTCTTAAACAAGAGATCCAGTCCCTCCTTTTCCAGAAGCTCCGCCAGAAGTCCCGCCACCGTCTGCAGGGACCGCTTTCCATCCATGAGATTCTGTTCCGCATACTTTAGGATCTGGGCTAAAGCCGCCGTCTGCTCACTGTCGCAAAGCTGCTCCACCGACCTGAGGTCCACGGTCTCGTGGTTCACTGAGAAAGCATCCTTTCCCAGAGTCTTCATCTTTATCCGCTCCCCCTCCCGAAAATCCCGGCCGGCCAGGGGAATCCTTTGGAAGGAGGGCGCCGTCACCTTTTCCTCCCCCAGGGCCTTCAAAACCGGGGCAGGATAATCCTTCGCCGCTTCCTTAGCCTTGGCCGTAATATCATAGGGCACATACCTGTCCATTTGAATAATCGTATCGGAGACGTGGAAGAAGGCTCCGGAGCTGCCCGCTACGAGAATACAGGAAACCCCCAAATCCCGGTATAGGCCCCCGATCCGCTCAATGAAGGGAGTAATAGGCTCCTGGGACTTATGAATAACGGACTGCATGAGCTCATCCCTAACCATGAAGTTGGTGGCGCAGGTATCCTCATCAATTAATAGAGTCTGAGTGCCGCTCTCCAGGGCCTCCACCACATTGGCGGCCTGGGAGGTGCTGCCGCTGGCGTCCTCGGTAGAAAAGGCTTTGGTATCCTTTCCATTGGGCAGTTCATTAATGAAGAGGGAGATATCATCGCTGTGGACGCACCTGCCGTCCTCCGCCCGGATCTTGACCGCACTGTTCTCAGTAATGACCAGCTCCCGTCCGTCTCCCTTAATATGGTTATAAACCCCTAATTCCAAGGCCTTCAAAAGAGTGGATTTGCCATGATAGCCTCCGCCCACAATGAGTGTCACTCCCCTTGCTATGCCCATTCCGGTGACCTTGCCCCTATGGGGCAGATCCAGGGTTACCCGGACGCTTTCAGGACTGGCAAAAACCGTAGCATTATCCATGGGAAGCTCCGATACCCCGCTCTTCCTGGGCAGAACCGAACCGTCTGCCACAAAAGCGCAGAGCCCCAATTCCGGCAGCAGAGATCTTATTGCCCTTTGATCATCCGATAGCTGCAGTACCGATTCATAGACCGCCTTCCGCTCCGGATGATAGAAAAGGGCATTTTTCACGCATATAGGCAGGAAATCATAGAGAATCTTTATGAGTTCCGTGGAATTAATGCTTCTGCCATTGGCGGGAAAGCCCACATCCAGGCGGAATACCAGGCCCCCGCTCTTCCCGTCAATGACGCAGGCGCTGCGCTCGAGAACCTCCTGTCCCGGTCTGCAGGTAGAGATTAAACCGCTCTTGCCGGATCCCTTAGCCTTATGGTTAAAGCTCTCCGCCTCTCTGTGAAAAGCCCTGGTTAAATAATCGGCAATGGCCACCCTGCGGTGCCTGTCCCTATAGAAGTCCTCCGGAAAACCTGCACTCTTGCCCGAAACATGAATGCTAATATGGGACGGGGCGGCAAAAGGATCCCCCTGCACATGATCAATGGAGAGAATATAGCCATTAAACTGATAGGCTCCCTTAGTATCCTTATAGGCAGGATAGCCCCGGTGATTGATAGAAATTAGTAAACTTTTTAATTCATTCTGATTTTTCATAGTCTGTTATTATAATCCATTCATAAAACACATCAATAAGTAGCTATCCCCGCAAGCTCATCCCCCCTGACCCTGCAATGCCTGTCCATCCCCTTTATCCAGCCTGATTTTCTTTGCCATGACAACTACAAACATTAATAGGAAACAAATGGCGGCCCCGGCCCAGGTAATGGGATATACGGATGCCAGAGACTCTATGGTATGGAAGGTTTCCGAGAATACATGCAAAAGGAATATCCTCAGTACACACATATTGGCTATGACAATTATCATAGATCGGATGGCATAGCCCATTCCCCTCAAAGCTCCTCCCGTCACCTCCAGGAGGGGATAGATCCAATAGAAAGGGAAGGAAACAAAGGCTATCTTTAAGGCATCCTCCACCACGCCCGCATCCTTCATAAACCAGGTAAATACGGTGGTCGGGAATAAGAGTATAATTCCCGCCAGGCAGAAAATCAGCCCCGCCCCGATTCCATTCATGAGCATGGTGCCCTTCCAAATCCGCCTATATTGGCCGGCCCCGTAATTCTGGCCCGCAAAGGTAGTGGAGGCCTGGCTAAAGGCCATAATGGGCAGATAAATGAAGTTCTCCACCTTATAATAGGTAGCAAAGGCAGCCACTGCGGTTTCCCCAAAGCCATTAATATAGTACTGGACCATCACATTGGAGAAAGTAATAATAATGGTCTGAAATCCTGCCGGCAGCCCAATTAAAAGGATTCTCTTCAAGGTATCCCCATCTATGCGGATTTCCTTCAGGTTTAAGCGAATCTTTGCCTCCTTAGCCATGGCAAAAATCACAGCTAACAGGGCGGATAGGGCCTGGGACACGGTGGTGGCAATTGCCACGCCCGCTACCCCTAAGGGAATGACTATCATGAAAAAGGCATCTGCCGCCACATTAAATATGCCGCAAATCACCAGAATCCGAAAGGGTGTCTGAGAGTCCCCATAGGACCGCATGGCCCCCGAAATCATATTATAGAGAATGAAGGTGGGCAGGCTCAAAAGATAGATTCTAATATAGACTGTTGCCTCCGGCAATACCTTTTCCGGCGTATTCAAAACCCTTAATATATCCGGGGCAAAGAATATACCCAGGGCCATCATTATAAGGCCTCCAAGGATTCCAAAAGCCACAGAAGAGTGCATGGCCTTTCTGGCCCGTTCCGTATTTCCGGCCCCAATGGCCTGGGACATGACCACGCTGGTTCCCACCGAAATACCGGAGAAAAGCCCTATGGTGCAGGTAATCAGGGTGCTCCCCGCCCCCACTGCCGCCGCAGAGGTCTTATTGAGCAGATTCCCCACGAAAAGAAAATCCACTGTATTATAGAGCTGCTGAAAAATACTGCTTCCAATCAGGGGCAGAATAAATGCAAAAAGAGGCCCAAGCATGGGTCCCCCGGTCATATCTATGGACTGTCGTTTTGCGATGGATTTCATTTTCATTTTTCTCAAATATTGAATCTTATCAGGGGTTAAGAAATTGGCCTGCCTGTGACACCAGAGTCAATTCGGAATAATAAAGCTATCCTTATCTCCCCTGCTTTCCCGCGTGTCACGGCAGGCCCCCAAAACTATATTATCTACAGATTCTTCACAAATAGGCAGCGGATAGCATTCAATACCGCCAGGATCATGACACCCACATCGGCAATAATAGCAATCCACATATTGGCAATTCCGAAGGCCGCCAGAATCAGGCAGGCAATCTTTATGCCAATGGCAAATATAATATTCTGCTTCACGATTCCCAGGCACTTTCTGGAAATCTTGATAGCCTTTGAAATCTTCAATGGATCGTCATCCATCAGCACCACGTCAGCGGCCTCAATAGCGGCATCGGAACCCAGGGCGCCCATGGCGATACCGATATCCGCCCTGGACAAAACAGGGGCATCATTGATTCCGTCACCCACAAAGGCCAGGCGGTCGTTTCCTGTGCACTCCTTGAGAAGATCCTCCACACAGCTAACCTTGTCCTGAGGCAAAAGCTCTGCCCGGTAGTCCGTGAGACCCACCTCGGAGGCAACCTTCTCGGCCACAGACTTGGCATCTCCGGTTAACATAACTGTCTTCCGGACTCCGGCCTCTTTCAGCTGCTTCATGGCCTCCCTGGAGTTCTCCTTCAATTCATCAGAAATAACAATGTGGCCTGAGTAGGCTCCATCCACAGCCACATGGATGATAGTGCCCACATGATGGCAGGGACGGTATTCCACCCCAATTCTAGTCATCAGCTTCTCATTGCCAACTGCTACAGGTATTCCATCCACCTTGGCAATCACCCCATGTCCGCTGATTTCCTCCACATCCGTTACCCTGTTCTGGTCAATCCTCTTACCATAGGCGGTCTGAAGACTCTTACTGATGGGATGGGATGAATGACATTCCGCCAGGGCCGCATACTCCTGCAGCTTCTTTGCATCAATGGGGCTATGGTGAACATCTGTCACCGCAAAATTACCCTTGGTAATGGTACCCGTCTTATCAAAGGCAATAATCTTGACCTCTGACAGGGTCTCCAGATAATTAGACCCCTTAATCAGGATACCCTGATTGCTGGCTCCGCCCAGTCCCGCGAAAAAGCTAAGCGGTATACTGATAACAACGGCACAGGGACAGCTAATGACCAGGAAGGTACAGGCTCTCAGAATCCAGTCCCCCCAAAGGGCCCCATTACTCTCGTATCCTGCCATACCCACTCCTGTCACCATACAGAAAATGGGAGGGAGAATTGCCAGTGCCAGGGCACAGTAGCAAACAATAGGTGTATAGAACTTAGCAAACTTGGAAATGAAATTCTCAGATTTTGACTTTCTGGAGGCAGCATTCTCAACCAAATCCAGAATCTTGGAGGCGGTGGACTCGTCAAACTCCGTAGTAGTCCTCACCTTCAAAACACCGGTCATATTGATGCTGCCGCTCAGAACCTCGTCATCCGGCTCCACTTCCCTAGGCTTACTCTCCCCGGTCAGGGCGCTGGTATTCAGGGCCGAACTGCCTTCTACAATAATGCCGTCCAGAGGAATCTTCTCCCCTGGCTGAATCACGATTATAGTGCCAACCTCGACCTCATCCGGATCCACCTGCTTTAGGCTGCCGTCCTCCTCGATATTGGCATAATCGGGACGGATATCCATGAGCTCGCTAATGTTTCTCCGGCTCTTGCCCACGGCATAGCTCTGAAAGAGCTCTCCCACCTGGTAGAGCAGCATAACCGCCACGCCCTCCCCGTATTCACCCAGGACAATGGCGCCGATTGTAGCAACTGTCATCAGGAAATTCTCATCGAAAACCTGGCCGTTCTTAATTCCCAGGAAGGCCTTGCGCAAAATATCATAACCCACCAGCAGATAGGGGATCAAAAACAGGACAATAAGGGCAACTTGAGGAATATCGACCTTGACAATTTCCTCTGAGATCAGATAAAGCGGCACAAAGAAAATCGTGGCAATGATAATTCTTATTAATAAACTCTTTTGTTTTTTATTCATAATAATCTATTCTCAAATCCCGCATACAATGCTTATTCTAAGCTCGTTCCTTTTCCTCCGCGTCGCTTTCATCCGTAAGGAGCGAACAGTCAGTTCTTACAGAAATACCTCGCAGTCATCCTCAACCTTCTTGCAGTTATCACGGACGTTCTTCATAACGGTATCTACATCGGCCCCGTCCTCAAATTCCACCTTCATTTTCAGGGTCATGAAGCTAACGGTGCAATCCTTGACACCCTCCGTCTTCTTTGCGGCTTCTTCCATGTTATTGGCACAGTTTGCGCAATCCACATCAATCTTGTAAGTCTTCTTCATTTTTCTTTTCCTCCTTAGATTAATAATAAATTATCATGGCCCGGTAAATTGGACCTTGGGTACATTTGAATATATGAACAAATGAACAATCATTCATATATTGTAAGTTTATTATAGCACAGTATTATGACCTGTCAAGCACTATCGACTGCTTTTCCAAAAAATTTCTCAAACCTAATTCATATTCAAGTCTAACCGGAGACAATCGAGGGGAGGAAAGCCCCTCTGCTCGATTCCGGCTTCGCCCACGTCTCAGGCCCCTCGGGCCTTCGATGATGGGATGCGCCTTGTGCCTCATCGGGACGCAGGCGTCCCATGAGGCTTTGGCTCCTAGCCTACACAAAAGGCTCTGCCAGTGGCGGTATCCTGCCAACGTATTATAGAAGAAGTTCCATGCGAAGGCGGGAACCGTAATCTGACAGAGCCTCATTTTTTAGAATATGAAACCCAAATGCCGGTTACTTCATTTTCCCAAAAATTTATGAAGCAGGCTTAATCTCAGTGGTAATCCAATAGTAGTCAGCCGTGTGGATATTTGCTCCGGTGATAGTCTTGTCGGACTCAAAGGAGCTGTTGTAATAGCCATGTACCAATACGGCTGCGTCATCAATCAGAATCTGCTGCATCTTCTGCAGAATCTCTGCTCTCTTGGTCAGATCGAATTCAGCCTTCAGATCCTCATAGAGCTTATCAAATTCATCATTCTTGTAATTGCAGTAGTTGGCATCGCCCTTGCTGTACCAGTTAGCCAGATATTCGGTGGGATCGCCGTTACCCACGGTAGTCCAGTTGGAGTCGCACAGGTCATACTCGCCGTTCACCATCAGATTCCACTCTGTATCGGAATCGGTGGTATTTACATTAACCTCAAGACCCAGCTCTGTCAGGGTAGCCTGAACGGCCTCTGCGAAATCAGAAAGTCTTCTGCTGGGATAGGTGATGTAATTCAGGGAAATCTTCTTTCCATTCATCTCACGGATGCCGTCTCCGTCTGTATCCACATAGCCGGCATCATCTAAGAGCTTAGCCGCTCCCGCCGCATCATAGGCAAAGGGATCCTTGAGCTTGTCATAGCCATAGGCCAAACCGGAGGGAAGCACGGACATACCGGGT
Organism: Lachnospiraceae bacterium; assembly: GCA_024680595.1. Taxonomy (GTDB): domain Bacteria; phylum Bacillota; class Clostridia; order Lachnospirales; family Lachnospiraceae; genus NK4A144. Next base: position 36,355 of record JAILCB010000042.1, on the reverse strand, counting down.
GTATAGAGGCCACCCACGGTCACATTACAGAGGGTATCATCATCAATTGCCATCTGAACCGCCTGACGCAGGGTATCGTCCTTGAGGATTCCCGCCCAGTTGATGTAGGCAAATCCGCAACGCACGCCCTGGGCTATAGATACATTATAGTTGTCGTCAGCCTTAAGGGCATCCAAATCCGCAGTATTGGTGATATTCTCAACCAGGTTTACGTCACCGCTCTGCAGGGACATGGTCTTGGTATCATCAGAAATATAGTAGACCTCAAGATTGTCAAAAGGTACTTCCCCATTCCAGTAATTGGGATTCTTTACCAGAGTAGCAGAAACCTTGGGCTCATAGGCAGTCAGCATATAGGCGCCGGTTCCAATAGGATTGGTATCCCAGTCAAATCCCTCGCTGGTATCCAGAATCATAAATACAGGATAAGCCAGATTGTTTCTCAAATCGAACTGGGGCTCCTTTAAGACAACGGTAACCTCTCTCTTGTCATCATCGGCTGTAATGGACTCATAATCCATGTACTTAGTAGGCGTAGAGGAGCCTTCCGTATTGGCATAGACATTCTCCCAGCTGGCTTTAACAGCAGAAGCAGTAACATCATTGCCATTGGAGAATTTCAGCCCGTCCCTGATGTGGAAAACCCAGGTCTTATTATCCTCGGTGGAATAATCATCGGCCAGGAGGTAGTCCACGGTCATGTCATCATTGAATTTGAAGAGACACTCACCAATATTCAGACGGCTGTTATCCCAGGCGGCATTGATTTGATCGCCGGGATCCAGAGTTTCCGCATATCCAAAGCAGCCAAACTTCAGGGTCTTGGAGCCTGATGCGTCAGCAGTCTCTCCGCCGCCCTGGGCCGCGGCACTTGCACCGGTATCCGCTGCCGCTCCGCTTGCAGCTGCCGCATCGCCCCCGGAACTAGCCGCTCCGCCGGATCCGCCGCAGCCCGCCAGAAGAGAAACTGACAGTGCCCCCACTAATAAAACAGACAATAGTTTCTTTTTCATAAAATTTTGCCTCCTTTCAGCTTAGACCTTACCAGGCTTTATTGTCTGGCCCAGGCCACTCAACCCGGACTCCATTCTATTTGAAATCCAAGGTATTGTCCCGTTCTGTAAGTTCCTTAAACTCCTCAAAGGTAGCAGCCGGAGTATAAAGACGAATCACCTTTCTCAAATCCTTAGTGCTATAGGTATTGTCATAAACATTAATGGACCGGTTATAGAACTTTTCAAAGGTCTGACCATCACTGGCCGTCCAGAAATTCTGTACAAGCCGGAAGGGCTTTCCATCTACCTTTAGAAAGTCTCCCTGTCCGGTACAGGCATTGTACATGGCGGCAAAGGAAGGTCCCACTGTGGCGCTGTACTTGCCTGTCACATAATCAATGGTTGGATTCCCGAAATTATCCTTGGTATGAAACCATTCATAATTCTGCTCCGTAAAGGAATCTACCATGCCGATTCTCATATTCTTTCCGGCCCTCTTCTCAGCGGCCTCAAGTTCCGGCATCAGAGTATTCAGGGCTAAGACCCCCATGGTCACATCGAAATCGTTCTGTTCCAGAACCTCATTAAAACGGTCCAGAGTATTACCCCTGATATAGCCGGGAACAAGGGTGATCCGCACGGAATCCCCTTCTTCTCCAAGGGTTTGAACCACGGATGACCGGGCTAATTCACTGGCCCCCCTGGAATAGGTGAGTCCATATTTGTCAGCCAGGGCCTTCAACATACCGGCAGCCCGTTCTGCATGCATTTCATTCCCTATGCAGCCGCCTCCCGACAGAATGAGATAATGGAGGCTTTCTCCCTCACTCTCCTCTGCAAAAAAACCGGCCATGTCGTATCCGGCCTTCTGCTCCAGAGTCACATCCGGACCGATAATTCCCAGGAAGCTATTGTGGGCGGATGCCTTCTGAAAGGCCTCGTTACTAATAGACCCGGACCCCCGCATATAGACCATTCCCAGCTCATCGCACTTGGGCAAAACCTTCTCCAGATCTGTACTCAGGAAAGAGATAATGCCGGTAACCCCCTGCTCATGCAGACTCTCTATGAAATTTATCTCTTCCTCCGCCTCTAGAATTGAGTCAGAATAGAGGAATTTCACGTCAAAGGCCGGTCCCAGATACCCCTGAAAGTAGTTCCGGAAGGCTTCAACCTCAGCATCCTCCGTATTATAGACAGAAACACCGATGGTCAAATCCTCCGGCAAATCCGCTTTGGCCTCTTGAGCCCCGGACTGGCCGCCGTTTCCGCTATTATCAACGGAGGCCTTTCCGTCAGTCTGACCGCCACTGCCTCCCGCCTTGCCGCCACAGCCAATCAGTCCTATGGATAGAATGACCGCCAGACAAGTACACATAAATAGCCTGAATTTCATTTTCATAAAAGAACCCCCATCCCCCTGAAAACCGGATTTACTCATACAGATGACAGGCTACAAAGTGCCCGGGCTCCAATTCCTTCAAAACGGGATTTTCCTTCATACATTTCTCAGTACAGTGGTCACAGCGGTTCTGGAAAGGGCATCCCACCGGAACATCCAGGGGACTTGGCGCCTCACTTTCGATGCTCTCAATCTTCTTTGAAAAGTCCATATTGAGGTCAAAAATTGCCCCTAGGAGAGCCCTGGTATAGGGATGCTTAGCCCCGGTATGAACCTGTTCCGCCGGAATCACCTCCACAATATTGCCCAGATACATAACGGCTACCCTATGGGACAGCTGGGTCACAAGAGCCATATCATGACAGACAAAGCCAAAGGCAATATTATTCTCTTTCTGCAGCCGCACCAAAAGCTCTACAACGGTCTGCTGGACGGAAACATCCAGGGCACTGGTGGCCTCGTCGCACATGATGACCTCGGGCTTTAGGGCAATAGCCCTGGCAATACCCACTCTCTGGCGCTGGCCTCCGCTCATATTATGGGGATAGCGGTTGGCAAATTCCCCCGGCAGCTCCACCATTTCCAGATACTTCTTTGCCGTCTCTTCCTTCTCGCTACTCTTAATTAGGCCAAAATTCAGTAAGGGCTCACAAATAATGTCCTTTATCTTCATTTTGGGATTGAAGGCCAGGGAAGGATCCTGAAAGACCATCTGGACATGACGGCGGTGCCGGCGCAGCTCTTCCCCTTTTAGGACTCCAATGTCCTTCCCATTAAATAGGATTTGCCCTTCTGTGGGCTTGTCCAAAGACAAAATCATGCGGAGCAGGGTACTCTTGCCGCAGCCGCTCTCTCCCACAATTCCCAGGGTCTTGCCCCTGTAGAAATTCAAGGAAATATTATTATTAGCCAGTAGGAATCGGCCCTCAGAGGCCGGAAACTTCCGCGTGACATTCTTGACTTCCAAAACCGGCTTTTCCATATCAGACATAGCGGAATCCCTCCAAAGTAGGCACTGCAGCAATCAACTTCTTTGTATATTCCGAATCCGCATGGTGGAGGATCTTGTCCCTGTCTCCTGCATCCACAACGGCTCCATTCTGCATAACAATAATCTTGTCCCCCATATAGGCCGCAACACCAATATTATGGGTAACAATGATAATACTGGTCTTGAACTCGTCCCTTAGCTCCATCATCTGCCTTACAATCTGGGCCTGGGTGGTCACATCCAGGGCGCTGGTGGGCTCGTCCGCCAGGAGCAGCTTTGGCTCAAAGGTCATAGCCATTGCAATCCCCACCCTCTGACGCATACCTCCTGATAACTGAAAGGGATAGCTCTTCATCACGTTCTCGGCACTGGGCAGCCTCATTCTCTCCAGCATCCTGCAGGCCAAATTCCAGGCTTCCTGCTTGGACATTTTCTTGTGGGTCCGAATATAGTCTGTATACTGGCCCCCGATTTTCCGGATAGGATTGATCATAGCCCCTGAATCCTGGAAAATCATGGAAATCTGACTCCCCCGCAGATCCAGCCATTCTTTTTTGGAGTTTGCCAGAAGGGACTTTCCTTCAAAAACGATATCCCCCTCTGTCACCTCTCCGCCTCCGGGCAGAAGTCCCAGCACAGCCCGGATAACTGTAGTCTTTCCGCTGCCGCTCTCTCCCACAATGCTGACAATCTCCCCGGAATCCATATGCAGGGAAAAGTGCTCTATCGTGGCCTTTGTATTCTTCCCATATTTAACGGTAATATCCTTAATATCAAGCATTTTCTCATCCTTAATGAAATAAGCCGGATTTCCAAAATCCTATATAACAGAAAGCCTTATTCCTCACGCACATCCAATACATCCCGCAGGCTGTCCCCCAATAGATTGAAGATGACCACTGTAATCAGGATGGCAAGTCCCGGGAAAAGCATCATCCAGGGGGCATATTGCATATAGGACCTGCCCTCATTCAGCATAAGGCCCCACTCCGGTGCAGGCGGCTGAGCGCCGAATCCCAGGAAGGAAAGGCCTGCCAGCTCCAGCATCATGCTTCCAATATCCGTTGCCGCCGTAATAACCATGGTAGGCAGAATATTAGGAATCATATATTTTCTTAGAATAGATACATCCTTGGAGCCGGTAACCACTGCCGCATATACATAGTCCACATGCCGAATCTTTAGCACCAGGCTTCGGGCCATTCTGGCATATTTGGTCCAGGAAACAATGGCGATGGCGATAACGGCATTTATAATGCTGGCCCCCAGAATTCCGGCAACCGCAATGGCCAGAACCATGCCCGGGAAGGAAATCATCATATCGGAAATCCGCATAATAACGGTATCTACAATGCCTCCGAAATATCCTGCCAAAACCCCCAGGAGACTGCCTATGACAAAAATAATAGCCACCAGGATAAGGGAGGATGTCAGGGAGAGCCGGCTGCCATATATAATTCTGGTAAATATATCCCGTCCCAGCTTGTCGGTGCCAAACCAATGCTCCGCACTGGGAGCCTGCAGGGCATCCCCCAGACTTGTGGCATAGGGGTCCTGACTCGTAATAACAGGGGCCAGAATGGCTATCAAGACCAGAATCAAGGCAAGAAAGGCAAATATCGTGAACTGCTTATTCTTCTTTACAAATCCCATAAACTTTTGCATAAGATTACTCCATACAAGATGCTAATCCGGAGGGAAAAACACTCCGCCACTTCCACTAAAAACCATCTATAATCCCATTCTATATAGAATCACTTCTTCAGCCGAATTCTGGGATCCACGAAATAATAAGACAAATCCACCAGAAGATTTAGGACCATGTAAATCAAAGCAACCCAAAGCACATAACCCTGTATCAGATTGTAGTCATACTTGGTAATAGCGGAGACGGCCAGGTTTCCAAGACCCTGATAGCCAAAAATAACCTCCACCACTGCGGTTCCGCCCAGAAGAGACCCTAGGGACAGGCCCAGCATGGTGATGAGGGGCAGCAGAGAATTGGGGAATACCTGTTTCCAGAGAATTTCCCTTTCATTACTGCCTCTGGCCCTGGCCCCAATGACATAATCCTGATGCAGCTCCTCCAGAACAGCCGTACGGACCTGTCTGGTATATTTGGAAGCCATGGCAAAGGCTAGGGTAATGGCCGGCAGAATGATTTTCTGGAAGCCCGTTCCCGTGGAAACCACAGGCAGCAGGCCCCATTGCAGACAAACCACATAGAGTAAGAGGAGGCCCACCCAAAAGTTTGGCATAGAGACGCCAATAAAAGTGAAACCTCTCACTATATAGTCAATTGGTTTATTTTGATAGACAGCGGATAGCATCCCTAAGGGAACCGATACGATCAGCATAAGTACTAGCGAAAGAAGGGCTAGCTTGACAGTAGGCCAGAGCCTGGCAGACAAAAGCTGTCCCACCGGCTTTTTGGTTGAATAGGAGGTACCAAAATCCCCCTGCAGACAATTGCCCAGCCATCTGCCATATTGAACCAGAATTGGATCATTTAACCCCAGCTCTTCCCTCCGCTCATTCAATACTTCCTCGGTGGGAATGGTGCCGGCTGCCGAATACATGGTTCGGACCGGATCGCCGGGTGCCAAATATGTCAGCATAAATGTCAAAAAGCTAATGCCCAAAAGGACCACAATAATCTGCAGAAATCGTTGCAGAATCTGTTTTGCGCTCAAAGCCTCTTCCCCCAGTCTCTCATTTTTGAAATGGACAGAATACCGAATTTCTTCGGAAATTCGGTATAAGTACACGACCAGCCCCCGCGAAGTGATGGGCGTGTCCCACACAAAATGCGGGATTTCCGAATGCGGTTCCCTGCTGCATTCACAAAGTCACGAAATGTGGCGTGTTTCAAAAATTATCATGTTTTATTGTCTATGTCAACTGTAAAACGGTATTCTACAAAAGAAGTTTCATATTTTACCTGTAGAAACTCATTTTCTACATGTATGGAAAAATTGAATTATTAGTTAGTTCATGATAACAGGGCCTTCCGCGGGCCTCCGGTCGGCTTTAGCCGACAAATTTCATCTCGGCGGCTCTGCGATAGAAAAAGAGGGATGACTATATTGTCATCCCCCCTTATATTTCAATGTGAAAAGCCTCCCTGCGTTAAATGCTCCGCCGGGGTCAAATCCCGCCTTTCAATATTGCATCATGATTTCTACTTTAACCGGGGCTTTAACCTCCCTCTGAAAGACCTCCGCATCCCCCTTCTTTCCTGCCACGCTGCCATAATGAGTGGGTATGGCAATTTCCGGGCGAATGGAATTCACCAGTTCTGCCGCCTCAAAAGCATTCATGGTATAGGTGCCTCCAATCGGCACCAGGGCAATATCGCAATGAATCGACAGATTATCCCTGGTCACATCTGTATCTCCCGCCACATATATGCGTCTGGCCTCTGTTTCCAGGATATAGCCTACCCAGCCGGCACTCTTGGGGTGGAAGCTTTTATTATTATTATAGGCAGCAACCACCTCCACCCTTAATTCCTCCAGCTCCAGTACTTCCCCGGCCTCCACGGCCTTGGTTTCTCCAACATACTTAGCCACATTCCCGGCCTTTGCAGCCATATTCTTAGGTACAAGGAGAAGGGTTCCGCTCTTACTCACCTTCTGAATATCCTCCGGAGAGAAGTGATCGAAGTGATCGTGGGTAATTAGAATAAAGTCCCCATCGTGAGGGCTCCCCTTGATCTGATAAGGATCGAAATAGACCACTCCCTGAACTGTCCTTATGCGAATGCTACTGTGGGTTAGAACCTCAATGTCTGATAACTTCATTTTCTACCTCCTTTGTCCTAACTAAACCATAAACCAAGTCTGTCCTAGGCAAACCCTCCTGACCTATCATAAGTGGAAATCAAATTCAGGATTTCCTGTCCATATTCCGGATATTCCCTTACCAGGGAATCTATCTCCTCCTTGGTTTGATTCTTATTCTCCGTATTATATTCAATCCGCTTTCTCAAAGCCTGGCGCCGGCCAATGAGATTGTGACGGATTTCCACCATTTCCCTGGGATCCGTCAGGGCAATGCATTGATTCAGCCAAATAGCGGGATCCTTGAGCTTTGAACCCCGCAGGAGGCGCAAGAGCTTCGTCCTCTCAGCTATAATATCAGAATTCGCCCTCTCCATATATTCCCGGGCCTTCTTCTCTTCCAGATAGGCCTCCCAGAAGTAGGCCAGCTCATCTGAAACATTGACCCGGTACTTGCGGTATTCGTAATCCAGGACATTGGTGACATTCACATAGCGGATTTTCACCTTATTCTGCTGCTCGATCACCGCTTTCAGGTATCTGCTTGTCTTTCTGAGCTCATGGGTTGCCTTGGTATACCTTAGATACTCCGTTGTAAAGGCAATGGCTATGAGGGCGGCGGCCACAATATAGCCCAGGGTGGCATCCATCTTGAAAAAAATCTGCATAATGCTCAGGAGTACCATTACCAGAACACCAAATACAACAGTGATAATGGCCATATTCTTCATATTATGGATGGTAACGGCCAGCTCTCTCGACCGGAAATTACTGACCGCCTTTTCACTCTCCAGCTTCTGCATATCCTGCCGGACCAGTTCCCGGTAATCCTCATTCTCCTTCATCTGACGGATATCACGGGATACACTGGACTCGTTCACCGCCATAATGTTATAGACCTCTTCGGATATCTTTCCCAGGCTTTCAGAACTATTATGGCTTTCCCTTTCCAGCCTGACAATCCTGTCCGCAGACAGCTTCATCGATTTCCGGATATCAGGGGAAAGCCTGTCTATTAGCTCCATATCCGTCAGATACTCCGTAACCAGACGGTATTCCATGGTGGCCCTGTCGATTTCATTATTCATTTCCACCAACTGATTACAGCAGCTTTGAACGAATTTCTCCCTTTGATCCTGATTTCTGACATTAATGGATGAAAGTCGGACAGGCAGGGAAGACTTTTCCAGCACCTCCGTTGTCAGGTAATCGTCCAGGTCTTCCTCATCTTGAAAAAAGCCTTTCCAAATTTTTTTTAACCAGCCGAACATCTACACATCCTTTCAGACCCAGGGATTTACAAAAACCCATTATCCAGCGTCAGGTCTTTTTGTCCCAGATCTCCTTTGCACTGCTTCCCCGGTATTCATTCTTCCAGTCAATTAGGATTTTCTCCGCCTCCTTAAAGAAAGCCTCTTTATCCCCCTTATCCAAGAGCTTCAGCGCACTTCTGTAAGCTCTTTCATCCTTCCTTTTTTCAACCGCCTTTTTCCCTGCCCCGAACAGGGCTTCCACCTCATCCAGCTCAGCCTTAGCCACCGCCTCCCTGTCCGTATAAGATTTGAAATCCTTGTCTGACAGGAAAAGACGCTTGGCCGCCAGAAAGGCAATTCTATAATCCTCTGTATCAGGACAGAGTGAGAAGGCTTTCTCAAAATTGCAGGCCGACAAGTCAAAAAGGAATAGGGACGCGAAGGCCACACCTATATTATGATAGATGCGGGCAGTCTCCCTCGGCATCTTTTTCTCATCCATACCGTCAATAGCCTTCCTGTAAGAGAGCACGGCAGCGGCAGGACGGCCGCATTTCATGAGGAAATCCCCCTTTATCCGCAATTTCTCATAGGCTCCCAGCTTGTCACTGACGCTTAAAGCCCTCTGGATGGTTCCCAGCTCACTCCTGGAAACAAAGGATACCGTATTAAATAGTTCCTCAACTAAGTCGGAAAAGGAGCCCCCATATTGAATAATATGGCTGAGTTTATCCTCCAGCTCCGGCAGAATCAGTTCTTTTCGCATAAAGGACAGAAGATCGTCTGTAAAAAAATCCCTGTCCAGCATGAAAATATTCTCCCGGATATAATAGCACAGCTCTTCCGCAGAATAGATTCCAATGCCGGCATCTTTTATGAGATAGGGAACAGAGGCTCTCTGACCCACACACCTGTATACCATAATTACCTTCCTAACCCATAGGCTCTATAGAGACTTATCCCTCCTGAAGCCTTATTCGCTCTGTCTGTACCATTCCCGATGAGGGAAACAGGTCCCCAAAACCCAGGTCCTGAATTTCTACCACAAGAATGTCCCTTTCCTCGAAATAAAACCTGAGCAGGACCCGGCTGGCCCTATCCGGCCTGTCCGGAAAACGGCTCAAACGGAGGACCACATTCCTCTCATTCTCATCCATCATTCCATTCAAAACCACCACAATTTCCTTATCCTGACCCAGCAGAACCTCCTTTTCCGCAGATGCATTATACCAGCTAAGCCCCGCATCCATCACAGAAAGAAGCTCCTCCTTCCCCTTTGAAATCGCCCTAATGCTAATATTCTGACGGAGGGAATTCTTATCCAAAAAAACAAATTTGCCCGACAGACGGCTCCAGGAAACCACATCCGTGGCCGCATAGCAGGCCCCCTTAGAATAGAGATTCTGTCCCTGAAAAACCCGGGCCCTGCTGCAGAGAAACTTCAATGTCCCGTTCTCCCACCTCTCCTCGAAGGCAGAACCTGTCAAATATACTCCCGAAAGTGCCCCTGTCCCTGTCACCCCCTCTGCAATAGAGAGAAAGCTTCTATCCAGCTTTTCCTTATCCTGACCGGTAAAGGGCAGCATAATGGGATAGGACTTCTCCTCCACCGTGACAAAGGCAGGCTCCAAATGCTGATCCACCGTAAGACGGCGGACCTCAAACCGGCTGTCATCATATTCAAACAAGACAACCCCATACCGCCAGAGCTCTATTTTCTGACTCAGGGCATAGAAGAAAAAGCTCTCTCCATAACTGACATAACGGATTACAGGAATTTGGATGCCGGCCGACTCCACAGCCCTCTCCAGGACCTGACACACGCGCTGGTCCACTTCCCGCAGGCTGAAAACAAGAGCCCTGACCTCTGTCCCCAATATCTCTTTGGGCAAATGCAGGAGGTATGAGAAATAAAGCCCCAGAAGTCTCACCCCATCCTCCGATTCCATGGCACCCTTGAGCAGATCCTTTTCGGTCTCCCCTTTCCCTTTTTCAGCGGCAGCCTGTGCCTCAAAACCAAAGCTTTTAGCCTTATTCTCCGGATTCTGATAGGCCTCCAGGGGAATCAGGAACTGATCCTCTTCCCGGGACAGGGAGTAAGTCTTCACCTCTCTCTCCCCATTGAGACAGTAGGAAATCTGAGCCCCTCTCTCCCCCAAATCTATCCCTATGACAACCCATTTCTCTTCCATTCCAACCTCAATCGCAGCGCACGCTGTCACTTCAACCTAAATAACTCAGATACAATCTCTGACTTCTCTATATATTCCTCCATGGCTGTTTTCAGGCTATTCTCATCCTGAACCATATGCATAAGCACCATTTCATTTAATAGACTATACCGGGAATCATTTCGCACGGAATCGGTATCAGAAAGCTCCTGAATCTCCGAAAAAGTGAGATTGGACTTGCCTCCGTTCTCCTCCGTAATATAGTACTGCATGGTCTCCCCGAAAAAGAGCACATAGTTTTTTGAAAACAGCCCCTGATAAACATTCTGCAGTCTCTCCTTCCGGTAGCCGGTCCTCTCCTCAGCGCCCACGGACAAAAGGGAATGCAAAACCACATCCGCATCCGGATTAGACCGGTATTGAATGAAGGACCGATCCACAAACAAATCCACTTCCGGCACATAATCCCGGAACAGGAGGAAATAATTCATCACATAACCCTGATATAAAAGCCTCTTCACCAGATCCGATATATCTGAAAGCACCTTAGGGTCCTTTTCCTCCTTTGAGGCATAATAATAGGTAAGCGCCAGGGCGGCGGCATCTCCCATGCCATCCCCTTCCCGGTGCCTTCGCAGAAGCTCCTCGAAAACGAAATCCTCCGTAATCTTTTCCTTCACGAGATATTCATAGGCGTTCATCTCCAAATAGGCCTGAATAACCTTCTCTCTCCCGCCCTTTTCCACATAACTCCGGAAAATATCCGCCTTCTCTCCCACAAAGGAATCCGAATACATCATCTGTGTCAGGATCCGCTCTTCAATGGCCTCCGTATCCACGTCAAAAGCCTTGCAGGATCTCCAGATATCCCTCATATCCCTGGCTGTGCCCTGAAAAGCCTCATTCAGATAGTGGAGCACCGTCTCATCGTATTTGCCCTTTAGAAATACCGCATGAACAAGGCTCAAAAACCTGGGATCCTCCGTATGAATCTCTTCCCTTATCATACGGCTGGCCAGCTTTACCAGCATCTTGGGATCCAGTCCTTCTGTGCCATAACGGAGAATACAGTCATAAGCATCCTTCTGCATCCCCCTCATCACCATTAAACGGATGAGCTCCGCCCTAGTCTCCCGGGACAGGTCACCCGGATTGGAAGAGGCCATGAGATTGTCCAGCTCCGTCAGCATTTCCTGATCGTAGTAGAAATTCAGGAGACAGCGCCTATACTCATCCCTGAAATCCCCCTCCACTTCCTCCGAGTCAATGAGCAGCCGCGCACAGCCCTCATTTACAGAATTCACAGAGGGAAACTTCCTCCCGGATCCACAGAGATAGAAGGCCAGACCAATATCACTGGAAAGACTTCCCTTAAGGGCATTCACAAATTCAGAAGGCAGAAACATGGTCCTGTCCCTGACCCCGGCCATGTCCATGGTCCTCCGCCCATAGCCATCCTCATAGGCAATTTCGTAATCACCGCCATAAAAGCTAATATAGGCATTCCCGTCTGTCACGCTTTTACGGCGCACTTCCACAAAACCATCCTCCGCACCGCAGATATAGCGTACCCTGTCATCTGTCACCGTAATGTGGTGCATAAAGACAAAGGGACAGATTGCTTTCAGGAATTCACTCTTCTCCTTGCAATCCCGGGCAGAGGCGGCATAGCGGTAAACCTCGCCATAATTATCATCAATCCTCCCTAAAGCGGCACATTTAGCCGCGAAAGACAGAATTCTCTCCTCATAGGAATATAGAAGCTTGGGAATATCCTGCTCATGCCGTATCATATTGGCATAAAGCAGAGCCATTCTATCATCCGGTACATCCGATTTCATGCCAAAATATAAAAGGACGGATTGGGGCAGGAGGGGGCGGTAATCCTGTGGTACGGAAAAAAGATAGGACTCATAAAGCCTTGTAATCTTCATTTCCTTCTGAATTCCCTCGGAATACTTTAGAAAGGCTTCCCTGTCCGACCTCTCTCCCCGAATCAGCTGCATTATAATACAGCTCAAAAGCTCATCATTGGGATAGACCTTATAGTAGGCTAAGAGCAAATCACAAAACCCCTGTGAATAGCCCTGCATCCTATAGGCAAAATAGGGCAGCCTTTGGGAAACACCTTCATAGAATAATCCCCGCCGGACCCCCCAGCGCAGGACAGATATCTCAAAAGCATCCGCAGCCCTCATGGCCTCCGGCTTCTCCCGAACAGCCTCCAGGGCCTCTATATAAATCAAAGGACTCCTGCAGCCCCCTTCAAAATGCTCCTTTAAGAGCTTCATCTTTCTCACGGGATCCTTGCCCAGAGTCTCGTCGAGATATATCAAAAGCCACAAGAGACGGAAGGAATTAGGATTATCCTGATGCAGCTTTCTAACCAGCTCCACACTCTTCCCAGTCACATCCTCCTGCTGCTCACAAAGGGCATCCAGATAAGCATAGTAGCCCGACAGTTCAGGAGTGGCGCCTCCCAGAGAAAGCATATTCCTTACATGATCCAGAATGTACCTGGCCTCCTTGCGCCTGTTCTCCGCAATAAGCACCTGGACCATATACAGTCTAATCTCCGGATCCTTACCATCCAGCAGCTGCAGCTTCTCCACCGTCTCATAGGACAGGCGGCACCACTCCCGTCCGTCTATTTCATGAAAACGGAACTGAATATACTGCTTCATGAGCTCCGAGAGAAGCCTCTGCCCTTCCAAATGGACCTGCTGCTTATCCGAATCAAAAGACCGCCTGCGAATCAATACAGGTATTTTCAGATCCGTATAAGCTGAGCGGATAGAAATCGTTGCATAGTTCTTCCCGGCATGCAGCTTTTCCGGAAGGATCTGAAAGAAAAGCCTAGCCGTATTTCCCAGGAAATCCCTTTCATAGACCTCTTCCTTTAGGGGGACGAGAAATTCAGCATCTGACTCAAGGGAAAGCCTGATATAACCCCAACCAATCTTTTTTAGCTGGATTTCAAAGCTCTTCTTCTCAGGAATATCCGAAATATCCAATTCATCGGCATCATATGAAAAACGGATGGGGGTCTTTTTGTGAATAGAAATGAGAAATTCCTCCACATTGCCCGGATTTCCGAAATTACCAGAAAATATCCGGTATCTGCTCCTAAATCGGGAGTCCGGTCCATTAAAGATCTCTATAAATCCCGGAGAGTAGAAAAGTTTAACGGCCTCGTCAAAATCCTTCCTGGCCAAATTTGTAAAATGAAAAAGATTCCGAATCTCCCCCAAAGAGCTTTTGGGATAACGCCTCACGATCTGTATGTCAAAAGGAAGAATATATTCTCCCGCATTAGATATAATCGTTAGCGATCCCTCTATCCTGTCATCATTCTTTAGTCCCAAGGTATCTATAGAGTAGAATATCTCCTCATTAATAGCATTAAACTTGGGATTCCTGCAGATAAATCTGGGATTGGAGGAAAAAATCTCCCCCTCTACAGGCAGACCCTGATCGGACCAGATTCGGAAGCTTCCTTCCGGAGTCTCTCCCGGATAACTTGTGAAAGAAATATCATCCTCAGAAAAGAAAAGCGTTCCCGTCTCATATTTAAATTCACCATTAAGTATTCTATCGAGATTTCCCTGCATGGAAGGTCTTACCCCCGTTAATTATACATGAACCCGGTTCTCAGGTTGTTGAAAAAGACAATATCGTCTTATTATAACACTATAATAAATCGAAAGGAAGAACCTAAAAAATCGAGCAGAGGAATTCCGTCCCCTACTCGATTCGTCTGCACTATCCCTTTCAGGTCCTATGGACCATCAAAGCATCTCTATTTCAATATTCACCAAAATTCTAATATTCCTCCGCATAATCCCCGATGGCTCCGGACATACTCTCTATCTCATGAACATTCCCGGGCACATTCCCTGTTTCCTGATCCGCCTGATTCTTACTGACACTATCCTGACCGGTTTTCTCTCTGACTTCATCCTTCTTATCCGGCTTTTCTTCTCTGGGAACCGGTTTCTCCGATTCAACAGGGTTCCCGGACTCCAAAACCTTATTCTGACTTATAACCAATTTTTCTATAGACAAATGTCCAAAATCTCCCTTTTCTGACGATTCACCGGCAGAAATAATGAAAGAGTAGAGAGCGGATGATCTTCCATAAACAGGACTGTTTTGCCCCATTAAGAAGCCTCCGGTGATAATAACCCTGTCATCCTCCTTATAAGCCTCAGAGATATGGGGAGAATCTATATATACTTCATTTCCTGAAACAGACAGGCCGTCCACTCCGTTCAAATTGGTCTTCCCTATAATATAGGCGGACTCCAGCATGGCGTTATCCGCACTGCCATCATAGGAGCTGCCTCCCATGACGAAAAGGAATGAGGCTACCGCCTCCGAAAGACGTTTAGACTCTGCCTTTCGAATCCTGAACTTACTGCGGCTAGTATTATGGGATACAGACTCCTTTTCATTCTGAGAAACAGACTTCTCCTTTTCGGATTCTTCAGGCTTATTGTCCGAAACCGTCTTTTCCTTCTCCGGCCGGACCTCCTCCCCGATATCCTTTCCTTCCTCAGGAAGAGTCTCCTCTACCGGCAGTTCCGGCCCAATAGCGGCTTCCGGAATCTCCGGAAGCTCCTCCGGAACTATATTCTCAGAAACAATATCCTCATCAGAAGGGGCATAATCTGTCGCTGCCTCAGAAACTAAAGCCTCATCCCCGCTGACAAGACCCGCTTCCGATACTGACTTTGCCTTGGGTCCCGACACGGTCTCATTATAGTGGATTGCTGTAGCGGTTCCTGTTCCTGCCACCGCCACTGCCACCGCAATAGCAACTCCCTTAACTGCAGAGCCTCCTGCAGCCACCGCCGCCGTGGTCGCTGCCGCACTCCCTGCAGCCGCCGCAGCTGTACCTGCAGCCGCCGCACTGCCCGCCGCCGTTCCGGTTGCCGCTGCCGTGACTGTACCTGCCGTCACTGCCACGCTTCCGGAACCTGTGGCTGCAGCAACGCCTCCCGCTATTCCTGCACCACCCACTGCCACCGTAGTTGCGGCAGCTGTTCCGGTAAGAGAAAGCGATGCCCCGGTACCCGCCGCTGTAGCCAATGCAGAGGCGCCTGTCCCGGCCCCTGCGGCACTGGATACGCCTGCCCCCGAAGCTGCTGCGGCACCGGCGGCCGTTGCCCCTGTGCCGGCTGAAGCCGCTGTTCCCGCCGCCGTGGCACCTGCTGAAGCCGCTGTTCCTCCAGCCGCTGCCGCCGCTCCAATGGTTCCTGCCGTCAGCCCTATTCCCTTACAGATACCGGAATAAAGCATTTGGGCCTTTGGAGCCGCCAGAACCGTCTCCTGAGACAAGTGCTGAACCGCATAATAAATGGCCGGAACAGAGAGAGCCAATAGGCCAGATTTCAAATGCTTCTTTTGAGAGCTCTCCTCCGCCAGACGCTTTTTCAGGAACTTCCTGGCATAGGCCAGACGGCTTTTCACCGTACCCACCGAGCAGTCCATAACCTCGGCAATATCATTAATCCTGATATTGTCATAGTAGAAAGCAACAACCGTAGCCCTTTGCGCCTCGGGAAGCTCCTCTATAAGCGAAGAAAGCAGCTCCTGCTGCTCCTTTTGCTCTGCGGATCTCTCAGGCATGGTGTCTGGATCCGCACTCTCCAGGCTGTCAAAGAAGCTCTGGGCCTCCTCATCCAGCAATAATTCAGTTTTCTTTCTGAATAATTTCATACCCTGCCTATATGTGATTGCGCCAAGCCATGAAAAAAGACTTTCCGGATCCTCCAGAGTCTGAATAGACCGAAAGGCCTCCATGTAGACGACCTGAAGCAGATCCAGGGCATCCTCTTCATTCCGCATGATTTGACGCGCACGGAAATAAACGTAATTATATGTATCGGAATAGACCTGATTAAAGCCTTCTTCCTCACCATTCTTCATCTTTTTAATAGCCGATAGGAGCTTTTTTTCAAATTCCATGGATAAGCTCTCCTGCCCAATCCCTTCTGCTCCCTATGCCCGCAGCACCGGTCTTATGCCGTTACGGACAGGATGTGACATTTAGCGTTTCCCGGACACTGAAATGTACTATCCTTAGGACAAATGAGCCCTTCCGTTCGACTGCTGCCGATGCTGCAGTGTTAGCGGAATTCCAAAACAAAACTACTGTAAGGCACATTACAGCATTATGCTCTGAAAAACCACCGAAAAGGCTTTGCTAAAACTCACTGCAAATCGGAATAATTCAAGAACAGCTCCTCATGATTCATTAAGTGGAATTAGAATCAGACTACCAAAGATTCTACTTGAAATATACCCTTTCTGCGGCTTCTGTTTCTGCGCACCCCTTTCTGTCGGCTATATATAAGTACCGACAGGGAGCAAAAAGGTTTTATAATTTTTGAATTTTTTTACCGAAAATCTCTCTAAATTTATAATGACAAAAGCGTATTTTTATAGGAAAAATGTCCAATTATTATGTCCTCAGCCGGCGGCCAAACCCGTATAAAGCTGGTAATACTTACCTTTTTCCTCAATTAGCTCATCATGGGTTCCCCGCTCAATGATTCGTCCCTGTTCCAAAACCATGATACAGTCGCTATTACGGACCGTGGAAAGGCGGTGGGCAATGACAAAGGTAGTCCTGCCCTTCATTAAGGAATCCATACCGGCCTGGACAATCCGTTCCGTCCTGGTATCAATGGAGCTGGTAGCCTCGTCCAGAATCAATACCGGAGGGTCTGCCACCGCCGCCCTGGCAATGGACAAGAGCTGCCTCTGCCCCTGACTTAGGGCAGCCCCGTCTCCTGAAATCACTGTATCATATCCCTTGGGCAGTTTTTGGATAAATCCGTCCGCACTGACCAGCCTGGCGGCCGCCTCCACCTCTTCATCCGTGGCATCCAGCCGGCCAAAGCGGATATTCTCCCGAATAGTCCCGGTAAAGAGGTGCGTATCCTGCAAAACCATGCCAAGAGACCGTCTCAAATCACCCTTTTTAATTTTATTAATATTAATGCCGTCATAGCGGATCTTTCCGTCCTGAATATCATAGAAGCGGTTAATCAGATTGGTAATGGTAGTTTTACCCGCTCCCGTAGAGCCCACAAAAGCAATTTTCTGCCCGGGTTTGGCATAGAGCTTTACATCGTGAAGCACCATAACATCATCATTATAGCCGAAATCCACCCCCAGAAACTCCACATTGCCCCTGACCTCCACATAATCCGTGGTGCCGTCCGCCTTGTGGAAATGCTTCCAGGCCCAGATATGGGTACGGTCCTGACTCTCATGGAGCCTGCCGTCCTCCCCATAGTCTGCATTGACCAGGGTCACATAACCATTATCACTCTCAGCATCCTCATCCAGAAGGGCAAAAACCCTCTTGCCCCCGGCCAGGGCCATGACTACGGAATTCAGCTGCATACTGATTTGATTAATGGGCATGCTAAAGCTCTTATTAAAGGTCAGGAAAGAAGCCAGCTTTCCCAGAGTAAGCCCTGCCACTCCGGATAAGGCCAAAATACCGCCTGAAATGGCACAGACCACATAATTCACATTTCCCAGCTGGGCATTAATAGGTCCCAGCACATTGGCAAAACGGTTGGCATTGTAGGCGCTTTGAAAGAGCTGTTCATTCTTCTCCTCAAATTCCTCAACCGCCTTTTCCTCATGACAGAAAACCTTTACCACCTTCTGCCCGTTCACCATTTCCTCTATGAAACCGTTTAATTTTCCCAAATCCGCCTGCTGGGCCGTAAAGTAGCGGCCGGAGAGACCGGCGCACTTTTTGGAGGCAAAAAGCATGATAGCCACCATGAGAAGTGATATTAGGGTCAGAGGTACATTGAGGACAAACATACTAATAAGCACGCTGGCCACAGTGACAATACTATTTAGAAACTGGGGCAGGGACTGGCTTATCATCTGCCTCAGGGTATCGATATCATTGGTATAAATGGACATGATGTCCCCGTGGGCATGGGTATCGAAATAGCGGATAGGAAGGCTCTCCATCTTCTCAAATAGTTCCTTCCTAAGCCTTAAAAGCGTACCCTGGGATACCCGAATCATAATTCTCTGGTGTATAAATGCGGCCGCCACACCAATTAGGTAAAAGACCGCCACCCTGATCATGGCTCCGGCAAGGGGGCCGAAATCGTGATCCGCACTATTGACCATAGGCAGAATATAGTCATCAATCAGGGTCTGCATAAATAGGGTTCCCTGGACATTAGCCAAAACTCCCACAAAAATACAGATAATTACCACTATGATATGAGGGGCATAATACTTCATGACATATCCCATAATACGTTTGAAAATCTTACCCGGATTCTCAATCTTTGCCTTGGGCATGCCCGCATTCCGCCTGCCGAACTTTACTTCCTTTACCTTTTCTTCCGCCATAAGTCTACCTTTTTATATCTTATTTCTTCTCGTCGAAATCCCCGGTCCCCTTATTCTGAGACTCGTAGACATCCCTGTAAAGCTCATTATTCCGGAGCAAATTCTCATGGGTATCAAAGCCCTTCACCCGTCCATCCTCCATGACAATGATACGGTCGGCATTTTCTACGCTGGAAATCCTCTGGGCAATGATAAACCTTGTCATATGGGGCAGCTCCCTGGAAAGCCCTTCTCTAATCTTCTTGTCCGTTGCCGTATCCACAGCCGAGGTAGAGTCATCCAGGATAAGAATCTTGGGTTTCTTTAAAAGGGCCCTGGCAATACACAGCCTCTGCTTCTGACCGCCGGAAACATTAGTTCCCCCCTGCTCAATATGGGTCTCATACTTGTCGGGCATCCGCTCAATGAATTCGTCCGCACAGGCGATCTCTGCGGCTCTCCGGCACTCCTCTTCACTGGCCTCTTCATTGCCCCAGCGCAGATTATCGAGAATGGTACCGCTGAAGAGCTCATTCTTTTGCAATACTACAGCCACCTGATTCCGGAGCACCTCCATATCATAGTCTCTCACATCCACATTTCCCACCCGGACCGAGCCCCGGGTCACGTCATAGAGACGGCTTATCAAATTCACAAGGGAAGACTTGGAGCTGCCGGTGCCGCCAATGACGCCAATGGTCTCTCCCGAATGAATATCTAGACAGATATCCTTTAATACCGACTTCTCTATATCCTCATTATAGGAGAACCAGACATGGTCAAACTGAACACTGCCATCCGTCACGTCCATAACCGGAATCGCCGGATTCTTCAAGGCCGACTCCTCCTCAATCACCTCCGTAATCCTCTTGGCACTGGCTGAGGACATGGAAACCATGACAAAGATCATGGACAGCATCATGAGACTCATGAGAATATTCATGCAATAGGCCAAAAGGCTCATCATCTGGCCTGTGGTCAAATCCCCGTAGACAATCATCCTGGCCCCAAACCAGCTAATTAGGAGGATGACCGCATATACCGTGAATTGCATAACCGGCATATTAAGGACAATCATCCTCTCCGCCTTCACAAACATACGGTAAATATTCTCGGAGGCCTTGCGAAACTTGTCCTTTTCAAAATCCTCCCTCACATAGGCCTTAACCACCCGGATACCGGATACATTCTCCTGAACGCTGGCATTGAGGTCATCATACCGCTCGAAAACCTCCTGAAAGTACTTCATGACCCGGCTAATCAGGAAGAAAATAAAAATGCCCAGGAAAATCACGGCCCCCAGGTAAATAAGGGCCAGCCTGGGGCTAATGATAAAGGCCATGGTCATGGCCACAATGATGGACATGGGCGCCCTCATGCACATCCTTAGTATCATCTGATAGGCATTCTGGACATTAGTTACGTCTGTAGTAAGCCTGGTAATAAGCCCTGCCGTGGAATACTTGTCAATATTAGAAAAGCTGAATTTCTGAATATTACCAAACATAGCGCTGCGCAGGTTCCTAGCCAGTCCGGCAGAGGCCCTTGCGCCAAAGACACCGCCCATTATCCCTGCCAGAAGGCCCAAAAGGGCGGCAACCAGCATAAATCCGCCCACCATGAGGATATGCCCCATATCCCCCTTCATAACGCCATCATCAATAATAGAGGCCATGAGAAGGGGAATCACCATCTCCAGAATAACCTCCAAAATCATACAAAAAGGAGTCAGAAAGGAATCCTTTTTGAATTCCTTCACCTGACCTCCTATTGTATGCAATATTTCACGCAGAGTTATCCTGCTATAAGATTTCTCCATTCCGCCTTATGCGTCCTTTCTTCTCTCATATCGAAGAAAATAGTACTCCAAATCAAAATATGTCTGCTCGTCACTTTTGGCGGTCAGTACCCATTCCTCCGGCATATGGTCCAGGTTGGGAAAGTAAGTGTCTGCATCGTACTTTCTTTGAATCTTTGTAATCAAAGCCGTGTCACAATAAGGCAAGAGGCTCTTATAGACCTGGGCGCCCCCAATGCAATATACGGAATCATCTTCATATCTGCCCAGGAGCTTCTCCAGCTCGGATAGATTACGAACTACAATAACCCCCTCCGGATGGAAATCCAGCCTCTGGGAAAGCACGATGTTGGTCCTATTCTTTAGCGCCTGGCCGTTGGGAAAACTCTCAAAGGTCCTGCGCCCCATAACCACCACTTTCCCGGTGGTTTCCTTGCGGAAAAACTTCTGATCCGCAGGAATCCGGACCAAAAGCTGATTTCCCAAGCCTATTGCCCAGTTCTGATCTACTGCAGCAATCACCTTCATAAATACCCTCCTGTTACTTGTCCCACTTATCTGCCAGGGAATTAATTTCTCTAGTCATCTTTGCAATATCCTTATTGGCGCCGTGCTCATAGTGCCGAATAATGGAAAGGAGCCTTTCCCCGGCTTTCAGGAGCTTCTCGAAGATCATGGCAGCCTTGCCGACAGCCCTGGACTTCTTGGCGACCGGCACTCCCTCAGCAATATATTCAAACTCACCGGTCAATAGATTATATTTGGTCCCGCTGAAGGGGGCGTAGGCCTTGAGTCCCAGTTCGCTTTGCAGGGTCTCCGCAAAGTGCTCTGTCACCATATCATCGCCATGGACTACAAAAACCTGGGAGGGCTTCTTTTCAAAGCCCTTCATCCAGGAGAGCAGGCCGTTTTTGTCCGCATGGCCGCTGAGTCCTATCAGAGTTTCCACTTCTGCCCGTATCGAGATGTCCTCTCCAAAAAGCTTTACAGCAGACGCTCCCTCTACGATGGCCCGGCCCAGGGTTCCCACGGATTGATATCCCACAAAGAGGATGGTACATTCCGGCCGCCACAGATTATGCTTGAGGTGATGGCGAATACGCCCGGCATCGCACATGCCTGAAGCAGAGATAATGACCTTGGGCTCATCATCAAAATTAATGGCTTTAGAATCCTCCGGGGTAATGGAGAGATTCAAATCAGGACAGGAAATGGGATTAATCCCCCTATGAATCAATGCCAATGCATCATCGTCATAGCATTCCCTGGATGTCCTGACAAAGATACTGGTGGCCTCCACCGCCAGGGGTGAGTCCACATATACCGGGAAGTCGTCATGCCCGTGAACCAGTCCCTTTTCCTTAATCTCACGCAGGAAATATAAAAGCTCCTGGGTTCTGCCCACCGCAAAGGAGGGAATGACCACATTTCCGCCCCGGTCCAGGGTCTTCTGCAGAACCTTTGTCAAATCTCCTATGTAGTCTATTTTTCTGTCGGAATGAAGCCTTTCTCCATAGGTGGACTCGATGAGTACGTAGTCCGCTTCCTTCACCAGCTCCGGATCCTTGATGATAGGCTGATTGAGGTTGCCCACATCTCCGGAAAAGACGATTTTTTTGGTGACTTCCCCTTCGGTGAGGAAGAGCTCCACTGCCGCAGAGCCCAAAAGATGGCCGACATCGGTGAATCTGACCTCGATCCCCTTATCGATTGTGACCTTTTCTCCATAGCGCACGCTCTTGAAAAGCTTAATGGCCCCGTCGGCGTCCTCCATGGTATAAAGCGGCTCATAATGTTCAAAGTCCGCCCCCCTTTTGGCCTTGCGGTTTCTCCATTCGGCCTCGGACATCTGTATATGGGCACTGTCTCTCAGCATTATGCTGGAAAGCTTTGCCGTGGGTTCTGTTGAAAAAATGGTGCCCCGGAAGCCTTTGGCGTAGGCCAGGGGCAGGAGCCCGGAGTGATCAATATGGGCATGGGTCAGGAAAATATAGTCAATGTCAGAATATGGTACTGGCAGAGGGGCATTCTCGTACCGCTGCTGTCCCTGTTCCATTCCGTAGTCTACTAGCATATGCTTGCCGCAGGCCTCCAGGAAGTGACAGCTTCCCGTCACCTCATGACAGGCTCCGATAAAGTTTAGCTTCATGATGAGCGCTCCTTATCTATTCAACTGACAGTCCGCTTATGATTTAGAATGTACGATTCATTTTATCATTTTTTATGCTATTTTACAAACCTATTTGCCATTTTGCAAAACCTCCCGCTCTTCTATACTATATGGGCGGTTCCGTACTGACGGCCGCGGCCAGGGCGCGTGTCGCCGCTCTTCTATAACTATATGGGCGGTTCATTGTTGAAACGGATAAGGGGCCGTGCGGGCAGACTCTTCTATGATATATGGGCGGGTGAACAGGTTCTTCTTGGCCGCTGCAGGAGGTTAACACTCTTCTATACTGTATGGGCGGCTGACATAGGACCCCCGGTGACGGATTTTTCATAATCAAGGGGCGCATGCTTGACAGTCCTAAACCGGAGGGAGTATTATGACACAAATAATATTGATGCCAGGGGAGCTGGAGGGCTGAGGCGGACACCAATCCGCCCCAGTTCAAATGGCTGAGAACAGGGGCCCTTATAAAAGCGTCCCAGTAAACCCTCGGACCCGAACCGGATAATACCAGCGTGGGAAGGCAAAACATCCTCTTTTTTGTATGCAGCCAGGGCTCATAAAGCCACGGAAGCAGAATCCACCGGATTCAAAGCATGTGTGGAGGGCAGTTTTCCGCCGCCAGACCACAAGCATCTCAAAAAGGAGGAATTATTATGTCAACTTTCATCAACGAAGCCACCGAAGTCGCCGAGGACGGTGCGGTTAGCGTCAGTTACTCCCTCACCAGTGTCGGCTACATTGCGATAGCTGTCATAGCCGTCATAGCCATGCTGCTCATCGCATTCATTGTAGACAAAAAGCAGGGCGGTATAAAAATCGGAGCAAAACAGCTAGCCTTTGCGGGCATCTCCCTGGCCGTTGCCTATGTCACGTCCTACATCGGCTACGAGCTCCCCTACGGAGGCAAGGTCACCCTATTCTCCATGTTCTTCATCTGCTTTGTAGGTTACGTATTCGGTATCAAAGTGGGTATTCTCACGGCCTTCTCATACAGTCTGCTGCAATTCCTGCAAAGCGGCGGCAAATACTTCCTGACCCCCTTCCAAACCTGCTGTGACTATTTCTTCGCCTTCACCGCCCTGGGTTTAGCAGGGATTTGGTTCAAGAAAAAGCACGGCCTTGTCATCGGATATGTGGTAGCCTGCCTGGCGAGGGGGCTTTTCCACACCATTGGCGGATATCTCTATTGGATGTCATATATGCCGGAGAATTTCCCGGCATCCCTCTCCGCCATATATCCAATCGTCTATAACTACAGCTATATCCTTATCGAAATGGTAATAACCCTAATCATTATTGCCATACCGCCTGTAAAGGATGCCATAAACCGTATAGCAGAATCCTATAGATAACTTGTGCGCCGGGATAGGAGCCTTTATCAATTCCTAGCCGGAAAAATCCATATTTGTCACACAGTATGACTTTCCGAAAGCGACAAGGAACCGCATTCGGAAATCCCGCGCTCCGCGCGGGACACACGCCCTGCTTCGCAGGGACCCGGTCGGGTACGTATTACGAATTTCCGATGAAATTCGCAATACTATACCATAGGACAGACTGTATTCCCGTATAGATTCCTGCCCTGAATATCTGTGCCGATAACTACAATATGGGACCGCACTTGTTATAATCCCGCATGGACTCACTTCCATGCGGGATTTGTATTTATTTTGTACAATTTATCCACTTGACAAAATCTTTTATCGTATTATTCTGTTATCACTGTACTTTGCTAAATTGTAAAAGTCATAGGATTACGAATTTCATCGGAAATTCGTAATCCGAACACTACCAGCCCATGCGAAGCGATGGGCTGGTCCGCACGAAGTGCGGGATTTCCAAATGCGTCTCCTTTTCGCATTCGGAAAAACTAAGGATTCCGGATTTCATCACGATGCCGGAATTCAAACCTGACCCGGTTCTCACAGAGAAAATAGGAATGGGTCAATGAAATGCCCGTGGATACCTTGTGAAAAAGCCCAATGAACGGACTCAGACAGTTCCCGGTTCTTTGTCCTCGGCAAAGACTATTTTCAAAGGGTTATCCATCTTGTGGCAGGGAGGAAGTTATCATAGAGTAACGGTATTTATTGTAAGGAGGATATGATGAAAAAGATAATTACGATTCTGGCAGCAGCAATATTGAGCCTGACCGCCCTGGCAGGATGCGGTTCCGCCGCTTCTTCATCCGGGGCTGCGGCAGCATCTGAAGCCAAGCCCGCGGCATCCGAAGCGGCTCCCGCAGCATCCGAGGCGGCTCCCGCGGCATCCGAGGCGGCTCCTGCAGCGGATACAAAGGCTTCCGCCGAAACGGCATCCACTGCGGCTGCAGCAAGCGAAAGCGCATCTGCAGAGGATTCCGATTGGGCCTATATCAAGGACAAGGGAGAGATGGTGGTTGGAATCACCATGTTTGCCCCTATGAATTACGAGGATGAAAAGGGAGAGCTCATCGGCTTTGATACCGAGCTCACCAAGGCTGTCTGCGAAAAACTGGGTGTCAAACCCAATTTCATCGAAATCAACTGGGATTCCAAGGAAATCGAGCTCAATTCCAAGAATATTGACTGCATCTGGAATGGTATGTGCATCACCGAAGAGCGGAAGCAGAATATGAGCATGACCACCCCCTATCTCTACAACACCCAGGCTATTGTGGTGAAAAAAGACAGAGAGGCGGAGATTATGAAGAATGTTTCCGGCCTCAATGTAGTTGCCGAGCAGGGTTCCACCGGAGAGGGCAAGCTGGACGGCAGCATTCCCGATGACGAGACCGTCGAGGTTTCCCCTTCTGAATTCTTTGCCGGCGTAAATTACACCCCTGTGGATTCCATGGCAAAGGCCCTTATGGAGGTCAAATCCGGAACCGCGGATCTGGCGCTGGTAGACAGCGTCTGCGCATTGGCCATGGTCGGTGAAGGCACAGATTATGCAGATATGGTTGTAAATCTGGACAATAACTTTGGCCAGCAGGAATATGGCATCGCTTTCCGCAAGGGCTCTGATGCCACAGAAAAGATTAATGAAGCCATTAACGAGCTCTACGATGAGGGTAAGGTTGAGGAAATCGCAAAGAAATACGGCTTATCCGACATTCTGATTCGCTAAGGTTCATAAACACTAGAAACGGCAGGCTTTACCGGGCCGTACTGCTATAAAACACTGATTGAAGTCGGGCAGAGGGGGAATACCTTCTCTGCCCTATTCTTGAGAAAGGAATCCTATCGCAGATTCCGAATACAGGTTAGGGGCTTTTATGGATAACTTTTCCGCAGTTGTATCCTCCTTAAATGGAGGAATTCTCATTAATCTCCAGCTATTTTTCACCACTCTTCTATTGGCCATTCCTCTGGGACTGGTAATTACCCTTGGCTCTATGTCCAAGTTCCGTCCCATCAAATGGCTGACCCAAATATTCGTCTGGATTATCCGGGGAACACCGCTCATGCTGCAGCTATTTGTGGTTCTCTATGCCCCGGGTCTGATTTTTGACATTCCCATGTCCAACCGCTTTCTGGCGGCAGAAATCGCCTTTGTCATAAACTACGCCTGCTATTTCTCCGAAATCTACCGGGGCGGAATCGAGAGCATTCCCAAAGGACAGTACGAAGCCGGCGAGGTTCTGGGCATGACAAGGTCACAAATCTTTTTCAAGGTCATTCTCCTGCAGGTCATAAAGCGCATCACCCCTGCCATGGGAAATGAGGTCATTACCCTGACAAAGGACACCTCACTGGCCCGTGTCATCGGTCTCACAGAAATCATCATGTGTGCAGAGCGCTTTACCAAAAAGGGTCTTATCTGGCCACTCTTCTCTACAGGAATCTATTTCCTCATCATGAATGGAATCCTGACAATCGTGCTCAAGCGGCTGGAGAAAAAGATGGATTATTTCAGGGCATAAAGGGAGGATAATATGGCAATTCTGGAAGTAAAGGGATTGGAGAAACAGTTTGGCAGTCTGGAAGTACTGAAGGGAATTGATTTTTCCCTGGAAAAAGGCGAGTCCATGGCTTTAATCGGGGCCTCCGGCAGCGGGAAAACCACACTTTTACGCTGTCTGAATTTCCTGGAGCGGCCCACCGGAGGCCAAATTATTGTAAATGATAATGTGATTCTGGACGTATCATCCCAGAAGACCTTAAATGAGAATGAGATTCGGAAAAACCGTCTGCACTTTGGTCTGGTTTTTCAGTCCTTCAATCTCTTCCCTCAATATACAACACTGCAGAATGTGACTCTGGCCAAGGAACTCCTGGAAAAGGACACAGAGGATTACAAAAAGAACAAAAAGCAGGTACTTGATAGAATCCGGGAAGAAGGAAAAGAAATTCTGGATAAGGTGGGTTTAAGCCAAAAGCTGGATGACTATCCCCACCAGCTCTCAGGAGGCCAGCAGCAGCGAGTGGCCATTGCAAGGGCCCTAATGCTGCACCCGGATATCCTCTGTTTTGATGAACCCACCTCCGCCCTAGACCCGGAGCTCACAGGAGAAGTGCTAAAGGTCATTCGGGGACTGGCGGAAAGCCATACCACCATGGTCATTGTGACCCATGAGATGAAATTCGCTAAGGATGTATCGGATCAGGTCCTATTCATGGATCAGGGGGTCATCGTGGAGAGAGGTACTCCGGAACAGGTCTTCGAGCACCCCACGGAGGAGCGCACAAAGCAGTTCCTTCAGCGCTATTTCGAGGAGAAATAAGGCCCCGGCCGGCGGGATATGAATTGGGCAAGGCATGCAAAATACGTACCGGACCAGGCCCCCGCGAAGGGGAAAATGCCCATGAGGGAGTCAATCTTTCACCTATAATAAGGAGACGGGAATGATTAATCGTGAATATAAGGAAATGCTTTCCTCCAAGGACGTGATTTTCGAGATTGCCGGAGAGGCCAGAAAGAGAGCCCTTCGTTTTGGGGATGATAATATCTTTAATTTCAGCCTGGGCAATCCCTCGGTTCCCGCCCCGGAGGCCGTGAAACAGACCTTTACCCGTATTATAGAAGAGACGGACCCCTTAGAGCTCCATAGCTACAGTCCCGCAGGAGGCGTCCCCTTTGTACGCTCTTCCATAGCCCGTGATTTAAATGAGCGCTACGGAAGCCATTATGAGGGGCGGCACATCTTCATGACCTGCGGGGCCGCAGCGGCCCTATCCCATGCCCTCCGCGCCCTTACTAATCCGGGTGATACCGTACTGACACAGGCCCCCTGTTTTCCGGAATATATTCCCTATGTAAAGGGGGCCCTCTGTAAGCTCTCCATGGTCCCTGCAGAGACCGGCTCCTTTCAAATTAATCTCTCCGCAATGGAAGCCATGCTGACAGAGGATGTGGCGGCAGTTCTCCTAAACTCCCCCAATAACCCATCCGGAGCCGTCTATTCTACAGAGACCATAAAGGAGCTCTCAAGTCTCCTGCAAAGGAAATCTGAGGCCTATCACCATCCCATCTACCTCATCTCCGATGAGCCCTACCGGGATATTATTTTTTCTCATGCAGACAGTCCCTATATCGCCAATTTCTACGCAAATACCATAACCTGCTATTCCTTCAGTAAGTCCCTGTCCCTTCCGGGCGAAAGGATTGGCTATGTGGCAGTGAACCCCCATGCTGTCGATGCAGACGGAATCCTGGAAATTCTGCCCCAGGTTTCTAGGACCACCGGCCACAACGGGGCTCCCGCCATTCTGCAGCGGGTGGTAGCTGAGCTTTCCGGAACCACCTCAGACCTTTCCATCTATGAGGACAATAGCCGGCTACTCTACCGGGCCCTAAAGGAGTACGGATATTCCCTGGTGCGTCCCGGAGGCACCTTCTACATGTTTCCCGCCTCCCCAGAGCCTGATGACACGGCTTTTTGCCGAAGGGCTATGGAATTAAACCTGATGCTGGTGCCGGGCAGCAGCTTTGGCGCTCCGGGCTTTTTCCGCATTGCCTATTGCGTGCCCACCGAAAGGGTCACGAAAAGCCTGCCCCTATTCCGGGAGCTAATAGAAAATACATAATTCTTATGAATAATTAAAAACCGTCTTTGAAGGCCTGACAAATCCTATTCTGCCAACGACCTTCAAAGACGGATTTCATTTATCGAGAGACTCCCGTAAAACCCCTAAATTCGAAATAACAAAGTCTTCTGGCCAAAAGCCCCTGTAGGGGCTCATCGGCCCTTCCACTTCAGATATTATCTATAATGCCTTCCACCGCATTTATCCCGCATCCATCTCCCTACTTCAGCCTTTCCGCAGCCGCCATAATCTGGTCCACAGTAGGTTTATAGGGAAAATGCTCCAGGTCCTCGTCCCGGAT
Organism: Lachnospiraceae bacterium; assembly: GCA_024680595.1. GTDB lineage: Bacteria > Bacillota > Clostridia > Lachnospirales > Lachnospiraceae > NK4A144. Next base: position 7,102 of record JAILCB010000042.1, on the reverse strand, counting down.
AATGCGCTCCGCCACTTTTGCCACATCCTCCACTGTCACGCCCATATCCCTTAGACTGGTGGGAAGCCCAATTCTCCTATTAAACTCTTTCATCCTCTCACACTCTTCCTCTTCCCCATTCATAAGGAGCTGCATGAGAATGCCAAATCCCACAACCACGCCGTGAATATGGTCGGCCTCAAAGCCCGGTATCTCACAGAGGCTATAGAATAGGGCATGGGCAATGCCCCCGTTATAGTCCATATTATGCTCTCTCGCCACCAGCATGGAAACCCAGCCGGTGGTCATAATGATGGCCAGGGCGCACTCCTCCATGGCCTCTGAAGCCAATCCCTGCCGGTTATCCCTAAGGGCCTGCTCCCCATAATCCACCAATATCTCCATGCAAAGGCGGCTCATATTGACCCCGGTCCGAATATAATGGGGCAGCTTCTCACCCTTGGCCGAAGTGGTAACCTCAAAATACTTGGCGCAGGTGTCCCCGATTCCGGCCCAGAGATACTCATCCGGTGCATGGGCAATAATATCCGTATCAATAAAAACATGCTTTGTTGTATCCACGTAATGAACGAAATCCCGAAAGCTGCCGTCCGGATGATAGACAATGGCCAAAGAAGAGGCGGCGGCACAATTGGAAGCCAAAGTGGGAAAAGTGAAAAAGGGCTTTTCTAAGGCGATAGCCACCAGCTTTGTGGTATCCACAGCCTTTCCGCCGCCCACAGCAAAGATAAAGTCCGCCTTCTGAACAGGCTCCATCTCCTCCAAAGCCTCTGCCGCTTCATAGGAGGCCTCGTTCCCATAGAGAACAAAGTCCAGAATTTCTATATCTGAACCCTCACAGGCCCGGACAAGTTTTTCCCTTGCCGCAGCCATAGCCTTCCGGCCCCCAATGACCACCGCCTTCCTGCCGTAGGGGCGGCAGTACTTTGGAATTTCCTTGTAGGCATTGACGCCTACGGTATAAGAGGGAATATCGATTGTATAATCTGTCATATCTATTTCTCCTTATAACTGCAACGCCCCGCTGCCAATCGGCAACGGGGCGCCCCATTTTCCAAGCCGCCGGCTTTTAACCGCCGCAGCCCTGATTACCCAAGTCATAATACGAATCTATTTCAAAATCCATTACTTTGCGTAATCTGTTACTCTGCTTTCTCGAATAATATTGACCTTGATCTGACCGGGATATTCCATCTCGGCCTCGATTCTCTTGGCAATATCTCGAGCCATTAAAACCATATCTGCATCATTGATCTGTTCGGGAACTACCATTACGCGAACCTCACGTCCTGCTTGAATGGCAAAGGATTTATCCACTCCCTTAAAGGAATTTGTAATATCTTCTAACTGCTTCAATCTGTTGGTATAGGCATCCAGAGTCTCTCTTCTGGCGCCCGGACGGGCTGCGGAAATTGTATCCGCCGCCTGCACAATACAGGAAATAAGCGATGTGGGCTCCACATCCCCATGATGGGACTCAACCGCATTGATGACAATAGGAGATTCCTTGTACTTGCGGCAGAGATCCGATCCCAACTGTATATGGGATCCCTCCATCTCGTGGTCTACTGCTTTTCCAATATCATGCAATAAACCTGCCCTTTTTGCCATCCTGACATCCAGTCCAATTTCGGAAGCCAGAAGTCCCGACAATTCGGCCACTTCAATGGAATGCTTTAAGGCATTCTGACCATAACTGGTTCTGAATTTCATTCGGCCCAGGAGCTTAATGAGCTCGGGGTGAATATTGGGAACACCGACCTCCAGGGCCGCCGCCTCACCTTCCTCCCGAATCATTGTCTCGACCTCCCGTTTGGCCTTTTCCACCATCTCCTCAATCTTTGCGGGATGAATCCGCCCATCAACAATCAGTTTCTCCAGGGCAATTCTGGCAATCTCCCTTCTCACCGGATCAAAGCCCGACAGAATAACCGCCTCCGGAGTGTCATCAATAATCAAATCCACACCGGTCATGGTCTCAAGGGTCCTGATATTTCTCCCCTCACGCCCGATAATGCGCCCCTTCATCTCGTCATTTGGAAGCTGAACGACAGAAATAGTCGTCTCTGATACATGATCCGCGGCACACCGCTGGATTGCATTTACAACATATTCCTTCGCCTTTTTGTCCGCCTCTTCCTTGGCACGTGATTCATATTCCTTAATCATCAGGGCGGACTCGTGCTTTACGTCATCCTCAACTAGTTTTAAAAGATATTCCTTTGCCTGTTCAGAAGTCAGTCCGGAGATCCTCTCCAGTTCCCGTACACGATCCTCATTGAGCCTCGAAATCTTCTCCTTTTGCCGGCTCAGTTCCTCTTCTCTGGCCTTACAGCTCTGCTCTCTTCGCTCCAGTGCCTCGGCTTTTTTCTCTACAGACTCCTCTTTCTGCTGAGTACGCCTCTCCATCCGCTGGATTTCTGCCCTGCGCTCCTTAGACTCCTTCTCAAGCTCATTCCTTTGCTTGATGGACTCCTCCTTGACCTCCAGGAGTTTTTCGCGCTTCAGTTCATCTGCGGCTTTTGAAGCCTTGTCTGTAATCTCTTTTGCCTTAGCATTAGCATCCCCAATCACTCTCCTTATCTTCTGCTCATGGAGATTTGTCGCCAATATGGCGGAAAGCGGTGCCGCGACGACCAGTGTAACCAAGACGGCAATAATAATGCCCACCATCTGTACGGAAACACCTCCTTCGCTTAAATTCAGATCCTATATATATTATGCTATTTGAAAACTTGTGTCAAGATATACACAATTATTCCTTATCAGGCATTTTTTTCAGTATAATTATACCAGTAGAATCATATCATTATTCTTTTTATTGTCATTTTTTAATCGCCTTATTCATATCTAAGCGCTTCCACAGGATTCATTTTGGCTGCCTTATTGGCGGGATAATATCCAAAGAAGACGCCAATTGCCATGGAAAACGCAACAGAAAAGATAATTCCCCCTATAGAAGGATAAACATAATAGCCCATTTGATGGGCTGCGATAACACCTATTGTGCAGCCAATAACTATACCCAGAAAACCGCCCACAAGGCAGAGAACGATAGCCTCTACTATGAACTGGGTACGGATGGAGGCGTTGGTAGCCCCAAGAGCCTTTCTGGTTCCAATCTCCTTTGTCCTTTCCTGAATAGACACCAGCATGATATTCATGACACCGATGCCGCCCACCAAGAGGGAAATGCCGGCAATAAAGGAAATGGCCAGCGAAATAGTGCCTGTCATAGATGTCATCTCTTCCATTAATGAGGTAAGACTGGAGCAGCTCACTTCAAAGCTTTCATTTTTCCTATAATATTTACTATTAAAGAATTCCTCAACAGTTGACATAAAACTAGTCACATTCGTTGTCGTTGCGGAGATCAAGGTCAGCTGAGAATAGGCAGGGTCCTCATGAACCTGATTAAAAGCGGTTAGCAGGGGGATATATAGAGTTGTGGATGTATCCTCTTCCGAGCTAGAGCTGAAATTAGAACTAGCATCATATTCATAAACCCCTACCACAGTATAATGACAGTAGGCCCCATTTAAGAGGATGGAAATCTGTGATCCCAAAGCCGCATCCACGTCTCCATTAAATAAGTTATTGCAAAAGTAATCGGATACGATACAGACCTTCTTAGCCTCCTCCTGGTCCCTGTCCGTAAAGAACCTGCCTGCCAGAATAGTTAGGCGGTCATTTTCAATGTAAGTCTGATTACCCCCTGTTATAGAAATATTGGCATAGAGCTGTCCATCCTTAGCCTGGGCGCTACCTACAGACTTGGACAGCATATATCCCGTCACATCCTCCGGATAAGCCTCTTGAAGAGCTTCTAGCATTTCCTCCGTTATCAGGTCATCATCGCTGTACTGAGTGTACCTGGGGCCCCGGTTAAAACGCATTCCGGACCGGGTTACCTCTGTAGAGCTGCTTACCTGGGTCAATCCTACGGTAATATTAGAAGCCCCCATTTCAGACATAGTTTCGGTAATAGAGCCGCTCATGGAACTACCCACAGTCATAATGGCAATAACAGAGGCGATTCCGATAATGATGCCCAGCATAGTCAGGATGGATCTCATTTTATTAGCCCGAAGCCCGCTAAGGGCCAGCAGAAAGTTTTCAAAGAGGAGCATGCCCTAACCCCCTCCTTTCTCCTATAATCATTCCGTCTGACAGGGTCAGAATCCGCTCTGTCTCCTCTGCCAGTTCAGGCGAGTGAGTAATGAGGACAATGGTTTTGCCCTGTTCCAAATGAAGTCCGTGAAAAAGATCCATAACCATACGGCCTGTTTTGGTATCCAAAGCTCCCGTAGGCTCGTCGGCCAGAATGATAGAGGGATTATTGGCCATAGCCCTGGCAATGGCCACCCTCTGCTTCTGACCTCCGGAGAGCTCGTCGGGGTTGTGATGCATCCTCTCACCCATTCCCACGATTTCCATGAGCTGCTTAGCCCTCCTTCGCCTGGCCCCTGACTTCATTCCCGCATAGAGCATTGGCAGCTCCACATTCTTCAGGGCAGAGGTTCTAGACACCAGATTATAGGTCTGAAAAACAAAACCAATTTTTTGATTTCGAATTTCAGAGAGCTCCTTGTCCTTAGCAGCAACCACATCCACACCGTCCAGCATATAACGCCCTTCTGTTGGCTTATCCAAAACCCCTATGATATTCATAAGGGTGGACTTGCCAGAACCAGACGCACCTACAATAGCTACAAACTCCCCTTCCCGGACCGTCAGATCAATTCCGTGGAGAATTTCCAGCTCATTGGGCTGGCCAATATAATACCTTTTAATGATGTTTTTTGCATCTATAATAATATCGCCCTTCATATTATCCTAGAATCCTCCGGGACCGGGGCCGCCGCCACCGGGACCGCCTCCTCTATCACCGCCGCCGCCACCGGGGCCGCCGCCCATTTCATTCATATCGTTTTCCTCGGAATCGGAGGAACCATCGCTTGTCTTATTTGTAATGGAGTTAGGGATCAAAACCTGATCCCCGGCATTCAGATCCCCTGAGGTAATTTCTGTATAATAATCAGTCTCTAGCCCGGTTGTCACCTTCACTTTCCGGGTCTGAATCTCCTTATTCTGCTCATCTTCTTCACTGGACGTGTCCCTGAATAGAATTACATCCAGAATAACGGAAAAGACGGATTTCTCACCGGATGAACTGTTCCCATCTTTCGAACTATCTGCCGACTGGTCCGCCGACTCCTGTCCTGCCACTTCCTCAGTAGCTGCCTGAGTTTCCCCTGTAGCAGCTGCCATCGCTCCACCGGTGGTTCCCGCTCTCCCATTGGGAGGCCCTTCAAAACCACCCTTCTGACCTGTTCCTATGCCGGCCTCCCGGCTCTTGCCAGGGCGATTCCCGGAAACTCCATCAGGACCATTGCCTGACACACCGGCTCCCGGCCTCTGGCTTATTTGACCGGAAAAGCCCTGAATATAGGCCACCTTTCCCTCTCCCGCAGAAAGTGTATATCCCAAATTATTTTTATTATCTGAACCGGTTCCTTCCCGGACTGCCACATTGACAAAAAGAGTACCGTCCGAATCCTCTTCTATGGCATCATAGGGAACCGCCAGAACCCCGGTCCTAGATTCCGTCAATACAGAAGTCTCCGCCGTCATACCGATTCGCACCCTATCATCCCTTTCCTTAATGGTAATCTCAATTGGATAGGATGTACTGGAGCTGCTAGAGCTTCCTGAGCTGCCAGAACTACTGCCGGTAGTGGTAGAGCTTGCAGAGGAAGATGGCACAGGCGAAACGAAGGTGACTGTTCCATGCATCTCCTCATCCCCCGTGGCATCCGTCTTTATTACTACCTCCATGCCTTCTTCTAAGGAAGCAATATCATATTGATCTACTGTTCCAGAGACCTTATAGCCAGAATCATCCTGAATCACGCAAATGGAGCTCTTTTCCTCATAGGCATCCCCTTCCTCCACAGAAACACTGGTAACCAGTCCGGTAATAGGGGAAACAACTTTACAATCCGAAAGTTCGTCGTAGAGTTCCTCCAGCTCCACCTTCTCATCTTCATTCAGAGTCTGATTGGAAATTTCCAGCTCACGTATAGAATTCATATTCTCTGAAATAGTTCGGTTATTCTTGGTATTACTGTCCTGGGAACTGTTCATGGTCTTGTAATAAGAGTCCACCTTATCCTGCAGGGAATTCTTGGCAGACTGAACATTCCTACGGGCGGTTTCTACTGCGTCCTCCGCACTCTCCACCGCCTTTTTGGCACTTTCCTTGGCACTCTTTAGGCTGTCATAATCGGAATCCGAGGGGCTGGCCCAGCTCAGCTCCTCCTTGGCCTCATCATAATCGTCCTCTGCGTCTTCCAAGTCCTGAATGGCATCCGCCAAATCCTGCTCCCGGTAACCGACCGTGATTTCCTGTTCGTTGTAACTTCTAACTGCGGATGTCTCGTCCAACTGCTGCTCTTGCACCGCCCGGGCGGCATCCTCCACGGCCCAGGCCAATTGAAGATTGGCTTTATAGAGATTAAATTCCGCCTTAGCCGAATTCACCGTCATCTGACGCTTCAGCTTCTCAATTTTCTCATTGGTATCCGTGGTGTCAAAGGTACAGATAAGGTCTCCCTTGTTTACATAATCTCCAACCTCAACATTTACATCCGTCACCTTCTTTTTGGAAACCAGAGTCGTCACATTTCGGCTTTCATTGGAGACAATGGTTCCTGTAACGGCGATGGAATTACTAATGTCCATCTGAGAAACAGTTCCAAAGGTCTGTGCAGATGCATCACTCTGTTCCGAGGCCCGGTTCATTATACCGTAAACACGGATTCCCACATAGACAACATAGGCTAGAATAGCCAAAAAAAGAAGCCTTTTCCAGCGTCGCTTCAAAAAACGGACACCGGGAATCGGCCTCCTAGCCTTCGCCTCTGAAAGAGATGTGTCTCCTGTAACTGCAAGGGCATTGGGGGACTCAGTCTGAACGGAGTCCCGGGGTTTTAGGACCTCCTCAGTCCCATCCGAAGTAACCATAGCCCCGGCTATGGCTGAACCTGCCGCAGCCCCGGCTATGGCTGAACCTGCTGCAGTCCCCGCTACCGCTGCACTA
>JAILCB010000197.1 GCA_024680595.1 Lachnospiraceae bacterium | reverse complement strand
TCTCTGGCGGATGAGCGGATTTCTATCCCTATGATGGGCAAAACGGAATCCCTGAATGCCGCCATATCCGCGGCCCTGCTCATGTATCAGTATAGGACCCAGAGGATGAAGAAGAGAAGTGTATGAAAATCCCGTGCCATGTCCGGGACGTATCTCCTGCATAATAAGGGATAGGTTTTTTTGCTTTGTGCGGGGCAGGTTTCCTGCTTTGCAGGGGCTGATTTGGATAACGGATTTCTGGGGAATTCCGCTATCCTTTAGTATTTGATAGGAAAGGAAGCATAACTCTTATGACGGAGAATGGGATAGATGTGAAAGCAGTAATGATGGAGAGTAAGAGTAGGGATTCGATTCCGGGTGCTAACCTGAAAATTGGATTTATCGGTCTCGGAAATATGGCCAGCGCCATGATAGGCGGTATTCTAAAGCATGGTGTTACGACCAAGGAGAACATTCTGGGATATGATACCCTCCTTTCAGTCAGAAAGGAGGCCCAGGCAAGACTGGGGATTCTGACAGCCGGGTCTGATACAGAGGTGGTAGTGAATTCACAGATTATCGTCCTTGCGGTAAAGCCTCAATTCTACATGGATGTAATTGAAGAAATCAGGAATGTAGCCTCCATTGAAAAGCTTTTCATCACCATTGCCCCCGGCAAGACCCTGGACTGGCTCAAGAATGCATTTCATCATAATGTAAAGATAGTGCGCTGTATGCCTAATACCCCGGCCCTGGTTGGAGAGGGAATGACAGGAGCCTGTCCTAATGAGCTGGTGTCGGAGGAGGAATTTGAAAAGGTCATGCGCATTCTGAACAGCTTTGGAAAGGCAAGGCATGTCCCGGAGAGACTGATGGATGCGGTAGTTTCTGTGTCAGGAAGCTCCCCCGCCTATGTTTTCATGATGATCGAGGCCATGGCGGATGCGGCGGTGGCCGACGGAATGCCCAGACAGGAGGCCTATCGATTCGCGGCCCAGGCGGTATACGGCAGCGCCAAGATGGTTCTGGAAACAGGCAGACATCCTGCAGACTTAAAGGATATGGTATGTTCTCCCGCGGGAACCACCATCGAGGCCGTGCGGGTTCTGGAGGAAAAGGGCTTCCGGGCAGCCATCATGGACGCCATGAGGGCCTGCACAGAGAAATCCAAGTCTCTATAAGCATCGACCCTATGAATAATATGTTGGCATGTTTTATGTCTTGTGGGGATAGGTTACATTTGTTGCTCTCTATATCACACAGAAACAGAATAAAAGTATCAGGAAATGACAGTAGAGGAAAGAACTATGAAATCATTAAAAGATAGAAACTTCCTAACCTTAAAGGACTTCTCACCGGATGAAATCCGGTTATTTCTGGATTTGGCAGCTTCCTTTAAGAAATTGAAAAAATTTAGGATTCCCCATGACGGGCTGCGGGGCAGGAATATTGCCCTGATATTCGAAAAGACCAGTACCAGGACCCGGTGCTCCTTTGAGGTGGCGGCCCATGATCTGGGTATGCAGACCACCTATCTGGATCCCCAGGCCTCCCAGCTGGGAAAGAAGGAAAGTATAGCGGATACGGCCTCGGTTTTGGGCAGAATGTTTGACGGTATCGAGTACAGGGGATTTGAGCAGGCTAGAGTAGAGTGCCTGGCCAAATATGCCGGTGTACCTGTCTGGAACGGCCTCACCAATGAATACCATCCCACCCAGATTCTGGCAGATATGCTGACTGTGAGGGAGTATTTTGGGGAGGAGAAGGGCCGGAAGTTCGTTTATATGGGAGATGCCCGTTATAATATGGGAAATTCTCTGATGATTGGCTGCGCCAAGCTGGGACTTCATTTCACGGCCTGCGCCCCGGAGAAATATTATCCGGATGCCGGGCTGGTGGAGGAATGTAAGGCCTGGGCCCAGGAATCGGGCGGCAGCATTACTCTCACCGAGGATGCCCTGGAAGCCGCAAGGGATGCGGATGTCATATATACAGATGTATGGGTTTCCATGGGAGAGCCGGATGAGGTTTGGGAAGAAAGGATTCGGGAACTGAATCCCTATAAGGTTACTATAGAGCTGATGAACCGGGCCTCTGAGAATGCTATTTTCATGCACTGTCTGCCGGCCTTCCATGACTATGAGACAGAGATTGGAAAGAAGATGGGGGAGCGCTTTGACTTCCGGGATCTGGAGGTTACGGATGAGGTCTTCCAGAAATATAGAAAGCCTGTCTTTGATGAAGCGGAGAATCGCATGCATACGATTAAGGCAGTCATGGCCGCAACCCTGGGATATGAAATCATAGCGAGATAAAGGGGTGAAAAGGAGCTCCTTTCAGAAACACAGTGACGGTAAAGTCGGACAGGAGGAAGTGAAAGCTCCTTTCAGAATTCTATGACTTTCCGAATGCGTCAGGGAAACGCATTCGGAAATCCCGCGCCACGGCGCGGGACACGGTCCCTGCTCCGCAGGAACCTGGTCGTGTACGTATTACGAATTTCTGATGAAATTCGTAATCCTATGACTTTCCGAATGCGTCAGGGAAACGCATTCGGAAATCCCGTGCCACGGCACGGGACACGGTCCCTACTCCGCAGGGACCTGGTCGTGTACGGATTTGAAAATATAAGTAAGTCTGCCTGTGGCTTTGAGGCAGGAGATAGGAGACAGAGGGATGGAAGAAGACTATCAAAAGAAGGAAGACGGCGTGGTACTTTGCGTTGCTAATTCCTATGAGAAGAAATATTACTTTAATCCGCAGTTTTCTCTCCTGCCAGAAACGGTGAAAAAGGAGCTTCAGATTATCTGTGTTCTTTTCACGGAACAGGCGGGGGGCATCTTTCAGATGCTATTTGCCCCTGACGGAGAGCTCCTGCTCCGCACAGAATATGCGGAGAATGACTTTTTCTATGATGAGATAGAAGCAGGGCTCTTAGTCGACAAGGTGCAAAAAGAGCATCAGGAGCTCTTTCAGGAGCTAAAGCTCTTCTACACTGCAATTACACATAAAGGATGAAACTATATATTGAATATTGCGAATTTAATATTGGAGAATCCCTATATTCTTGCGCCAATGGCAGGAGTTTCCGACCTGCCATTTCGTATTCTATGTAGGGAAATGGGAGCCTCCATGGTCTGTACGGAAATGATCAGCGCCAAAGCCCTTCATTACAAGAACGCCGGTACGGAAAAGCTGATGGAAATTGAGCCTGCCGAGCGTCCTGTATCCCTGCAGATCTTTGGATCGGATCCAGAAATCATGGCGGAGCAGGCCTCTGCCATTCAGGACAGGCCCTTTGATATTCTGGATATTAATATGGGATGCCCTATGCCCAAAATCGTCAATAATGGCGAGGGTTCCGCATTAATGAAGAATCCGCTTTTGGTTGAGAGAATACTGAAAGCAGTGGTCCAGGCCTCGGAAAAGCCTGTAACCATCAAGATTAGAAAGGGTTTTGACCAGAATAATGTCAATGCCGTGGAGATAGCAAAGATTGCGGAGGAGTGCGGTGTGGCCGCAGTCCATGTCCACGGCAGAACCAGAGAAGATTACTATGATGGAAGGGCGGACTGGTCTATCATAAGGGCAGTAAAGGAAGCGGTAAAGATTCCTGTTATCGGGAATGGGGATATAGGTAGCATAGAGGATGCTGATAGAATTATGTCGGAAACAGGCTGTGACGCTATATCCATAGGAAGGGCCGCCAGAGGGAATCCCTGGATTTTTAGGGAGCTGGTGACGGGGCAAAAACAGAATATTTCCATCAAGGAGAGAAAGGATGTCATGAAACGGCATTTGGCCCTGGCGGTCAAATGGAAAGGGGAATATACGGCAGTCAGGGAAATGAGGAAGCACTTATCCTGGTATACGGCGGGAATTCCTCATTCTGCCAGACTCCGGTCCCAAATATGTTCCGTGACCTCAGCGGAAAGCCTGGAAAAACTCATAGATATTTTAGAATAAGGGTTTTTCCTTGACACATGAAAATGTTACTTTTATAATGCAACAGTTGGATACGAGGAATAATTTCCCCGTGACGGGAAAAGAAGTATAGGAGGTAGTCATGGAGGAGGAAAAAGTCGTTAAGAAGACAATTCTCACACCGGAAGGTCTTGCAAAGCTGGAAGCGGAATTAGAGGACCTCAAGGTAAATAAAAGGAAAGAAGTTTCCAATGAATTAAAGGACGCTAGGGCTCAGGGGGATCTTTCTGAGAATGCGGAATATGATGCCGCTAAGGCCGCAAAACAGCAAATCGAAGATCGGATTAATGAGATCGAGGGCTTATTGAAGAACGCTGAGGTCATTGATCAGAACGATAAGGATGTTAATAAAGTCGGTCTTACTAGCAAGGTCGTCATCCGTGACATGGAATATAAGGAAGATCTGGAGTATACCATTGTCGGTACCACAGAGGCCGATAGCCTGAATGGAAAGATCAGTAATGAATCCCCTGTGGGACGGGCATTGCTGGGACACAAGGTTGGCGAAACCGTCAAGGTGGAGACCAAGGCCGGCAAATTCAAGTATAAGATAATTTCCATTTCATAAAGCCATGGGATTCCGAATTTCATCGTAAATTTGGAATCCGTACCCGATTAGGCTTTCGCGGAGAAAAGAGGCGTGTAGCGCAAGAGAGCGTGGGATTTCTGAATGTGTTTACTAGATGCATTCGGAAAGTCATGGTTTTGATAGTGGGTATATTCATATTTGCCAGTAATATAGATAAAAACTGATAAACAGATATTTAATGTAAGGGAGGAGATATGCCGCAGGAGGATATCTTACAGGTAAAGAGAGATAAACTGAAAGCATTACAGGATATGGGACAGGATCCCTTCAGAATCGTAAAGTATGATGTGACTAATCATTCTGAAGAACTGAAGGCAAACTTTGAGGAGTTTGAAGGAAAGGATGTTTCCGTTGCAGGAAGGATGATGTTTAAGCGGGTTATGGGCAAGGCCTCATTCTGCAATATCATGGATCTGCAGGGAAAAATTCAGATCTATGCGGCTAGGGACAGCCTGGGCGAAGAGAGCTATACCTCCTTTAAGAAAATGTATGATGTAGGAGATATTCTGGGTGTGAAGGGAAAGGTTTTCCGCACCAAGGCCGGGGAGATTTCGGTTCACGCAGAGGAAATCACCCTTTTGAGTAAGGCCCTTCTTCCTTTACCTGAGAAGTTCCACGGTCTCACCGATACCGATACCAGGTACCGTGAGCGCTATGTGGATCTGATTATGAATGAAAACGTAAAGGAGACCTTTATTAAGAGGTCCAAGATTATCAGCTCTATCCGCCGCTACCTGGATGACAGGGGCTTTATGGAAGTGGAAACCCCCATGCTGGTGGAGAATGCGGGAGGCGCCGCGGCCCGTCCTTTCACCACCCATTATAATGCTTTGGATGAGGACAGAAAGCTGCGAATTTCTCTGGAATTATACCTGAAGAGATTAATTATCGGCGGCATGGAGAGGGTCTATGAAATCGGCCGGGTCTTCCGGAACGAGGGACTGGACACCAAGCACAATCCGGAGTTTACCTTGATGGAGCTCTATCAGGCCTATACCGATTATCACGGCATGATGGATCTGACGGAGGACATGTACCGCTATCTGGCGGAGACTGTCTGCGGCAGCGCGGTCATTACCTATGGTGACCTGGAAATCGATTTGTCCAAGCCTTTCCGCAGGCTTACCATGGTGGATGCCATCAAAGAGATTACGGGCATCGATTTCGACCAGATTAAGACCGAGGAAGAGGCCAAGGCCATAGCCAAGGAGAAGGGTGTGGAGTTCGAGAAGCACCACAAGAGGGGCGATATTGTCAACCTTTTCTTTGACGAGTTCTGCGAGGACAAGATGATCCAGCCTACCTTCATTATGGATCATCCCATTGAAATTAGCCCCCTGACCAAGAAGAAGCCAGACGATCCCGGTAAGGTAGAACGTTTCGAGCTCTATATCAATGGTTGGGAGATGTGCAATGCTTATTCCGAGCTCAATGATCCCATCGATCAGAGGGAGCGCTTTGCCGCCCAGGATGCACTGGCGGCAGCGGGCGACGAGGAGGCCAACCACACAGACGAGGACTTCCTCCACGCCATGGAAATCGGCATGCCCCCCACGGGCGGCATCGGCTACGGCATCGACCGGCTGGTCATGCTGCTCACGAATTCAGCCAGCATCAAGGAAGTCATAGCATTCCCGACTCTGAAGAGCCTGAGCTAACAAAAACCCAGTAAAATCAAGGGTTTGCGGACAGCAAGGTATTACAGTAGTACTACGAAAAATCAAATAGAGTATGATGTTTATTACGGCATTGTACCATCCTCA
>JAILCB010000192.1 GCA_024680595.1 Lachnospiraceae bacterium | reverse complement strand
CTCCTGGTGAAGAAGGCCTGAGGCGGAACGCTTGCTTTTTCATGTGACCTATGTTAATATTACGAGATCTTATTTGACTATATTGGCTGTTGGGGCTATTCTGGCCTGGCGGCTGTGAAAGGTGGTTGTTGGACATGCGGGTATTTATGTCGATTCTCTTTATGGCGATTTGCGTTATTCTGACAGTGGTTGTGCTTTTCCAGGAAGGCAAGTCCGCAGGACTGGGCGCACTTCAGGGGCAGAGCGATACATACTGGAGCAGGAATAAGGGCCGTTCTATGGAGGGAATCCTGATAAAGACTACGAGACTCCTTGCAGTTTTGTTTATGGTACTCTCTCTTCTCCTGAATATGAACATCTTTTGATTGCAGGGGAGGTTCCCGAAGACTTGGTGCTTTTTTGACGGAACCTTATTCCGGGGAGAGAGGCGTTTGAAGAGCGGATTGAAAGCCCTGCTTGTTTTCTTCAAGCAGGGTTTTTTCTTATTAAATTCAATATCCTACATAAAGGAGGGTGGATTTGAACTCCTCTAGGAATGAATATCCGGATTCCGGAAAACAGAGAAAAAAGCCTAAGGCTATGACCTATACAGGCATATATGAGGCTCATAAGGGAGGCTTTGGCTTTGTAATTGTGGAAGGCCGTGAAAATGACTTTTTCCTGGCGGAGGAGAATTCCAAAGGCGCCATGAATGGCGATACCGTGGAGGTTAAGCCCATTACAGGAAGACGTCCCCGTAAGGGGGAAGAGGTTGAGGTCATCCGCATCGTAAAGCGTGCCGTGGAAACGCTGGTGGGCAGGCTGAACCTGGGCTTTTCTAAATGGGGCCTGGGTTTTGTAAAGCCGGACGATCCCCGTTTTAGTAAGGAGATTGTTATTAGGCCGGAGAATATGGCCGGGGCCGGCAACAACACAAAGGTCCTCGTGAGGATTATCTCCTATGGCGAGAAATGGCAGGATCCGGAGGGAGAGATCCTGGAAATCATCGGCAAAGCCGGGGCACCGGGGGTGGATATCACCTCTATTGTAAGGGCCAGCGGCCTGCCGGAGGCATTTCCTGCCGAAGTCAGGCAGGAGGCCAGGCGGGTTGAAAGGACGGTTTCGGACGCGGACAGAAAAGGCCGCAAGGATTTCAGGGATCTTCTCACGGTCACCATTGACGGGGAGGACGCCAAGGATCTGGATGACGCCGTGACCCTCATGCACGAGGAAGACCGTACCTATCTCATGGTTCATATTGCGGATGTGACCCATTATGTGAAAGAGGGTACGGCTCTGGATATGGATGCCAAGGAGAGGGGAAACAGCGTATATCTGGCGGACCGGGTGATTCCTATGCTGCCCACCGCCCTGTCCAATGGCATATGTTCCCTCAATGCCAAGGAGGATAGGCTGACCCTGTCCTGTATTATGGAGATTGGCCGGGGGGGAGAGGTGATTTCCTCAGAGATTGCGGAGTCCGTGATACATGTGAACCGGAGAATGTCCTATAATGAGGTGCAGGCTCTTCTCACAGGAGAGGCGGGCCCGGAACTCGAGCAGGAATGCGCCTATCTCATGCCTATGTTTCAGGAGATGGCGGCTCTTTCTGGGCAAATGAGGGAGAAAAGGCGGGAGAGGGGGGCCATTGACTTTGACTTCCCTGAGGCTGAGATTATTCTGGATAAAAGGGGAAAGGCCGTGGATATCCTGCCCCGTTCCAGAAATACCGCAACCATGATGATAGAAGACTTCATGCTGGCCGCCAATGAGGCAGTGGCGGAGACCTTTTTTTATCAGAATATTCCCTTCATCTACCGGACTCATGAGGCTCCGGATACGGAGAAAATGAAGTCTCTTAGGCTTTTGGTTTCTAATATGGGCTTTGTTTTGAAGGTTTCCCAGAATGAAATGCATCCCAAAGAGGTTCAGAAACTCCTGAGCCAGGTTTATGGTAAGCCGGAGGAGGCCCTGGTCATGAGGATGGCCCTGCGGTCCTTGAAACAGGCCAGGTATGAGACGGACCCCATAGGTCATTTCGGTTTGGCCTGCCGTTATTATTGTCATTTCACATCTCCCATAAGGAGATATCCGGATTTGACCATTCACCGCATTATTAAAGAACAGCTTTCCGGCAGGCTGGATGAGGATAGAATGAATCACTATGCTTCCATTCTGTCGGAAATCGCAGCCCATTCCAGTAAAACGGAGCGCCGGGCCAATGAGGTGGAAAGGGATGTGGATAAGCTGAAGAAGGCGGAGTATATGGAGAGCAGGATTGGGGAGCAGTTTTCCGGCATTATTACCGGGATCACTTCCTTTGGCATATACGTGGAGCTGCCTAATACAGTAGAGGGAATGATTCGGATTTCCGATTTGACCAATGATCTTTACGAATATAGGAAGGATACCTGTGAGCTGGTGGGATCTTTCGGCGGAAAAGTCATTCGGATCGGGGATCCCATGGATGTAGTGGTGACCAATGTCAATAAGGAAATGAAGCAAATCGACTTTCTGCCTCCTGATGAAGCCTTTTATCTGTATGATATGTTTCCCCACAGGAAAAAAGGCAAGTCAGGTAAGGTCAGTTCCGGTAGAGGAAGTTCCGGTAAAGGGAAGTCCAGTAGGGGCGCTTCGGGTACAGCTAGGTCAGGCAAAGGCAGTTCCCATAGGGGCGGTTCCAGTAGAGTTAAGTCAGACAAAGCCAGTTCCCATAGAGGTGCTTCCAGTACAGCTAAGTCAGGCAAAGCCGGTTCCCATAGAGGTGCTTCCAGTACAGCTAGGTCTGGCAGAGGCGGTTCCGGTAGAGGTGATTTCGACAAAGACAGTTCCGGTACAGATGACGTCGGCAAAGGGAGTTCCGGTAAAGGTAATTCCTATGAAGGTGATTCAGGAAAATCCAGTTCCGGTAAGGATAATGCTGCTAATGGGAGTTCCGAAAAACCCAGTCCCGGTAGAGCTAGCTCCGGTAAGGGCAGGGGGAAGAAGGAATAGAGACGGGTTTCATCCGGTTATCTAATGGGACTTGGAAAAGTAGAGCATATAAGGCTTTATGGTGATATAATGGCGGAGAAAAAGAAAGACGGCCGCATGACGGTCGCGAGAAACAAAAAGGCCTTCTTTGATTACTTCATTGAAGAACAGCTGGAAGTGGGAATCGAGCTCTTCGGGACGGAAGTGAAGTCTATCCGGGCCGGCCATGTGAGTATTAAGGAAGCCTATGTCTTTGTGCGGCATGGGGAGCTCATGGTGGAGGGGATGAATATTACCCCCTATGAGAAAGGCAATATATTTAATAAGGATCCCCTTCGGACCAGGAGGCTTCTGGCCCACAAGAAGGAGATTCTCAGGCTGGACCAAAAGCTGAAGGTCAAGGGCTATACCCTGCTGCCTCTGGAGGTTTACTTTGTCCGGGGCAGGGTGAAGCTGATGATTGGACTTGGAAAGGGCAAGAAGCTCTACGACAAGCGGGAGAGCATTGCAAAGAAGGATGCGGCCAGGGAGGCCGCGCAGGAGCTCAAGCAGAGGATGCGCTAGGGCGCCGGTGAATGCCTTTCGGTTTTCAGGGCCGCATAATATGAGAAATCATGAAACCGTTTCTCTGATTATTAGGAAATGGGAGGAATTGCGGAAAGGGTTTGAGGAGAATTTGAGTATGATTTTTTCAAAACAGCTATATGTGGGGGCGATTGCCTCGAAGCGGATAGGGAAAATCAAGTGGAAGCTCCGTCACGGCGCGGGTATGGCAGGGACTTACTGTATCACGCTTCCCTCCCATGGCTCCGATCTCCTGGAAATCTATCACAGCGGGGTTCTTAAACAATCCTATTTCAAGGATTACCCGCCGGAGGTGGTGGGGCTTGCCTGGGGATACTGGGAGGCCCTGACGGTGGTGCAGGAAATCCTAAAGGATGTGCAGGCCAGTACAGGCAGCTTTGACGTTAGGAATTATTTCGCGGAAGAGAAAGGCAAGCGGTCCCGGGTCCGCGTCTGTGCGGGATAGATTGGACGGCGAGTTCCTGGAGAAGGTGGAGAAAGCCAGGGTCCGTGTCTGTGCGGGATAGATTGGACGGAAAGCTCCTGGAGATGGTGGCGAAAGCCCGGGTCCGCGTCTGTGCGGGATAGATTAGAAACACTTTTCATGGAGAGTGATAGATGGCGATTTTTTTAGCAATATTAAAGTGGATAGGGATAGGGCTCCTGATAATTCTGGGTCTAATCATCCTCTTTCTGCTGCTTTTCCTTTTCCTGCCCTTTCGCTACCGGGTCAGGGCGGAAGGGGGCTCGGAGAGCGGACAATATAGCGGCAAGGCTGATATTACCTGGCTATTGCACTTGGTTCATGTAATAATCTTCGTGGAGAAAGGCAAGGGGGCCGGCTATTCCGCCAGGGTCCTGGGGATTCAGATTCTGCCTAGAAAGAAAAGGAAGAAGGAAGGTGCTGCACCGGATGCCGGGGAAAGCCCGGGGGAGGGAGAATCCCCTCCGGAAGTCAGTCCTGAACCTATTGAATCAACGGGGGAAGCTGTTGCACAGAATGGGCTTTCCCAGGAGGCCGGACAGGAGACTGCTTCAGGGGACCATATTGGGGGGCAGTCCTCCACAGAATCACAGGATACAGTAGCAGGTTCCGAAATAGGCGGGGGTCCTTCATCAGAATTAGTGGCAGATGAAGGGCAGGAGGGCCCCAAGGAAAAGAAGGGGCTTGCCGGAAAGCTTTCCGCCGTCAGGGATAAGATTGCAGGGATTTTCAGCAAAATTAAGAATGGTATTCAAAAGCTTGGGTGTAAAATTGATTCCATCTGTGATAAAATAGAACAGCTTTCAAACAAGGTCGAGTATTACACGGATCTAATGGATGATCCCCATACAAGGGCAGCCATAGAGCTGGGAAAACAGCAGGGCTTAAAGCTCTATCGGGGCATCCGGCCCAGGAAGCTGAGGCTTAGGCTCCGGTTTGGCTTCAAGAATCCGGGAATTACCGGACAGATACTCGCCTTTACCTGTCTCTCGGATTTACTCAATAGCGAGAATGTGGAACTTGAGCCTGATTTTGAGAAACGGGTAATGGAAGGCGATCTGGACATGAAGGGGCGGGTATTCGTCTTTACAGTCCTAATGGTAGCTATCAAGCTATACTTTAATAAAAATGTCAAGTGGGTTTTGAGGCACCGCAAATACCGCGGCTAGGATGGCATTGGCTTGTATTGAAAATGGCCTGTCTGCACCGCAGATACCGTAGCTAGATGGCATAGGCTTTTATTAACATAGAGAGATAGTTTGTTTGTACTAAAGGAGAAGTTATGGCAGAGTATAAGGTGAATGAAGTTATCGACAAGCTGTTGGAAGGAACCAGTTCTTTTCTGAACACAAAGACCGTGGTGGGTCAGCCCGTGCAGTGCGGAGAAACCACCATTATTCCCCTAGTAGACATTTTCTTTGGCGTCGGGGGAAGAAATAGTGCCAAAGAGAAGAAGGACATGGGCTGTGCGGCCGTGGGAGGGAAAATGACCCCGTCTGCCGTACTTGTGATTAATAAGGGCAGTACCAAGGTCATTAATATCAAGAATCAGGATGCGGTGAATAAGCTTCTGGATTTCGTGCCCGATATTGTGAACCGTTTCACGGAGCCCAAGGCCGGCTCCGATGAGATTTCCAATGACCAGGCCATCGATATTGCCTTTGACAAGAGCGAGAATTAAGGACTCTAGACAAGAGCGAGAATTAAGGGCTCTAGACAAGAGCAGATAGCCTGACTCTAAAGGAAGAGAGCCCTGGTTTTCACCGTACCATTTTCAGGTAGAATTTTGTGACGTCCTCGGGAGAGTATTCCATGCGGTTTCTGACCCACCAGCGCACGGCTTCGCTGAAGCCGAAGGTCAGGAAGTCGATCTGGAAGCTCTCAGGGACGTCTTTTTTCATGGCGGAGCTGCCCTCCAGTTTCATTTTGAAAAGGGATTTGAGGGATTCCCGGAAATAGCCGAGAAAGAGATCCTCGCTCTCAGAGGAGAGGATTTGCCGGATTTCGTCCTTATCGTCCTTTAAGTGGCAGAGTATGTGCTCCAATAGTTCCCCAATATCATGCTTACCCTTGGAGAAGTCATGGGAATGCTCCTGGGTCAGTTCCTCAGAGATAATATGGTCAAAGATGTCTGAGCACAGGGCCCGCAGGAGGTCGTCCTTTGTCTCGAAATGGGCATAGAAGGTGGACCGGCCCACGTTGGCTTCATCTATGATTTCCTGCACGGTAATGTGATTAAAGTGTTTTTTCTGCAAAAGCCGCTCTAAGGCGTCAAAAATGGCTGCCCGTGTTTTTTGCTGTCTTCTGTCTAGTGCCATATCGAGTGCTTGTCCTTTCTATCTCTATTGTCGAATTCATCCGGAAGCGGATCTGGCATTCCCGCGCTTCCCTTGAATTACTGCGCGTTATAGGGCTTCATAACATTTCCCGTCTGCTAATGTTCCGGCTTTTCCCGTCTGCTAATGTTCCCGCGTTTCCCTTGAATTACTGCGCGTTATAGGGCTTCATGACATTTCCCGCCTGCTAATGTTCCGGCTTTTCCCGGCTGCTAATATGCCCGCGCTTCCCTTGAATTACTGCGTATTATAGGGCTTCATGGCTTTTCCCGTCTGCTAATGTTCCCGCGCTTCCCTTGAATTACTGCGCATTATAGGGCTTCATGGCTTTTCCCGTCTAATCATGTCTGGCATTAGGTTTCGGCTGTTTTTTTATTTCACTCCAGCTTCCGGTCGTAGAGGCTCGCGGCCAGGAGCACCACGAAGCAGGAGCCGACATTGTGCCAGAGGGCCCCGGTGGTGGGATTGAGGATCCCTAATAGGGAGAAGGTGATGGCCAGGGTGTTTATGATTAGGGATAGGGTGATACTGAGTTTTATTGTCTTCACCGTCTCATTGGAAAGCCGTTTCAAATAGGGCACCTTGGAAATATCGTCCTTCATTAGAACCACATCGGCGGCATCCGCCGCTATATCACTGCCCATTCCCCCCATGGCTAGGCCTATATCGGCGGTTTTCAGTGCAGGGGCGTCATTGACCCCGTCACCAATCATACAGACATGGGCCCCCGCCTCCTGAAGCTCACGTATAGAGCGAACCTTCTCCTCCGGCAGAAGCTCCGGCCGCATATCCCCTATTCCCGTCTTTTCTGCGAAATAGGAGGCTGCCTGCCTGCTGTCTCCGGTTAAGAGCAGGGTCTTTACGTCCATGTCATGAAGTCTCTTCACGATGGTCCCGGCATCCTGCCTGAGAATGTCGGAAAGGGCGATTATTCCGATGATATGGCCGTTTAGGGATACTATGACAGAGGCTTTTCCCTCTTCCCTCAGCCTTGTAAGGGCCTCAGAGACCTGACTTGAAATCGCCACTCCTTTTTCTGAGAGAAATTTCTCATTGCCGCATAGGAGAAAGAGGTCAGAGCCCTCTGCCTCTCCGGAAATCCTCGCCTCAACCCCTTTTCCGCTCTCCATCCGGAAGAATTTGGCATCGGGAATAGTGAGACCCTTGTCCTGGGCATATTGGCAAATGGCCTTGCCCAATGGATGCTCGGATCGCTTTTCTGTGGCAGCCGCCAGGGAAACCAATTGGGGTACTCCCAGATTTTCCGGAAGGAGAGTCTGAGAATTCTCTACTTTAATTTGGAAAAAGCCATTCTGGCCGTTCCCTCCGGGGCCCTTCTCGGGACTTATCCCGGTGTCTGAAAAATCCCTGCTAATAGGGACTTCTGAGGCCGCCGTTCCATTATTTCCGTCGAAATTGTCAGGAAACAGCAGCAGATCGCTGACACTGAGCCTTCCCTCTGTCAGGGTACCTGTCTTGTCAAAGGCAATGGTATCCACCCGGCCCATCTTTTCCAGGGCTTCCCCTGACTTCACAATGACTCCGTGCTTAGTAGCCTGGCCGATTCCCGCCATGACAGCCGTAGGAGTGGCCAAAATAAGGGCACAGGGGCAGAATACCACGAGAATGGTGACACCCTTTTCCAAATCACCTGTTATTATATAGGCCAGAATGGCAATGAGAAGAGCCAGGGGTACCAGCCAACTGGCTGCCTGGTCTGCAATTCGGGCAATGGGAGCCTTCTGTTTGTCGGCTTCCTCCACCAGACCTATCAATTTCTCCAGGGAACTGTCTTTTCCTACCCGGGAAGCGCGAATGTCCACGGAGCCAAATTGGTTCATGGTGCCGCAGAAAACCTGGTCCCCCGCCTCCTTATCCACAGGCAGGGATTCGCCGGTCATTATGGACTGGTCCACTGAGCTGTTTCCCTGTGCAATGATGCCATCTACGGGAATGATTTCACCGGGATTTACCCTTATAATATCCCCGGGACGGACCTCTTCTATAGGAACCATTTGCTCTTTTCCGTCCTGAACCCTCCGGCTTTGATCCGGATTTAGGGAAATCAGCTTCTTTAGGCCGGAACGGGCGTGCTCTGTGGTTTTGTCCTCCAGAATAGCCCCCAGGGACATAATAAAGCCGATTTCCCCTGCCGCAAAGAGTTCGTCATGGCCTGTTAGAAAGGTCATGCCAATGCAGGAAGCCATTCCAATGCAGATGAGCAGGGCCGAGGAAATCTTGCTGATACCCGGATTATAGATAATCCGCCATATTGCCAGATAGAGAAGGGGGATTCCTGTTATA
>JAILCB010000182.1 GCA_024680595.1 Lachnospiraceae bacterium | reverse complement strand
CCGCAGAGGATTAAAGGAGGTTATCATGATGTTAGTACCTAGTATTTTTAATGACAATTTTGCGGATGATTTTTTCAATGATTTCTTTGACTTCCCTAAGACCAGAAGGGTTGCCCCTTCCCGTAACATGGCTACCGTCATGCAGACCGACGTAAAAGATCTGGGCACCGGCTATGAGCTGGGAATTGAGCTGCCGGGCTTCAAGAAGGAAGAGGTTAAGGCGGAGCTGAAGGACGGCTACCTTACCATCAATGCAGAGCACACTGAGAATAAGGACGAGCAGGACAAGGAAGGCAAGTACATCAGAAAGGAGCGTTACACCGGACATTGCTCCAGAAGCTTCTATGTAGGGGATTCCGTGGAGCAGGATGAGATTAAGGCCAGGTTTGAGAATGGTGTTCTGACCCTGACCATTCCAAAGGAAAAGGAGAAGCCCGCCGTAGAAGAGAAGAAGATGATTTCTATCGAGGGCTAAGTCAGGCGGCAGCTGCCGCGTAGGTTTAAGGTAAATTGAGGTTTATAGCGCCCGGAGGCCGGCTCTGCCGCTTCCGGGCCTTTTCTTTTGTTTGTCTCTCTGAAAAAGCTATGATATAATCCGAAAAAAGGAGGAATGGCCATGAAGAGCAGATTGATTTCGGTGGTATTACTTGCCGCTCTAGGATCATTGACGGCCTGTGCCGGCTCCGGAGGAACGGGGGACCCGGCTGAGGGAAGCTCCGTTGCAGCCACAGCTCCTGCAGAAAGAATCGGGGAAGCTTCAGAAGAGGCAACTGAATTGGCATCAGAAGCGGTTGAGTCCACGGAAGCTGTTGAGGATAAATCGATTAGTTCGGCAGAGGGTGACGAGCCCATGAAACCGTCTACCCGGGATGCTATAAATCAAATGCTTCATCCGGATAAGTCAGGACAGGCTGAAAGTGACTCAGATAGTCAGGACCCGGAAAATGTTAGCGGAGTCCGGCTGATTTCTGCGGATGTAGCCAATATGTCCCTGTCTAAGCATATCGGGGGCTATGACTGGTCGGATGCCAGGGGTTTTGTGGATGTGAATTATCCGGAGATAAGATTAAATACGGATAAGTATCCGGCTCTTTCCGAGAAAATAGAGGAATTAAATATTGGCTGGACAGAGTCCGGATCAGATAAATTCTATTATAATGTGGAGAAGGCGGAGTCTACAAAGGAAGACTTTAGTTATTCTTCCTATGTGACGACAGAGCTTGTTCGGGCTGATTCCAATATTTTTAGCCTTATGGTGGACAGCTCGGTTTATTCAGATATAGAGGAGGAGACAGCTCAGACCAGGAAATCCTATAATTATGATCCTCAGACAGGCAAATTATTGAGTCTGGGGGATGTGGTTTCAGATATCCCCTATCTATCAGAGGTGGCGGCAGGCCTTGTGGAGGAGAAATATGTCCTTCAATCCCTGGATCAGGAGAAGACGGCTGCTTTCAATAAGGAAGAATTAGGGGGAATGATTGATAGTCTGCTGGAGGATCCCCAGTCGGATAAGTTTTCGTGGGCTATTGATAATTATGGGCTAAGGCTTAGCTTTATTTATGATTCAATACGTCAGGAAGAGACAAATATATTGGTACCCTATGAAAGAATATATGATGTTCTGAAGGATTACCGTTATATGGACCTGCCTGATAATTTCATAACTGAGGTGGATTCGGATGTGGATATCACTATTCCCACGGAATTCGGGGATATGGATTTCATGGTGCTTCCCCGCAGGGAATATGATGGATATGAGTATTTTACCGGAGATGTAGTGGTCCGCTGGAATTTCCGGGAAGAGGAAGTCCATGTGGATGCCTATGATTATCATGTTTATCTGGCCAGAATGGATGGGGATTATTATGTCTATATCTGTGGGGCCATGGAAGGTGGCGGTGAAACAGCCATTTGTGCCCTGAAGGAGACGGGACCGGAAAAGTTGGATGGGATTTTGTCCTATTTTGAGCCCCGTCCTATCAATCCTGAGAATATAGGAACTTCACAGGCTTATCAGGAGTTTGGTACTTTCTTTGTGACAAAGCCCTATCATATTGACAAGGACGGAACCCTAGCTGAGAATCCCGTAGACTATTATTATGTGAATGGCAGTCAATTTCTGACGGCTAAGAGAGACCTTACTTTGCAGGTATTTCCAGATGAGAAGGCGGAGAAGTCGGGGGAGGAAAAGATTCCCAAAGGAACCAAGCTTTACCGCTATCGCACGGATGGCGTGAGTGCTGTAGACTTCATGCTGGAGGATGGAAGGATTGTGAGACTGCGCTTTGGAGAAAAGCCTAATGGCCTAAATGAGGAGGATGCCTTCTATGGGGTCCTGTATGCAGGATAAGGCTTTTATATTAGCTAAATACAGATTAGGATAGACTGGAAAGGAGACAGTACTATGAAAAAGGAATTAAAGACAGAGATGGCGCCGGCGGCAATCGGACCCTATTCCCAGGGAATTGAGGCCGGAGATACGGTTTATGTGTCCGGACAGATCCCCATTAATCCGGCTACCGGAGAATTCCCGTCAGAGGATATTCGGGAACAGACCCGGCAGTCCCTGAAGAATGTTGGAGAGATTCTGAAGGCTGCGGGAATGGACTATTCCAATGTAGTGAAGACGACGGTTTTATTGGCGGATATAAATGATTTTGCCGCTATGAATGAGGTTTATGGGGAGTTTTTCACAGAGCCCTATCCTGCCAGAGCCGCATTTCAGGCGGCCGCTATTCCCAAAGGAGCTAAGGTGGAGATAGAGGCTGTGGCGGTCAGGTGATTATCCCCTGCTTGATAGCAGGCTGCATGTTAAATAAAGCCACCGGATTAGGCTCATAGGAGATTAATCCGGAGACCCCAGTTCTCCCTGTGAAGATTGATTTTCAGGCGGTTGGCCGGAAAGGAAGTATGGTATGGGAAAGACATTGGTAGCGTATTTCAGTGCAAGCGGTGTGACAGGAAAGATAGCGGAGCGGATTGCGGAAGCCCTTGGGGCAGATATTTTTCAGATTAAGCCTGCAGAGGAATATACCCTGGCTGATTTGAATTGGAATGACAGCAAAAGCAGAAGTAGTTTGGAAATGAATGACAAGTCCAGCCGGGTGGCAATTGCAGAAAAAGTTTCCGATATGGCCTCTTATGATAGAATAATTATTGGATATCCTATCTGGTGGGGTGTGGCGCCTCATATTATCAATAGTTTTCTGGAGAGCTATGATTTGTCGGGTAAGACCATTATCCCATTTGCCAGTTCCGGAGGAAGCGGAATTGGCAATACAGATGGTTATCTAGGCGATTCCGTAAAGGGTGGGAACCTTATGAAAGGCCGGCTATTGAAGGTGACCAGCTCCAAGGATGAGATAAAGGATTGGCTGGATGGAATAGGATGATAGGGAATGTTTAAATCGAGGTCATAAGAATTATGACAAAAATTTTACAAAATTATTAAATTAGTGTTGCATTTTTCGCCTGGAAGGGTTACAATAGGGCTGTTATTTGATACAGCCCTATCTCTGCCGGCTAGGAGCCAAAGTCTCGTCGGCGTGCTTGTACGCCAGAGAGACCTTGGCGACAGTCCATCATCGAAGGCCCAAAGGGTCTGAGATGTGGACGAAGCCCGAATCGAGTATGGGGGCTTTCTTCCCCTACTCGATATAATCCTTGTGCAGGCTGGGGGCCGGAGCCCCGTTATCATTTTGTATGACAGCGGAACACAAGGCAGATGCCGCTATCAAAGGCCCTTTGGGCCTGAGATAAGGGTGAATCCGGAACGGAAAATATCTGCCCGCTTGATTGACGAGAAAGGATTGGGATAGCTTTCAGGGATAAATGAAAACAGTAATCGCCTTTTTCATCAGGGAATCCAGGGTCTTAAAGAGCCTGAAATTTCGAATCTTCATTCTAATGATGCTTGTGGGGGCTATCCCCTGTATTATTTTGACAGAGAGCATCATTCTTAATTACCGCAGCCGGGCTTTGTCCGTCAGAACGACGGAAGCCATGAATCAGAGTCGCATTCTGGCTAATCATCTGCAGGCGGCGGGTTTTCTAAAGAAATCCGACAATGAAACAATTTTGGGTGAGCTGAATCAGCTTTCCAGCATATACGACGGCCGGATCCTCCTGATTGACGGAGATTTCCTTGTGGTCAGTGATACCTATGACATGTCTGTAGGAAAAACCATGATATCCAAGGAAATTATTGAGTGTATGATTTCGGGCAGCAGTGCTACTGTGGCTGATGGCAAGGAAAAGTACATTGAATTTGCAGTTCCGGTGCAAAACCCGGATACGGGACAAACAACGGGCGTTATGTTCATGAGTGCTTCCACGGATACGATTCGGGATAGTGTGGATATTTTCCGGCGCAAGGCCTGGATTATCATAATTACAGCCGCTATTTTCGTCTTTTTCATCTCAATTGGTATTTCCTCTTTGCTGGTCAGGCCCTTTGGCCGGGTCACCAAAGCGATTGTGGCGGCCCAGGAGGGATTTGATGCGGAACTGGTATCCATTCCCGACTATACGGAAACAGAAGCTATTATGACGGCCTTTAATAAATTAATGACGGATATGAAGGTCTTGGATGATTCCCGTCAGGAATTTGTGGCTAATGTTTCCCACGAGCTGAAAACACCTCTTGCCTCCATGAAGGTTCTGGCGGATTCTATCCGGGGGGATGACAGTGC
>JAILCB010000112.1 GCA_024680595.1 Lachnospiraceae bacterium | reverse complement strand
TGGCCTATTTAACACAAATAAGAAGCTTATTTCTTGTAATTGAATTAGGCTGTATGATAGAATAATATTCAAATATTATTAAGGAGGCAGGCGTTTACTATGATTAGGAAGAATTTTCAGGTAGCTATTTTGACAGCGGCGGCTATGAGCCTTGGTCTCACGGCCTGTGGCGGTGGTGCAGCGAGTAAGCCTGCAGAGGTAGCGTCGGAGGCAGCTGTGGCAGACAAGAGCATACAGGAGAAAGCGGAGAGCGAGGCATCAACAGAGCCTGAAACCGCGTCATCTGCTGAGGCGGAGGATACGGCTGCAGAGAAAGGGTTAGAGGATGCCGGTTTCTATGAGCTTTATGAATATGAGGCAAACGGCACTGTGGTGAACCGGGATACCTTGGAAACGGCCGGGATGGGGGAAACTTCTCTGGATCTGAAAGACGATGGAACTGGGACTATGGTATTGTATACCGAATCTGTAGATCTGACCTGGACACCCGGAGTGATTAAGGCCTATGGCACCACGAATTACACTTATGAGATAGAAGGCGACAAGCTCATTCTGGACATGGTAGGAGTGAAGTATACCTTTGTGAAGGCAGATGGTGGTGCGGCTTCCGCTACAGCCAAGGCCGGTGAAGGCGGTGAGGCTAATGAAAGCAGTGAGGCAACAGAAAGCACGGAGGCCGCCACAGAGGATGCAGGCACTGAGGCTTCTGAGGCTGCCGGCGATGATGGTGCCGCAGTTCCGGACGGGGTCCCCAATGGCACCGGTATTGTTAGTGAGGAGAAGGTTCAGAAGGGGTATGTCTGGATGTCCAAGGTGGCCAAGGATATTTATCACACGACCTATGAGGAGCTGGCGGATTACTTTGGTGTGGACGGGGAATTCGAAAAGGAAGAGTACAGCGACCACATGAAAGTTAATAAACGCTATTACAAGTGGATTTCTGAGGATGACAAGAATCACTTCATCTATGTCAACTTCGAGGAGGAGGAGCCCGGAGTCTTTACTGTCAGCGGTTACAATTCCAGCGGATTCTCGGCCTCAGATGCAGAGAAAGCCTATCTGGAGCAGGTACAGGCGGAAGCCAGGGAGGCAGACAAGGCGGCTGCAGCCAATATGGCCATGAAGGACTTTTCTGTGGATATTTATCCTTTTGCGGGGAAGGATGAGCATGTGACATTGAATATGCAAATTCCGGAGTCCGGCTGGGCCTATGATGAGAAAAAGGATCATTTGGTGGAGAATGAGGATGTCGGCGCTTTTGGGGCAGGCTTCATCCAGTTTACTGTAGATGAAAAGGTGGAGGACTTCGATTTCTATAAGGACAAATTCAAGAATTACAAAGAGATTGAAGACAGACAGATAGGCGGCGTAACCATGAAGGGCCGCACCTATGAATATATTGGTTATGAATGGACGGAGTATATAGCCCAGTTAAATGACAAGCAGGCTTTTTCTATTGGTATTGTCCGGGTGGATATTAGTGAAGGTACTGCAGGAGACAGGATTCTAAATAGTATCAAAATTAAGTAGGAAAGTTATTGCATTCCTTTCGCCCGGTCTGTATAATGTCAAAAGAAGCGGTTCTCCTTGCGGCTCATGTGAGGAGACAGCAAGGAGAACCGAATTATAATGGATAAAGAAGTGACTTTTCAAGGTCTCTTCAGGTCAGGAAAGTGGTCCACGGACCATTTATTTTTACCGCAGATGTTAGCTAATGCTAACAAATAGGAAAAGGAGGTATCTATGGATCTTCAATTTGGAGATGTACAGGAGACAGCATTGATTACCCTGGCTATTCGGGCCAGCGAGACCGCTAGGCCTAAGCCGAGAATTACGGATTGGAAGGCAAAGGAAATCATTGATACTTTAGGAGTGGATGTCAGCAAATACGATCCTTTTCTCTCCCATGAGGGAGTTGTAGCCAGAACCATTCTTTATCAAAGGCAGTTAAAGAAGATTTTGGAGCGCTATCCGGAGGCTGTTTGCATTAATCTGGGCTGTGGCTTTGATGACAAGTTCACCCATGTGGATAATGGGAAGATACAATGGTTTGATGTGGATCTGCCGGATCAGATTGCGGTGAGAAGGAAGGTTTATGAAGACCGGGAACGCTGCAGGATGCTGGATGGAAATGCATTGGAGGGGTCCTGGACCAAGTCTATTCCCAAGGCGGATATGTATATCATAATAATGGAGGGAGTTCTGGAATACTTTTCCAAAGACCAGGTAAAGATCTGCCTAAATATGCTCTGTGACAGTTTTTCTCACGGTTTTCTCTTAGCGGAGCTGCACTCCCCCTTCCTGGAAAAGCATGGAAAGCACCATGATGCCGTGAAGCATACCAATGCCACCTTCGGCTGGGGCACCAAGTCAGGGGAGGAATATCTGGATTTGGAGCCCAGAATGCATTTAGTATCGGAAACCAATTATAATGAGGAAATGAAAAAGTATTCCCTTCGGGGGAAGATCTTCGCTATTGTTGGAAAGAACATTAATAACCGGCTTGCTATCTTTAATTGGTGAGTATCATGAAATATAATCCAATAATATGGGCCTTTATGACAGGGCGCATGAAAAAAGGCCTAAGTCTATATTGGTCGGATGTAAAAGGTCTCCTAAAAAGAGCTAAAAAGATTTACAAAAAGCTGCTTTCAAGAGTAGAGGGGATTAGTGATAGAAATCCTATGGCTTCTAATATCACTCTGTCCTTTGTCATTATATCTATATGGCTTGCCAGCGGCAGAAGGATTAGTCCTGCGGAAATGAGCCGGGTGATGGAGCTGGCCCTGGACTGGAAGCCTATGAAGGCTTTTGTGGGCATGATTGATATGAATACGGACAAGGGCATAAAGGCCTTTGGAAATATGATGAAAAAGAATGCCGAATGGGCCAGAAAGCATCCGGAGGACTGGAATACCTGGGATTTTTGCTTCAATAAGAGGCTGCATAGGCATGGATTCTATTACCATTTCACTCACTGTCCCATTGCGGATTTCTGTCAAAAATACGGTTATCAGGATATAAATCCTGTTCTGTGCAAGCTAGACTATATTACCCTGGGCATGATGCACGCCCGTCTCCACCGCGAGCATACCATAGCGGAGGGGGCCGGTATCTGTGATTACTGGACAGTTGGAGACAAAGTGAAGAATCCCGTGTAAATAGATTTTTCTT
>JAILCB010000080.1 GCA_024680595.1 Lachnospiraceae bacterium | reverse complement strand
TCTACTGTCGGCTCCGGAATCACACCGGATCAGCCTTTCGGCTCGCGGGCTCTACCGCCGGTCGGGAATTTCACCCTGCCCTGAAGATATTATTAAATTCACAAAAGAGATATTACTCTAATGACTAAAACCTGTCAACCTTCAAAAAAAATTATTGTAGACCACCTTCAATCGTGCTATTATCTATGATACTTTTGAGAAAACCTCGAAATTCGATAAAATTAAAGAAGAAATAATCGAGAGGGGCGGGAAGACCCCCTCTCGATGATGGGCTGTCTCCAAGGCCTCATCGGGACGCCAGCGTCCCATGAGGCTTTGGCTCGAAGCCTACACAAATAAGGAGGTAACTTAAGTGAAAAACATAAAGCAAAAATTATCCATCTTAATTGGCGCATCTCTGCTCTCTACAGCCATCTCCAGTCCTGTTTTTGCGTCCAATGTAATTAGTCCTGACCAGGCATCTGCCTACAGCGTTGAAGAAAGGGCAGATACAGCCATTACGGCGTCTACCGAGGTCCCTACTATTGCCCATACCGATTTTGGCGGGAAAACGGGAAACCTCCTAATCGCTGTCAATCCCGAACCCTGGAAATCCACTACTGGCGGGGTATTGCCCGATACAAAGAATAAAGATACCGGCTTTCTGGACAACGTAGACGATGAAAGTGATAACGGCCTCGAATCTCTCGATGAAACCACAGAAAACAGCCTGACAAGGGAATTTGCATCCTTCCACGGCAGGGGTTTTTGCAGTACTTTTGAGATGAATAAAAACATTCAGGGAACTCCAAAAAAGAGAGAAGGGGCTGCCCTGGCAGAAACCAAATCCTACCAGGTTGGCGATGTTATGGTCAGAATTATTAATAAATACTCGGCCGGCAATGAAAGTGACTATTTAGAACCTGTGGAAGGAGACCTTACTTCCCGGATCTATCAATGTGTCTATGTCGGAGAGGTCTCCACCATCTGGGGGACCGTGTCGGAAGACAATATGACAGATAAAGAAAAGGAAATCTATAAGGCTGTAAACGCAAATCCGGTTGGTTCCTCTCTCACAGACCTCGAAAGAAGCGAAGAAACAGAGCGGACAAATGTTAGTTCTGAAAAAGCCAAGGAACTGGGGACCTTATTTGATAAGTATATCAAAAAAGAGAAAGAATATACGGGGGACTATCTGAAGACAGACTCACTCTATGGAGACAATGACGGAAAGGCCTGCTTCTTCATTGAACCCATGTCAAAAACAGGCGATACCGATTTCTCTCTAGGCTATTTCTGGGTTGATGACCTTCGTGATCAATTAGCCGGCGATTATACAATGGATGGTCTTCATTTAAATCAAATCATGCTTGATAATAGTACTAACGACCAACTGCTTACTACCATGCTTCATGAATTACAGCACTGTATCGCATACGGCTACAGCACCGGCAAAATAGATGCCTGGATCGATGAAATGTTTGCCCAGGGTGTTTCCATGCTGGTATATGGACAGGACAGTGAGGACGTGGAAAGCTTCTGCAAAGACCTTAGCAGTAATAATATCAAGGATGATAATCTCATGATGCCCTATGCCTTCGGAAAGGACACCTCATGCAACAAGGAGGCTTGCCAAAACGACTATTGCATGGCCTATCCTCTAGTTCAATACCTTGTCGAACATGCAGATCCTAACTTAATTAAAAATCTTACTGTAGAACCGGAGTTGTATACTAATGTCCTTTCCAATCATCTATCTACGGCAACATCCCATAGTCTGCAGGGATGGATGTCCTGCTTTGCCATCGCCCTCCTGTCCGAAGTAGACGGAACTATGCCAAAGGCTGAGAAAGGCTCTGATTACTACTTAGGAGACTCGCCTGTTATGGGATTTGTCCGACAGCATTATTTGGGATCCATCTCAATAAATGCTGCCATTAAGCCTTTGAGTTTTCTTTCAGACTCCTCCTTGCTTTTAGGCGGCGGCGCCGCCCGGGTATTCCGCGCCACTTCCGACAGGAGCTTTGACATCCTGGATTCCTCGGAGGGAATTGTCTGGGCCCTTCGGAATAGCAATGGCGAGGTCGTGGCCGTGGAGGGACTAGATATTGTCGACAAGATGCCAATTATTCCCATCACTACGGATCCTGTTGCCGTAAATATGAAAATTAAAGGTGTGGGCGAAGTCTCTGCCAACCTTTCCATTCAGCATAATAATCTCACCTATTTCAAGGGCAAGGCAAAAATGACCGCCTACGATCTGGACCTCAAGGTTATCGTTGATTTTGCTAATAGCAGCGATGCAGACAAGTTTGACCTCAATAGTATTGATATTAGCAGTGCCAAATACAAGAACAACAAGAAGGTCTCTGTTGAGGGCACAGGTAATTACACCGTAAGCGCGCCTTCCCTCAAGTCCGTGAAGATAAAGGCCCTTTCCGATGCTTCAAAAGTGGATAAGGCCCTGGCAAAAGCCCTCAATAAGGAAATAAAGAAAATTCTAAAGAAGCAGAAAGTAAACTTTGATATTTATCCTTTATCTATATCTGAGGCAGAGCCCACCATTACTTTGGATAAGAATAAGGATAAGATTAAGAAGGTGACAGCTGTAATCGGCGGCAAAAAATACAAGCTGAAAACGAAAGAATTTGAGCCTATTCTCAGCAACAAGATAGTCATAGGCATTAAAGGAAATGGTAACTTTACAGGTAAGTTCTATCCGGGAGACAGCAGTATTATTCGCAAATAAGTGAAATGAAGATATGTCTATGCCCTGCGAAAGCAGGTCGCCTACTAATTCCGGATTTTCAATGGAATTCGAAAACCAAAAATACATGGAGGTAATTATTAAATGAGTAGCTTTAAGCAACGCCTGGCCGTCTTAATCAGCACTTCTTTATTGGCCACAAGCCTTCCCATTCCGGCATTTGCGTCCAATGTAATTAGCCCGGAAGAGGCGGAAATCCAACTCTCTGATTCTGAGGGTCAGACTGCCCAGCCCCTTTCCACCACCGTCGCCCATACGGATTTCGACGGGAAGGCCGGCAACCTTTTGATCGCCATCAATCCGGAGCCCTGGGTCTCCACCCATGACCAGCAATTGCCTGAGACAAAGAATAAAGCAACCGGCTATTTGGCTGACGCGAATAGCAGTACTAGTTCCAGCCCTTCCTCTTCCCCTGATAGTGCCGAGGAAAACCTGACCCGGGAATTCGCAGCCATCCATGGCGGGGGCTTTTGTGCTACCGCTGAGATGAATAAGGACATTAAAGGAACGCCCAAAGAGAGAACAGGGGCCGCATTAGCAGAAACCACTGCCTACCAGGTTGGTGATGTTATCTTGAAAATGATAGGAAAAACAAATGTAGGTAATGCCGGCGTAGATTATCGCGATGATAATAATCAAGAATATACTTCCCGAATCTATCAATGTCTCTACACCGGTTCCGTTTCTACTATTTGGGGAACCGTGTCTGAGGGCGCAATGACAGACTCAGAGAAAGAATGGTATGTGGCTCTAGATGAAAGCCCGCTTGCTTCCCCTTATACCGGCATTATCGGCCAGAGCGATGATAAAGAGCGAACCAACCTGACCTATGAAAAAGCTCAGGAACTGGGTAAGTTATTTGATGAATATATCGTGAAAGAAAAGGAATATACCGGAGACTATCTGGTAACAGACTCCCGCTTTGGAGACAATGACGGAAAAGCCGCCTTCTTATTTGAACCCATGAAAGCAGACGGAGTAGATGATACAAACTTAGGTTATTTCTGGGGTATAGATCTTTTTGAACAATATGCCGGCAATCATACCATGGATGGTTTGCATTTAAATGAAGATATGAGAAATAATACTACTAATGACCAACTGCTTACTACCATGCTTCATGAATTGCAGCATTGCATTGTTTACGGATACAACACCGGCCGCATGGATACCTGGATCAATGAATGGTTTGCCCA
This sequence comes from Lachnospiraceae bacterium, assembly GCA_024680595.1. Classification (GTDB taxonomy): domain Bacteria; phylum Bacillota; class Clostridia; order Lachnospirales; family Lachnospiraceae; genus NK4A144. The sequence continues at coordinate 7,644 of JAILCB010000080.1, read as the reverse complement.
GGGTGTTTCCATGCAGGTATATGGCCAGGTTAACGACGACACAGAGGATTATTGCAAGCATCTGAGCTCAAATAATATCAAGAATAATAATCTCATTTTTCCTTATGCCTATGGAATGAACTCTTCCTGCAATGGTGATGCTAGGTATAATATTTATAGTATGGCTTATCCCCTGACTCAATACTTTGTCGAACATGTAAACCCATTATTTATTAAGCAGCTTTCTGTCCAAAACGCATTGGATAGCGAAATGCTGTCCAGGTATCTGTCCTTTACCTCTAAACATAGTCTCCAGGGCTGGCTTTCTTGCTTTACCATTGCCCTCCTCTCTGAAATTGACGGTACGTCGCCAAAGGTTGAGTCAGGCACAGATTATGACCTGGGAAGCTCCGAACTTATGGGGCTTGTCCGAAAGCATTATATAAACGCTGTCTCGGTAAATGATGCTATCCATCCCCTGTCCTATCTCGCATATCCCCACATACTTATGGGTGGCGGGGCTGCTCAGGTAATGCGCACCACATCCGACAGGACCTTTGATATTCTGAATGCCGATGAAGGAATTGTATGGGCTCTTCGAAATAGCAGCGGTGAGATAGTAGCCGTGGAGGGTCTGGATACCGTTGATGCTATGCCCGTCCTTAGTATGACGACAGATCCGGTTTCCGCCAATATGAAGATTAAAGGTGTAGGAGATGTTCCGGTCAATCTCTCCATTCATTATAATAATCTCACTTATTTCAAGGGCAAAGCAAAGATGACCGCCTCTGATTTGAACATCAAGGTGGTGGTGGAATTCGTAAATAGCACGGACGCGGAAAAATTTAATCTCAATAATATTGATGTTAAAAGCGCGAAATTCAAGAATAACAAGAAGATTTCTATTGAGGGTATAGAAAAACATACCGTAAGCGCCCCTACCATCAAGTCCGTGAATATTAAAGCTCTGCCCAGCGCTTCAAAAACCGATAAGGCTTTGGCAAAGGCCCTTAATAAGGAGTTAAAGAAGATTCTGAAGAAGACCCAGGTGTCCTTTGATATTTATCCTTTAAGCTTGTCCGAGACAGACCTTGCCATTACTTTGAATAAGGACAGGAGCAAGGTGAAGAAGGTTATTGCCCAAATCGGCGGCAAGAGGTATAAGTTCAAGAAAGGGGAATTCACGCCTATCCTAAGCGGAACAGAGGTTATCGGTGTTAAGGGCAGCAATAGCTTTACCGGTAAGTACTATTTGGGAAACAGTAATGTCACTTCCTGAATATGAAATCCTATAATCGTAAAGCCTCTCGGATGGCTTTCCTTTCAGTCCACTCGACTGACGGATTGCTTCCGCTGAAACTACAGGCGGATGTCCTTTCAGCCGATTGGGCTGACCTGACGCTTACAATTACTAATCAGTGCGGAAATCCTTTCAGTCGAACCGGCTGACCTGATGCTTACAGTTACTAGTCAGGGCGGACCTGCTTTCAGCCGAACTGGCTGACCTGATGCTTACAGTTACTAATCAGGGCGGACCTGCTTTCAGCCGATTAGGCTGACCTAATGCTTACAGTTACTAATCAGTACGGAAGTCCTTTCAGCCGAACCGGCTGACCTGATGCTTACAGTTCTCCACCATATAAACAGTAAGGAGCGGAAGAGAATTCATACTCTCCCGCTCCTTTTCACGTGTGAACAGGGACAAACCCCCACGCATTACATATCCCTCTTGTTCTTTGCTCCTTTTCACGTGTAAACAAGGACAAACCCCCACGCTTTACATATCCCTCTTGTTCTTTGCTCCTTTTCACGTGTGAACAGGGACAAACCAATAAGGAGCCCTTGATTTTAATCCATTCTCTTTAGGAAAACAGAAAACGTGATGACACCGTCTTTCCAGAAGACCCTCATTCTTCCACCCAGAATCCTCACGATCTCTTGGGCAATGGAAAGACCGATACCAAATCCCTTCTTCTTGCTATTATGGGACTCATCTGCCCGATAAAATCGGTCAAAATAATGGTTATAGTCCTCTTCCCCTCCCTTAATATAGCTATTGGATACAGAAAGATAGGCTAAATGCCTTTTTCCCGAACCAAGCTTTAAGGAAATCTTCCCTCCTTCATCACAATACTTAATCGCATTGTCCAGGAGAATCGTTTCTAGCTGCCTTAGAGATTTCTCCTCTCCCTTCACAAAGATTTCCGGTTCCGCATCATATTCAAAGGTAAGACCTGCCGACTGGGCCACATCTATATAGGATTCCGCCTCTTCCTCGGCAATTTGGGAAAGGTCAATTTTCACAAGTGCTGCTTTCTGATTTTCATCCAATCGGGATAAGGTCACCAGCTCCTGCACCAGGCCATTCAGCCGCTCCACCTGCCGCAGAGTAGACTTGGTCCATTTATTCTCCCCCGAAACCGCCTCCATCATCTCCATATTGGCAGAAATCACAGCAAGGGGAGTTTTCAGCTCGTGGCTGGCATTGGTAATAAACTGCTTCTGCTTAATCCGGCTCTCCGCATAGGGTTTGGTAATCTCCTTGGAATACCAGTTGTAGAGGAAAAAATAAAGAATCAGTATAATAAAACCCGTCATAGTATTATACTTCAGGAATTCCTCCAAGACCCAGATTCTGCCGGTGGCATCCACGAAAACCATGAGCAGCTCGCCGTCCTGAAGCTTTTTCATTTTATAAATATAATAGCTTCCCTTTCTCGAAATCGCCCCTGATTCTTTCGCTTTATTTAAGGCCTCCGAAGCCAGATCCCAGGCCACATCCTCATCCACGGAATGAATAAAGGATAGGCTGTACTCCTTAGGGTGGCCCCTGTCGTCCAAAAGAACACTGAAATACCGGGTCTCATAGAGAATCTCGGGAATCACCATCAATTCCCCCTGCTCCGACTCGTCCATCTCATCCCAGCCATCGGGCAGATTACCCTCCGACTCAATAATCACATTAATTAAGATGTCATATTGCCGGTGAATCCGATATCCCATATAACCAGACACAACCACAATGACTAAGGTCACCGCAAAGAGGAGGGTCATCATAGCAGTGATAATAAATTTAATTCTTAATCTTCCAATCATAGAAAACGCCCTCCTTTTCTGTCTTCTGTCTCACAGAAGCCATCCCTAAAAAGTCTGCCTGAACCCATTATTGAATAATTTTCTATGCGTTCCACTATCACATCAAGAGAATCACCTCATAATTTCCGGTCTGGTCCATGCTTTGAAGTCTCCTTTCTGTTTCACACCTACTGCAGAATACTCACAGTTTTCTCTCATCCTTTCAGGAAATCCGTATCCCCTTCTCATCATTAAGAATTTGGATATCTGCCCCAACGGCATCCAGCTTTCCTGTCAAAAAGGAGATATAAACCTCTACAACACTAATCTCAGCCTCATTATCCTCCGCCCAGACCTGCTGAAACAGCTCCTCCTTACTATATGGTTTCCCCTGATTCAACATAAATAATTCCAAAAGCTTCACTTCATCAGTAGAAAGACTGATAGAATTCACAGCTGAAAGGGTTCCTGTTTTGGTATTAAGCTCTGTATTCCCTGCAGAAAGGACACTTTTCCGATAAATCTCCTTTCTCCTTGTCATGGCCTGAAGCCGGGCCAAAAGCTCTTTCATTGAAAAAGGCTTTGCCAGATAATCATCGGCTCCGGCATCCAGTCCCGCAATCTTGTCATCTATCTCGCTCTTTGCTGTAAGCATGAGAACAGGGGTCACATTTCCTTCCGCCCGCATTTTGGTCAAGGCCGTAATTCCATCCATCTCTGGCATCATAATGTCCAGAACAATAACCTCATAGGGATTCTTTCGACTCTCCTCCAAAGCCAGCTTTCCGTTCTCCACGGCAAAGACCGTATTCCCGGAGATTTCCAGAAACTCGCTAACAACCTCCCTTAAATCCTTCTCATCCTCTGCCAGCAGAATCTTCATACTCTAATAAAACCTACCTTTCTACTGTTTCCCGCCCTTGGCCAGATTCCTCAGCATCTGCATGTAATGTCACAGGCCGCCACTTCCTCGGCGCACATTCCTAATGCCCTCCGCCCTTGGCCAGATTCCTCAGCATCTGCATGTAATGTCACAGGCCTCCACTTCCTCGGCGCACATTCCTAATGCCCTCCGCCCTTCACCAGATTCCTCAGCATCTGCATGGACACATCACAGGCCGCCAGTTCCTCAGCGCACCGCTTTAATTCACGGACAACCAGGGCCGGATCCTTAATATTATGCTTGTATTTGATCTCATGCTCCAGGGCCGCCCAGGCATCCATGGCAATGGTCCGAAGCTGTACCTCAATATAGAACTTTCCTGGGTCCGCCCCCTCCACATCCTGATAGGGAGCCGTAAAGAGGAGAATCATATGATAACTGCGATAACCATTGGGCTTAGCCTTCTTGATATAATCCTTTTCCTCAACAATCTGACAGCCATCTATCCCTCTAATGTATTCAACACACTTCTTCACATCTTCCTGAAAAAGACAGACCACCCTAAGTCCAATGCTATCGTGAAGTGTCCTCAGGGCCTGAAAGGCAGTAGGCTCCAATTCCTTTCGTATGCACTTCTCCCTCATGCTATCCTCTGACTTCACCCGAACATTCAGGTGCTCAAAAGCATGACACCCGCTTTCCTTCACCGTCAAATCATCTAGTTCCAGAAGCTTGCCCTGAAAAAGCTCTGCCACATGGGGCAAAATCTCAGCCTGACTGCCATAAATACTATCATTAATCTCGCTCATCTTATCTCCACACAGAAACCGTCAAGACCCATACCGTCTGACTCTTCTTCCTTCTCTCAGTCTTTCTTCACAGAATTCCGCAAGAAAACCGTCAAGACCCATACCGTCTGACTCTTCTTCCTTCTCTCAGTCTTTATCAATACAAAAGAAAGTAAATGTGCTGTGGAAAAGTCTTTTCTCATTTTCATCCGAAATATAGACTTCCACCGTACAAGTCTTAGACCCTCTATGAATTAGACTCCCTATAGCAATAAGCCTGCCCGTTTTAATTGGACGGAAAAAAGAAACATCCGCGTGCTGAGTTACATAGTGCCGTCTATCCATCCTGGACACCACTCCGGCGCAGCAATCCGCCAACGTGAAATAAGCGCCTCCATGCACCATACCATACAGATTAAGAATATTCTCACTCACATCCATGGTGAGACATGCATTTTCTCCGCGAATCCATCCCATCTGCACTCCGGACCGAACAGCATAAGTATTCTGTTTCAGCAAACCGGAAACATATAATTCATCATCTGTCATATAAAACTATCCTTTACATTCCTTTCAAACCTCACGCCTAATATCGTATTTGACCACATCCATAAGCACACTTCCATCCGCAAAGAAAGAAATCCCGTCCGCATGGGGAGCCGTGTAGATAGTGGAAGTCATAACCTGCCGGCCTTCATTAGCGAAAACCTCCACACTATAGCGGTCCAGAATAATTCTAATCTTCAATTCCCTGGTATTCTCGCCCACAAAACACTTCCTCTGATGGACAATGGCCCGCCTGGACCCGGAAAATTCCCTGTCAATCTTCAGAATTCCCTCTCTAGGCCGGAACTGCAGCAGGGTATAATACTTCTCATCCTGGGCAAAGCGAATCTGGAATTTCTCAAATAAATCATTATCATCCCCGGGCCGGATATAAAGCTCAATATCCACAATCCGACCGCTAACCCCGTCCAGAGAAAGATGTCCTGAAAACCTGACGTCCCTGTGCTGTACCCGGTTCTCCCTCAGGCTATTAAACTCAGAAAGCGGCTTCTGGTAGAGCCTGCCTTCCTTCAGAGAAAGCTCCCTGGGCAGACTAATCTGTCCCGCCCATGCGGACTCAGGCTCACGGATAGCGCAGGCATCCCAGTTCTGCATCCAGCCAATCATAATTCTTCTGCCGTCCGGAGCCAGCACGGTCTGGGGGGCATAGAAATCAATACCGTAATCTATAGCCTGATTTCGTTCCTCTTTAAACTTCATTCCCTCTTCCAGGGAACCAATAAGGCAGAGCGTGCCGTTTCCACTATTATATTCAAAGCCGCCCGGCAGCATGTCCTGGGGGCTGGTCAATAGCACCCACTTGCCATTCAGTTCGAAAAAGTCCGGGCACTCCCACATTCTGCCAAATCTGCCCTCATTCCTGGCAATCACACCCTCATACTTCCAGTGGAAAGCATCCTCACTGCTATAAAAGAGAATCTGTCCGCCTCCCACCTTGTCGAGGCTGGCCACATAGCAGCCGAATCGCCCGTCCGGCAGCCGCACTAATTTGGGATCCCTGAACTCAAAACCGCTGGCTCCTGCCGGCAGATGATTCTCAGTCAGGACAGGATTATCCACATATTTCTCGAAATCCACCCCATCCCCAACCGCAATGCACTGGGTCTGCTTCTCCTTTAGCTTGTGGTCGGGACCCTGTACCTTCTTCACTCCGGTATACATGAGGATCCTGCGTCCATCCGGAATGTCAATGGAACTTCCGGAATAAACTCCATCCTCGTCATAGAACATATCCGGTGCCAAAGCCGCCGGCAGATATTCCCAGTGAAGCAAGTCCCGGCTCGCCGCATGTCCCCAATGCATAGAATCCCAGTGGGATGCATAGGGATAATATTGATAATATAAATGATACATCCCTCCGAAATAGGAAAAACCATTGGGATCGTTTAGCCATCCTGTCCGTGCGGATAAATGAAAGGCAGGTCTCTCATTCTCAGAAATCCGTCTTTCCGCATTCTTCTCATAGATTCTAGCCTGCTCCAGCAGTTGACTAATCATGCAAAATCTCCTTTCCATCCCCTGGAAAATAATTACAAAACGGGCAATTATTATGGCTTTCAATCATTCCGGCCCTTAATTAATGTGTCCTATAATTAATATTGCCTTCTATTATGGTTTCAAATCCGCCTGCCTTCCATTTTGGGCAAGCGCCGGTCTGGCGGATAAGAGCCAGGGTCTGCATTAATTCCCGTCGCAAGATAAGAAATCTTAATTTGGCTCTTCCATGCCAGCATTTCTGTATTATAGAGATTTCTTTAGAGAAAAACAACCGTAAAAGACTTTTTTCCCACCAGTTTACGCGCAAAATCCCCCATAAACCTTTTTGCGCCTAGGCAAATCCTCTGTCCCGTTTCCCATAACTTGCAGAATACCTCTTCACCTCTTTTGTGCGTATGGCAGGCGGCGGATGGACTTATACAGAGTACCTGATACAGTTACAAATTAGCATATCTTGTCTGAAAAGGGTGTTGTCACCACCCTATGATGCATCACCGCGGAAGCCACACCGACAAAATATAGGAGTCTTAGACGTACTACGGGGTAGATGCAAGCCCATTACCTTTAGGTGATGGAGAGTTGATAATACAAGAAGCGGGTGAGTTTTTACACACACCCGCTTAAGCCTATCATCAGGATTCTCACTTCAATCCTTTATCATATATTAATATGGTCTGTCTCTTTCCCTTCCTATAGGAGAATTCCGGGCCGTCAATTTCACTCAGCCGAACTTCCGCCTCCGGGACCTCCATTACCATCGGGAGGGGTTCCGCCGGGACCACCTTGGCCTCCGGGGCCACCCTTGCCGCCGGGGCCGCCCATTCCATTCCCGGACACCCCATCAGGAGGCGTTCC
>JAILCB010000069.1 GCA_024680595.1 Lachnospiraceae bacterium | reverse complement strand
CCGCAGCCAAAGGCAGCCGCCCCGCAGCCGGAGCAGCTTTCCCTGCAATTGGGAGTGACGATTCCCTGTCCGGCCCGTTCCCACTCCCTCAGGAGAAAGTCCTTTCTCACGCCGATATCAATAAAGTCCCAGGGAAAAAGTTCATCTGCAGGCCTTTCCCTGACCGTATAGAAATCGGGATCTAGGCCGCATTCCTGAAAAGCCTCATCCCATTTCTCGTGGTCAAAGCATTCCGACCAGGAGTCAAATAAACAGCCCTTCTCATAGGCCCTTCGAATCACAGAGGAAAGTCTTCTGTCCCCTCTGGCAAAAACCCCCTCCAATACAGAAAGCCTGGATTCGTGGTATTGAAACTTCAGGGATTTCCAATGGGCTTCCTTTCGGAAGCAATCCTTGACCATTCTGGCTTTTCTGGAGAAATTCTCTGCCGTGTCCATAGCCGCCCATTGAAAGGGGGTAAAGGGTTTTGGCACAAAGAAGGAAGCGGAGCTTGTGACCTGGACCCGGATTCCCTTTCTCTCTTCCTTTGGCACCGTATCAAAGTAATTCTCGGCAACCCGGTCAGAGAGATGGGAAATAGCCTCCACATCCTCGTCCCTTTCCCCGGGCAGGCCCAGCATGAAATAAAGCTTGACCTTATTCCAGCCCCCCTTAAAGGCCTCGGCAGATCCCTTCATAATATCCTCTTCCGAGATTCCCTTATTGATGACGTCCCGCATCCTTTGGGAACCCGCCTCCGGAGCAAAGGTTAGAGAGCTCTTCTTCACATCCTGGACCCTGCTCATAATATCCAGTGAAAAGGCATCGATTCTGAGGGAAGGCAGAGAAATATTCACATATTTATCCCTGTAATTCTCAATTAGCCACAGGGTCAGCTCCTCTAATTTGGAATAATCTGAGGAACTTAATGAGCTTAGGGTAATCTCGTCCTGACCCGTGGATTCCAGCATGAAGCGGGCGGCTTTTTGCAGAAAGCTTAGGGAACGCTCCCGGACCGGCCGGTATATCATACCCGCCTGGCAGAAGCGGCAGCCCCTGATACAGCCCCTCATTACCTCCAGAACAACCCGGTCCTGGGTCACCCGGATAAAAGGGACCAGGGGCCGGTCCGGATAGGAGACATTATCCAAGTCCCTGACCAGCTGCTTTTGAATGACACTAGGGGCCTCAGAATAAGTGGGGTCAAAGGAAAGAAGACTTCCGTCCTCCCTGTAGGAGGCTTCATAGAATCCGGGTACATATATGCCCGGTATCTGACAGGCCTTTTTCAGAAAGGAGAGGCGGTCCCCGCCCTCCCTCTTATTCTCCAGATAGGCGTCGAAAAGGGGATCATAGCTAATCTCCCCTTCTCCGATATAGAATATGTCAAAGAATTCCGCTATAGGTTCCGGATTATAGGTACAGGGACCTCCCCCGATTACAATAGGGTCCTCTTCCGTCCTTTCTGCGGCAGAAAGGGGTATTCCTGACAAATCCAGTACCTGCAGAATATTGGTATAGCACATTTCGTATTGAAGGGTAATCCCCAAAAAATCGAAATTCTTTATGGGATCCTGGGATTCCAGGGCAAAAAGGGGGATATTATTCTCCTTCATCACCCGGTTCAAATCGGTCCAGGGAGAATATACCCGTTCACACCATACATCCTCCCTTTTATTAAACATATCATAGAGAATCTGGATTCCCAGGTGGGACATTCCTATCTCATATAGGTCCGGAAAGCAAAGGGCAAAGCGAATGTCAATTTTCTCTGGGTCCTTATGAACGGAATTTAATTCATTACCTATGTATCGCTCCGGTTTTTCAATGGAAAGTAAAATTTCGTCCTTTAGGAAAGTTTTATTATTCGTCATCTTTGGGCAATTTCCTTGGTAATATCCTCCCAGGTCACACCTTTCTCCACCATGAGGACCATGGCGTGGTAGAGCCAGTCAGCAATTTCGTACTTTAGCTCCTCCGGGTTGGGATTCTTGGCGGCGATAATAATCTCCGTGCACTCCTCCCCCACCTTCTTTAGAATCTTGTCGATTCCCTTATCCAATAGATAATTGGTATAGGAACCGGGCTTGGGGTGCTCCTTTCTGTCCCGGATCACCTTATATTCATTCTCAAAGACCTTGAGAGGGTTGGTGGAATCATATTCCTTCTTCATCATGGTGTTGAAGAAGCAGCTGCGGTTACCGGTATGGCAGGCGGCCCCTATCTGCAGGACCCGGGCCAGAATGGTATCCTTATCGCAGTCCGCGGTCAGGCTCTTCACATATTGGAAGTGGCCGCTGGTCTCCCCCTTCTGCCACAGCTGGTCCCTGCTCCTGCTCCAGTAGTGCATAATTCCCGTAGATATGGTCTTGCGGAAGGCTTCCTGGTTCATGTAGGCCAGCATTAATACTTCATCGGTCTTGTAATCCTGCACGATCACAGGCACCATGCCGTCTGAATTCAGCTTGAATTCTTCCCATTCTATGGAGCTGTCAAAGGTATTCATGGGTACGCCCAGGCTTTTGCATTGGCGCTTGAAATCCATATAGTCCTTGAAATTGGTATTGAGAGCCCCTCCGGATATGCCGTGAACCGCAAAGCCGCGCAATACCGCGGCCTCCTCATGCAGGGATTTACTCTTGAATAAGGGCAGGACATCCACGGAAATGGGATTGGCATTCTGTGAGCAGTTCAGCTTGACCCAGTCGCAGCACTCCTGAGTGGCGTTTTCATCCACTAGGATAATAGTATCCACGTAATTCTTTATGTCATTCTTTGAGGATTCCAGCTCAGATACATTCTTTGCGCAAATTCCGATATGGCTGCGGCCGAACCGTTTGCCCACCTCTTCCGTAAGAGCCCGGTTCCCTTCCTTACTGTAATTAAGACAGGCCATTCTGCAGCCTGCATAAAGGAGCTTTTTGATATCCTCCAGGCGTTTCACATTTCCCGCCCCAAAAACGGGAATATCCACTTTCCTGCAAATGGTTTTGATGACGTTCAGGTTGTGCTCATGCTCTTCGTCCCCATTGGAAAGATCAAAGATCAGGATGGCATCTGCCCCGTAATTCGCGAAATTCAGGGCTAGCTCAACGGGATTCCGGCTCACTTCATCCTTGCTGTCAAACCATTTCATGGCAATTCCATTCTTCAGAAAAATACTGGGTGCCAATTGCTTATAATCCATACTCATATTACTTCATCTCCTGTGGCTTAAAAGCTCTACAAAACAGATATACGAGAAAATAATTATTGATATTAAAGGACTCCCTTGGTGGAAAGAACCCCTTTCACCCTGGGGTCCGGGCTTACCGCCATATCCAGGGCCTTGGCAAAGGCCTTAAAGGCGGCCTCCATAATATGGTGGTCATTGTGGCCAGACAGCTGCTTTAAGTGCAGATTCATGGCTGCCGAATAGGATATGGCATAGAAGAATTCCCTTGCCATGTCCGTTCCCATCTGTCCGCATCTTTCAGTGTGGAAGGACAGGTCGTAGGAAAGGTAGGGCCGTCCGGATAGGTCTATGGCGCATAAGACTAAGGCGTCATCCATAGGCAGGATGAAGTGGCCAAACCTGCTGATTCCGGCCTTGTCCCCGATAGCCTCTTGAATGGCCTCCCCCAGTACGATGCCGCAATCCTCTATGGTATGGTGGTCATCCACCTCCAGATCCCCCTTGCAGGAGAGGCTGAGGTCGAAGAGCCCGTGACGGCTGAAGCCGTTTAGCATATGGTCAAAGAATCCTACCCCGGTGTCAATTTCCCCCCGGCCGCTCCCGTCTAAGTTTAGAGTTAGGGAAATATCCGTTTCCTTGGTTTTTCTGCTTTTTGTAACAATCCTCTCCATCCTATATCCTTTCAAATCGCACTGCCACGAATCTAAACCTGCCGCCCGGGTTTGCTCACTCCCCCTCAAAGCAGAGAGTCATGGAAATGACTTGCAGCTAAAGCCCCGGCACCGTAATTTGCCTATTCCTATTCAAGAAGCAAGACATGGACCTGTATCGCAGCTAAACCTGCCGCCCGGGTTTGCTCACTCCCCCTCAAAGCGCACTGCTATGGAGTTGGCGTGGGCGGTCAGCTTCTCCGCCTTGGCAAAACTCTCTATGTCCTCATGTACAAGCTCCAGAGCCTCCCTGGAATAGGAAATAACCGAAGACTTCTTGATGAAATCGTCCACGGACAGGGGTGAAAAGAATTTTGCCGTACCATTGGTAGGCAGCACATGATTAGGCCCCGCAAAGTAGTCCCCCAGGGGCTCGGAAGAATAGGGTCCCAGGAAAATGGCCCCCGCATTTCTAACCTTAGTCATGGTTTCCCAGGGATTCTCGGTGACGATCTCCAAGTGTTCCGAGGCAATCTCATTAATGGCATAAATGGCCTGATCTATATTCTCTGCCACTAGAGCCCAGCCAAAACGGTCCAATGACTTCTCCATGATTTCCCGCCTGGAAAGCTTTGCCAGGAAACCGTCGATTTCTCTGGAGACAGCCTCCGCCAGCTCCCTGGAGGTGGTGACCAGAATAGCCGATGCCATTTCATCGTGTTCCGCCTGGCTTAGGAGATCCGCCGCCACAAATCTGGGATTTGCCGTATGATCCGCCAGAACCGTGATTTCAGAGGGTCCTGCAATGGAGTCAATACTGACATGGCCGTAAACCGCCTTTTTTGCCAGAGCTACATAGATATTGCCGGGTCCTACAATTTTGTCCACCTTTTGTATGGACTCGGTGCCAAAAGCCAGGGCGCCAATAGCCTGGGCCCCGCCGATTTTGTAGATTTCATGAATTCCCAAAATAAAAGCTGCGGCCAGGGCCTGGGGATTGACTTTTCCGTCCGCCCTGCAGGGGGTGGTCATGATAATATGAGAAACCCCCGCCACCTGGGCCGGAATGGTATTCATTAGGACAGAGGAAGGATAGACCGCCTTTCCCCCGGGCACATAGATACCCACCCGGTTCAAGGGGGTAATCCGCTGTCCCAGAATACTGCCGTCATCCCTAGTAGTAAAGAAGCTCTGTCGCTTTTGGGCCTCATGGTAGGCACGGATATTGCCCATGGCCTTTTTCATAATAGAAAGCAGGTCCTGTCCTACCTCAGCTACTGCCTGCAGAATCTCATCCTCCGTAACCCGGATAGTGTCTGCTGTCAAATGGCAGCCGTCAAAGCGTTCCGCATAATGAAATAGGGCGGCATCTCCTTCCTTTCTTACCTGGGAGAGGATGTCCGCAACCGCTTTCTCCTGCTCCGGAAAGCTGTCAGGGCTTCTCTTCTGTAACTCCTCCATCAGCTGATTTCTGGACTGGTCCGTTAAAGTTATTATCCTCATAAGATCCTTTCAATAGTTCTTGCTTTCTGCTTTCACTCTCTATTTTGCTTTCTGTCTGTCCTTGCTGCTTTCGCTTCAAATACACAGGCCTTAGTCTGCTTTCAGCGCTTCCCTAAGCCTTTCGATAATCTTCCTTATGCGTTGGGACTCCATCCGCATAGAAACCTGGTTCACCACCATCCTGGCAGACAGGGGACAGATATCCTCTAGAACAGTTAACCCGTTCTCCTTTAAGGTGGAACCGGTCTCCACTATATCCACAATCACATCGGCAAGCCCGACAATGGGGGCCAGCTCGATAGACCCATTTAGCTTAATAATGTCTACCGTCTGATGCTTTCTATTATGAAAGTAATCCTTTGCGATTCTGGGGTACTTGGTCGCCACCCGGATCATTTCCTGGTGCTGCAACAGCTCCCCGGCCTCCTTTGGCCCGGCAATACACATGCGGCAGCGGCCAAAGCCCAGGTCCAGAACCTCATAGATGGACCGGTTTTCCTCCATAATAATATCCTTGCCGCTAACGCCTATGTCCGCCGCCCCATATTCTACATAGGTGGGGACGTCCGGCCCTTTAGCAAGGAAAAAGCGAAGCTTTTCCTCTTCATTTACAAATATCAGCTTGCGGGAACCCTTGTCCTGCATTTCTCTGCATTCCATGCCTACCGAAGAGAATAGGTCCATAGTACGTTCCGCCAGCCGCCCCTTAGTCAGGGCAAAAGTGAGATATCGTTTCATTCCTAGCTCCCAAAAATTATCCAGTCTAAGTAATATAATGTCTTCAAATCCCCAAATAATTCCCGGCCTGCAGACCCCTCATTCCGGCCTTCCGGCAGGGCCAGCAAATATCCCATGAAAACCGATTAGCATGTCATCACGGTCGGCCTCCATGGCCTTCGCTTAGAGATTTCGTTTTCTATAAATGGTTCTACTGCAGTTCAGTTTCCCTGCCATCCTGAAGAACCAGGATCTGTTCTGCATATGATCCTAATCTAGTTCCAGCTCGGTCTCCTTGCCATTCTGAAGGACCAGGATCTGTTCTGCATATGATCCTAATCTAGTTCCAGCTCGGTCTCTTTGCCATTCTGTAGGACCAGGATCTTTTCTGCATGCACCGATTTTCCATGCAGGCGCATTTGCTCCTCGCTGCAGTCAGGGGTAATCCTCAATAGCTCCACCTGATAACCCTCTTTACGGATGCTTTCTCCCAGGCCCACCGCCTCCTTAAAGGAATCACTGTCATAGAAAACCAGTTTTTTCCTTACGGTAAAGGGAATCTCAATGCGCTGATGGCGCAGGATATTCAATAGTTCCTCAATGACCACAGTAAAACCAATGGCCGCTCCCGGCTTGCCAAACTGACCCAGCAGATTGTCATAGCGGCCACCCCTTATTATCGGTTCTCCGGTTCCGAAGGTATAGGCCCGGAAAAGAATTCCCGTATAATAATGATGCCTTGACAGCATGCCCAGATCGAAGGTCACAAAGGAATCCACCCCATATATTTGAAGTCTTTCATAGAGATCCTTCAGTCTTTGAATGGCATCCCTGGACCGGGGAATATCCTTGACCCTGACCAGAGCCTCATCCAGAATCTCCGCATTTCCAAAGAAATCGGAGAAGGAGGACAGGGTATCCCGAATTTTTGGAGATATATCTATGTCATTTAGAATATCTAAGGTACCGAAATAGTTTTTGTTGCGAATGTGATCGGAAAGGGAGGCCTTGGTCTCCTCGTCCAGACCCGCCGCATCACAGAGGCCCATGAAGTATTCCGCAGTCCCGATACAGATTTGGAAATCCGTGAGACCTGCGGTTTTCAGAAGTTTTACCGACAATTCAATCATTTCCGCATCGGCATCCACCGAGGGATCTCCCATATATTCAGCCCCCAGCTCCGTGATTTCTTTTAATTTTCCCTGAAAATCAGACCGGTTGGAAAAGGTATTGCCCAGATAACAAAGCCGGATTGGCAGCTTTTCCTCCATGAAATATTTCACAGCGGCCCGGGCCACTCCGGGAGTGAAGTCCGGCCGAAGGGAAAGAGTATTATTCTCATTATCAAAAAACTTATAGATTTCCCTGGAGGGCGTAGTGCCTATCTCCCGGGAGAAAATATCGAAGAATTCAAAGGATGGGGTCTGGATGTCCCGATAACCGTAGGAAGAAATCACATCCTTCAGCTTTCTTTCCAGAGACAGCTTCTTCAGCATCTCATCCCCATAAATATCCCGAACACCTTCCGGCGTATGTAGAAGTCGATTATCCTTATTTCCGCTCATATGTCACACCTTCTGTCATTTATAAGCCTTACAAAATATAGGCTTTATAGTTCCTTTAATAATCCTTGCAATATTCAAAACTTCAAAATATATGAATTAGAACGCCTTTCCTCCATGCCCTGTAAAACCTCAGAAACGGTCCTTTTCCATGCCCCCTTTATTCTCAGAAGCGATTCCTTTCTATGCCCCGTTTTTCCTCTCAGAAATACCCTCTTCCTCTGTCTGTCTCTGGTCCAAATCCCTTTGGACGGCATCCAGATAGGGAATGAACAGGCCGGCCTCCGGCTCAATTATGAAGTCTTCCTCAATCTCTTCAAAGCGGAAGCTTCTGCGGCCCCCATTCTCATAGCGTCTCCAAAAGCTGTAGAGCCTGCGGAAGGTTAGATAGTAGAAAACATTTCTCTTCGTATAATGAATTAGGAAAAATGCCACCCCGCCCTGGTCCTCAAACTCTTTCATGAAAGCGACCTGATGAGGATGGATATTCCTCAGGGTAAAGGTATCCTCCGCGCATTCCTTGGCGTCAAAGCAGACGGGAATTCCCTGAATTACACCAATATAGTCCACCGTACTCTTCTGGCCGAAATAGGCCAGTTTTATAGTATGGGAATTCTTGTCAAATTCAACAGGGGTAATGGGGGTCGGCACCTTTTGGATAAGGCAGAGGTGATTCTCGCGGTATCTCTCCGTTGTTCGATTAATGAGCTCTTCCAGCTCCGATCCCCTAAGTCCCCGGGAATTCCAGGTTGCCATGAAACCTCCCTTTTTCCGGAAAATGAAAGCCGCTTACCATGAACTGACCCTAAAGCGGTCATTCGCAGTTTGTTTCCCTTCTTGTCCTTGAAAGCGGGATTCTTTGTGTCCCGTTTCAGCAGGAGCATTAACCCTTCTGAGACAAGTAGGCCCTACCCTAAACTCTCACCTCTCCCCCATTATCTTAGCCATATCCCGGGGCAATTCCGCCCGGAAAGTCCTACCCGACAAAGCCGCAAATTCCCCGGACATTTCAGGCATAATCAGGGTTTCCGAGTGCAAAAGCTGTCTCTTAACCCCAAGCCTCCGCCCCGCAAGCCGGCTTTCCTCCGTGAAATACTTTGGGTCCCCTATGATCGGATGGCCAATAGACTGGAGATGGGCCCGAATCTGGTGGGGCCTTCCTGTGACTAAAAGAACTTTTAGAGATGAACAGGCTATGCCCTTTACTTGAAAATTCCTGTCCGGCACGAGCTCTGTTTCTATGGGCAGGGCATCCTTATCCAAGGAATGGGCCACTATATGAACCTCATTATTCTTCCGGTCCTTGATGAGATAGCCCTTTAGCCTCACGGCCTCCTGCATGGTGCCAAAGACTAGGGCTCTGTAATACTTATGTAAACTACGGTCCTTTAATATTTCCGACATCCTTTGCAGTCCCTTAACCGTTAGTCCGCATATGACAAGCCCGCTGGTATTCCTATCCAGCCGGTTGCAGGCGGAGGGCCTGACTGTCCCGCCCCGGTCCCCCGCATATTCCCTCAGAATATCATTGAGGCAGATGGAAGCGGATCCGTCCTCCTGGGTTAAAAGGCCAGCCGGCTTATTAATGAGCAAAATATTCTCATCCTCAAATATGATATTTGACCGGAATTGGCTTAGGTCATTCTGGCTCACAACCCTTTCAGAAGGCCCGCTCTTTCCCCGGCAGGGGGCAAACTTTTGAAATGTCTCCTCAGAAAACCAGATTCGGACCAAATCTCCTTTTTGCAGGGATTCGGACCCATCCGTCCTATGGCCGTTCAAATCAATATTCTTCTTTCGAAGTGCCTTGCGTATAACGGATGATGGGGCATCCGATAGGATCTTGCAGACATATTTATAGACTGTCTGGCCCTCATCCCCGGGGCAAACCTGAAATTCTCTCATAGCGACAAACTGCGGACCAGCTCTATCATCTCCACATCCTGCTTTAATGTCTTCATATTCTTCTCTTCCAGATAGGCGAGACGGGTGGTGAATTTAGATAAATCCCTGAAAAGCTTGATGTTCCAGTCCTTAAATCCGTTCTTTTTGGCCATATTCTCCAGATGGTGAATCAGGGGCGCCTCATCAACCCCCTCATACTCCGACAAGACCAGAAGATTCTTATTAAAGGCGGCAAAACAGTTTACGGGATAGGACTTCTCCCGGGTGGTAATGACGGAATCATAGAATACCTGAGCATTCTCCTTGACCTTTTCCACCTCATCGAATACCTCCCTGCGGCCCGTCTGAAACCTCAGAAACATGGTCATAGTAACCGCCGACATGGCTGCGGGGACAGCAGAAATAATTGCCAGGATCACAAATAGGCCGCCATGTTGCCTGAAAAAGACCCTTCCGCAGAGAACCAGGAGTAGAGTAAGGGCGCAGCACAATAGGCAGCGAAATATAGATATTTTTTTTCTGCTGTTTAGGTATCCATATTGGCCCTTAGCCACAGCGTTTTTTTTCATTAGGCACCCCAAAATGTCAAAATCAGTCTGTGGGGTAGAATCTTGGTAATCAAACGGACAGCCTTCATGGAGAAGGAATAAACGGAGACATCCCTTCTTTTCAGGGCATCCTGCATAGCCGCCCGGACCACTTTCCTGGGATCTGACATATACTTTTTCTTTCTTTCGGCCATCTTTTGATGGCGCTCAGCCACCTTGAAAAATTCTGTTTTGACGGGACCGGGACAAACCGCAGTCACTGAGATGTCCCTCTTTGCCACCTCTTTCCCCAGAGCTCTGGAAAAGCTCAGGACATAGGATTTGGATGCGGCATAGACCGCAAAACCGGGCTGGGGAATAAAGGCGGAGGCTGAGGCCAGATTAATGATCCTGCCCTCATTTCCTATATAGGGCAGGGCAATGCAGGTGACCTCCGTCAGGGTCCGGACATTTAGATCAATGGTACTGGTCAAATCCGTGACCGGCAGTTCCATGATATCCCCAATGAAGCCGTTTCCCGCCGCATTGATGAGAACCCGGATATTGGGATCCTCCGCTTCAAAGGCTTCCTGCAGGGATTGAAGATCCTTATCATCCGTGAGATCCAGGGCAAGGGGACGGATCTTCTCACCAAAGGCCTTCCTCAGCTCCAAAAGCCGGTCCTCTCTCCTGGCAATAACCCAAATCTCACTCAACTTGGGAAAGAACTTCTGAACCTGTCCCACAAATTCCTTTCCCATACCAGAGCTGGCCCCGGTAATTACAGCAATTTTCTTCTTTTGTGTTATCAAAATGATTAAACCTCTTATTCCTTTATTCTTTTCAATGTCTCTCTAAGTACAGGGTAGATGGTCCCTGCCGATAGGACGCTTAGCTGTTCTGTAAGGGTGTTAACATTCTGTATATCGGGTCCCATGGAAATAATATCAATACCGGGTATTTTCTGGAAAAAGACACTGCATTCACTGCCTTCATGCATTCCCCAGAGAGAGGCCTTCTTTCCCGTCTTATTTTTATAAACCTCAGAGAGAATATGGGTCAGAACGGAATCCTCCCTGTACTCCCAGGCTGGCCAGTCCGCAGACTCAGAGTAATGGCCGCCAATGGTTTCCGACAAATAGCGAAGCTTGTCAGATAAGGCGTATTTGGCCGAGGAAATGGAACTTCTGACAGTAGCTTCCAGAGTAAATTCCTTCTCGTCAATCCTCATAATGCCAAAATTCACGGAAGTTTCAGGGATCCCCCGGGTTGCCTGCTCCTGGCTCACCTTCTGCACCCCGTCCGGAACCGTATTCAGGAGGAAAATAACCCTTTCCTGGGTCTTCTGATAGAGGACCTGACGCTCCTGTCTGCCCAGGAAATCACAATAAATCATGATATTATTCTCATTAGCCCTGTATTCATTCCGAATGGTGGCCTCAAACTCCTGAATCAGACCCTCAAAGGAGCTGGTATAATCGCTGGGAATCAGGACCTGGCAGTCTGCATCTCTGGGAATGGCATTGCGCATGAGCCCGCCCTGGAGGGAGATTATCTCAAAGGGAAGCCGGTCTCCCAAAAAGTGAAGGAGACGGCCCATGATAATATTGGCGTTGCCGTAATACTTGTCAATATCCCTTCCGGAATGGCCCCCGTGAAAACCGCTTACCACGATTTTGTAAGCTTCCCCGGTGGACTGCCGGTATTTGACCGGTGCCGTAATGGTCCCGATGAGGCTGCCTGCGGCACTGACCAGGAAAGTGCCCTCCTTATGGCCATTCAGATTAATGAGGTACCTGGCCTTGAATATAGACATATCCAGGGCCGCCACCCCTAAGCGGCCGACCTTCTCATCCGCGGTGAAAACCACCTCCAGGGGGGGATGGGGAAGTCTTTTGTCCGAAATCAGGGCCAGACAATAGGCAATTCCTATCCCGCTTTCCGCCCCCATGGTCGTCCCTCTTGCAATAATGGTATCGTCAATACAGCTGAGCCGCAAGGGATCCTTTGAAAAATCATGATGGCTGTCATTGGACCTGGCACATTCCATATCCATATGGCTGTGAAGCATAACTGTAGGAAAATTCTCCCTTTCACTGGTGGCAGGAACGAAAATCATTACATTGCCGGCTTCATCACGCTTAGCATTAAACTCGTGATCCTCCGCAAACTGTAATAGATAATCGGAAAGAGCTTTCGTCTGCCGGGAAGGGCGGGGAATAGCAGAAATCTCCTCAAAATACTTAAATATGCTCTTTGGCTCCAGTTCTCCAATTTCTCCCATTTTTGTGCAATCTCCCTTTGCAAATTAATACTATAGCAGCTAGTGCCCCGAAGGGGTCCGGAAAAATATATCCATTATTTCTACCGGAAAAAGCCTCTTTGAAATAATGCTTCAATGTCCATTCAATAGAAAAGCCGCCATATTACCATGACGGCTAAGAATCTGTCCCAAATTAAGAGGATGGAATCACGCCGGTCGGCTGCCGTTGAATCAGCAATACTCAGAACCTGAGCCCTATGATTCCCAAATGAACCCATTATAGGGGTGCATTCAAATCCTCTGCGCCCTCTTCATCCTCTTTCTGGGATGAGGCCATAGCCTCGGCCTGGGCGGCAGCCGCCTCAGCGGCCATCTGCTCCTGCTGAAGCCTCAAATTCCGCTCTGCCTCCGCCTTGCTGGCTATAACTAAATCATCCTCCGGATGCAGTTCCGCCCGGTTCATATTAACTGTATTTAAAATACTACTCAGATTTGCAATAAGTGAATTATCATACTCTTGCGTAACCGTAATGGAATTTGACAGAATCTCCTGTAAGGTGGCCAATGTGTTGTCGGTATACTGCATGGCCGAGAGCTGAATCTCGTTGGCCTGGTTCATTGCCGTCTCAATTATCTGCTGGGCCTGCAATTTGGCCTGATTCACAACCTCACTTGCCTGCTGATAGGCCTGCTGCATGATTGTATGCTCATTCACCATCTGGTCGGTATAGGCATGGGCCTGCTGAATAATGCTATCCGCCTTATTCTGGGCCTCCTTCATAATGGCCTCTTTATTGCTGATGACCTTCTGGTAGAGCTTTATTTCATTGGGCGTATGATTCTTGAGCTGTTGAAGCAGCTCATCTATTTCCTCTTTGTTTACCAGAATCTTTGAGCTTGAAAAAGTTGCATACTTACTATTCTCAATTAAATCCTCAATTTCCTCAATGGTCTGCTCAATCTTGCTGCTCATATCTATCAGCCCCCACTCTCCTTAATTAGTCGAGAACTTCTCCCTCATACGTGCCGCAACCCCTTCCGTTACAAACTCGTGAATATCTCCGCCATAGGATGCTACTTCACGAACGATAGAGGAAGACAGATAGGCATATTCCAGACTGGTAGTGAGAAAGACCGTATCCACAGACGGCATCAGCTTTCGGTTTGTCTGTGCCATCTGAAGCTCATACTCGAAATCCGTAATAGCCCTAAGTCCTCGTATTATCACATCAGTATCGCATTTTTTCGCATAATCAATGGTTAGGCCTGAAAAGGTATCCACCTTGACATTGGGAATATCTGCGCATACTTCTTTAAGCATTTTAACACGTTCATCAACAGAAAACAACGGCGATTTATCGGAATTATTCAGAACCGCCACCGTCAGGTTGTCGAACATTTTGGACGCCCGCCTAATAATATCCAAATGACCTTTTGTCACAGGGTCAAAGGAACCCGGGTAGATTGCTCGGGCCATATAGTCTCCTTTCAGTTACTCTTTTTCAAGAATAAATGCATATTTTTCTGGTATCTTCTTTCCTTAACGATTTGGTAACCCAGCTCCTCCAGATAGCCAAAGTCCGTCTTCTGGGAAGCCTCCACAATAATAACTGTCTCCTCGTCTACCATTCGGGAAGTGCTTAAATAGGTCAGGATATTCTTTTCCAGTCCCAGCTTGTAGGGAGGGTCCAGATAGATAAACTGGAAGACCCCTTTTTTCTCAATTTGGGATAGGCCTATCATGACATCCGCAGTTAAAACCACGGCCCTGTCGACAAGGTGGGTATGCTCCAGATTTTCCTGAATGATGGAAATGGCCTTCCTGCTGTTCTCAATAAAGACCACCTCTCTGGCATCCCTGGAAAGGGCCTCGATACCGATCTGGCCGGATCCCGCACACAGATCCAGGAAACGGCTGCCCGGGACCTCCATCTGAATAATATTAAATAGGGTCTCCTTTATAATATCCTGGGTGGGTCTGGTGTCATTCCCCTCTAAAGTCTTCAATTTCAGTCGTCTGGCGCTTCCGGCAATCACTCGCATATTTCATTCCTTAATGATCCATTTGCCTGTGACAGAATGGAACTAATATTCCGGTTATTTCTTTATCCTTCTTTTACATCGGTCAATCATTATAATATAGAATCTCTTCTTACACAAGTGATTTCCAAAAGACCTGTCATTGACAGCTAATTAAAGCCGGACTTTTGTACCTTTTCCGTCCCTATGTGTATTCTTTACATAGGTCAGCGGCATCTCCTGTCCCATATATTCTATGGTCCGCTCGTCCGCGAAATTCATGAAATATACGGCTTCCAGCGAGTCCTTTTCCGACAGCTTCATGGCCCTTACACCGATTGCGGCCTTCTTTTTGTCCGGAATTTCATCCAGAGGGAAACGCAGGAAAAATCCTTCCTTACTCTGCAAAAAGATCTGCCGGTTCTCATCATTTACGGGCATGATGGCCAGCAGGCTGTCTCCCTCTGAAAGCTTTGTAGCCGCCACAGACCGCTTACTCACATCAAATTCCCCTCCCTCCACAAACTTGGCCATGGCCTGCTTAGTCAGGAATAGAAACTTCTGCTTTCGGATATTCTCCATGCAATCCACATAGATAAAGATTTCCTTGGAGCTGTCATAATTACTGATATTGTCAATGGGAACCCCTTTATCCCGGAGCTTGCCCACAGGGACATCCAGACATTTCACCGTATGCATATTGCCATCCTCGGTAAAGAGGCAGATCTTGTCTGTATTCCTGGTAAATATGCAATAGCGGTATTCACTGAGTACAGTTTCCTTATTGCGCTCATAGGTATTGGTGTCGAGGGTCTTTACATAGCCAAATCTGTCCATGACGAAATAGACATCCGTTTCTTCCAGGGGCTTCTCCTCGAAAACTGCGGCCTTGGCGTTCTCTATGGAGGTCCTCCGCTCCCGTCCGTACTCCTTCTGGAACCGGTCTAAGTCCTTCCTGATTTCACGGCCCATGGAATTGGTATCCGACAGAAGATCTTCGTATTTGGCGATCTTCTTCAGGGTCTCCCCATATTCTTTTCTGAGGGCCGTGATCTCCAGCCCGATGAGGCGGTAGAGCCGCATGTCCAGAATGGCGGTGGCCTGGCGCTCCGAGAAAAGCAGCTGCTCGGCGTCCTTTCTATCCTTGTCCGTATGGAAGGCAATTCCCTCTGTCTTTCCCTTTACCAGGCAGTCCATGGCCTGGGCCCGGCTCTTGGAGCCCCGGAGAATCATGATAATGAGGTCGATGCAGTCTACGGCCCGAATCAGGCCCTCCTGCACCTCCCTTTTTTCTCTCTCCTTGGTGAGAAGCGAGGTATACTTTCTGGTATTCACTTCATAGAGGAAACCTACATGGGCCGCCAGAATCTGCTTTAACCCCATGGTCTCCGGCCGTCCGTTGGACACCGCCAGCATATTTACGCCAAAGGTATCCTCCAGCTTGGTTTTTTGATAGAGCAGATTCTTAATATTCTCCGCATCCGCATCCTTTTTTAACTCAATGACAATCCGGATACCGTCCTTGCCGGACTGGTTGGAAATATCGGTGATATCATTGGTCTTTCGGCTCTCCACCAGGGCGGCCACATCGGACATGAACTTGCCTATGCCAGCCCCGATCATGGTATAGGGAATCTCCGTTACCACCAGGTTCTGCTTTCCCCCCTTGGCTTTTTCGACCTCAATCCGGCCCCTTACCCGGATCTTTCCCTCTCCGCTTTCATAGATCTGCAGGAGATCCTTTTCATTGACTACAATGCCCCCGGTAGGGAAATCCGGACCCTTTACATAGGTCATGAGCTCTTCTGTAGTGATATCCCGGTTCTTCATATAGGCCTTCTCTGCCTCTATAACCTCGGATAGATTGTGGGGCGGGGTGGAGGTGGCCATTCCCACGGCGATACCCTCAGACCCGTTAATAAGGAAATTAGGTATTAGGACCGGCAGGACGGAAGGCTCTTTCTCGGTTTCGTCGAAATTAGGGATGAAATCCACCGTATCCTTATCCAAATCGGAGAGGAAGGCCTCTTCCGTGATTTTCTGCAGCCTGGCCTCGGTATACCTCATGGCGGCGGCCCCGTCCCCTTCGATGGAGCCGAAATTACCGTGGCCGTCCACCAGGGCGCAGCCTTTCTTGAAGTCCTGGGCCAGCACCACCAGGGCGTCATAGATAGAGCTGTCTCCGTGGGGATGGTATTTACCCATGGTATCACCCACGATACGGGCACATTTCCTGTAGGGCCTGTCATGGCGGATTCCCAGCTCGCTCATATCATAGAGGGTCCGCCTCTGCACAGGCTTTAGGCCATCCCTGATATCCGGCAGGGCCCTGGCAATGATAACAGACATGGCGTAGTCTATATAGGACTTACGCATAATCTCTGAATATTCCGTACTAATGATATTATCAATAACTGGCATGCCTTTCCTCGTCACTCCTATATCTAAATATTTTTCATATTTTCTGTAAAATAGAATCCATAGGGAATCAGGAAGCCCTGCTGAAGCCCCCGCCCCCGTATCAGACCTTTAATGCAGCGTCCCCGGCCTAATTCCGAATCCAATATCCGGACAGGTATTCCTGGCTTGAAGCTCAAATCTATCGGACGGCCATATTTGCAATGGAAAAGAAATCAGCCATTCTCTCCTGCGTCCCTTCATTCCCGGAATAAAAGGAATCAGCCATCCTTTCCGGTATGAATAGGAATCAGCCATCCTTTTCAATATCCCCGGTGTTTCCGGTATGAAAGGAAACCGGCTCAGACATCTAATTGGGCGTCCCTGGCGTGAATATAGATGAATTCCTTCCGGGGAGGCACATCATTTCCCATGAGAAGCTCTGTGGTAGAGGACGCCAGTCTGGCGTCATCAATGGTCACCTGCCGCATCCGCCTCCGCTCAGGGTCCAGAGTGGTCTCCCAGAGCTGTTCCGCATCCATTTCTCCCAGACCCTTATAGCGCTGCAGGGTAAAGGAACCCTTGTGCTTTTTCCTGTAATCCGCCAGAGCCTTGTCATCATAGAGGTACTCCTCCTCCCCTCTGGCAGGCTGGGCCTTGTAGAGAGGGGGCATGGCCACATAGACATGGCCCTCGAAAATCAGCTGGGGCATGAAGCGGTAGAAAAGGGTCAGAAGCAGAGTGGCAATATGGGCCCCGTCCACGTCGGCATCCGCCATAATGATGATCTTGTCATAGCGCAGCTTTGTAATATCGAAATCCTGGCCATAGCCCTCTGAGAAACCGCAGCCAAAGGCATTAATCATGGTTTTAATCTCGGCATTGGCCAGAACCTTGTCAATAGAGGCCTTCTCCACATTGAGGATCTTGCCCCGGATAGGCAGGATAGCCTGATACATCCGGTCTCTGGCAGTTTTGGCAGAGCCCCCGGCGGAGTCTCCCTCTACAATAAAGATTTCGCACTTGGAAGCATCCCGGGACACACAGTTAGCCAGCTTTCCATTGGAGTCAAAGGAGTACTTCTGCTTGGACAAGAGATTGGTCTTGGCCTTTTCCTCGCTCTTCCGGATTTTTGCGGCCTTCTCCGCCGAACCCAGAATGGTCTTCAATACATCCAGATTTCTATCGAAATAGAGCTGAATCTCATCTCCCGTCACCTTGCCAACGGCCCTGGAAGCGTCCTGATTATCCAGCTTTGTCTTGGTCTGACCCTCGAATCGGGGATCCGGATGCTTGATGGAGAGTACCCCGGTCATGCCGTTCCGGATATCGGTTCCATTGAAATTAGCGTCCTTATCCTTCAGTATCCCAATGGCCCTGGCATAATTATTCATAACGGTAGTGAAGGTGGCCTTGAAGCCTGTGAGATGGGTGCCCCCCTCCGAATTATAAATATTATTGCAAAAGCCCAGAATGTCCTCGTGGAATTCGTTGACATACTGGAAGGCGCATTCCACCTGGATTCCCTCGGTCTCTCCCTGGAAGGAAATGACCGGGGTCAGGACCTCCTTGGTCCGGTTCATATCCCTGACAAATCCCACAATTCCATCCGGCTCGTGGAAATCCTGGCTCTCCTCCGTCCCCTCTCTCTGATCCGTGAAATGGATGGTCAGTGCCGGATTCAGATAGGCCGTTTCATGAAGCCGGCTCTTTATCTCCTCGGAACGGAACCGGGTCGTCTCAAAAATCTCCGGATCCGGCAGGAATGAAATCTTAGTCCCGGTCTTCCTGGTTCTGCCAATGGTAGGCAAAAGACCCCCAATCAGCTCCACCGTAGGGACACCCCTTTCATAGCGGTCGTGGGAAATTAGTCCTTCCCTGCTAATCAGGATATCTAGCCAGGAGGACAGGGCATTTACCACGGACGAACCCACTCCGTGGAGTCCGCCGCTGGTTTTATAGACCGTATCATCAAACTTTCCGCCGGCATGGAGGGTCGACAAAACCACCCGCTCAGCGGAAACCCCCTTCTCATGCATGCCAATGGGAATTCCCCGGCCGTCATCCTCCACAGTGGCCGAGCCGTCACTATTCAAGGTGACCCATATATTCTGACAATATCCGGCCAGATGTTCATCCACCGAATTGTCCACGATTTCATAGATTAAATGATTGAGACCCTTGGAACCGGTACTCCCGATATACATTCCGGGCCGCATTCTGACAGGTTCTAAGCCCTCCAGAACCTGAATCGAACCCGCATCATATGTTCTCTCTTCCCCCATTCTATCCTCACTTCCTTCAAGTCCCGCCTGCGAGACCTGGCGCGGAATCCGGGTCAGCATCAGCTGACATCTTCCTAACCGAATTCCTGTCTGAATCCCCCCAGAAAGCCACTATACAGGCAGGAGATTCATACCGTCTGGTACAAATCCAAAAAAGTCTGCCTATAGGTTCTTTTCGATAAGGACAAGCGCAGAATCCAAAAATTCTTTCCTCCGAAAATAATGTAATCAAATTTCAGCTTGCATAGAATACCACAAATGAAAAGAATTTGTAAAGTACAAATTCGAACACAGGTTCATTTTTTGAAAATAATGCCGTCAACCTCCCGGGCAAATCTCTATACTATTACAAATGCGCCATAGACTGTGCTATACTAAGCCCATTATGAAACTAATACTATTCAAAAATACCATAGAATCCCAGGAATTCTTTTCCTTTGAGCTGGCCCGGGCCTTTCGGGATTTTGGCCATCAGGTCTTTTTCTATGACTGCGCCAGGCAAGAGGAATCCTTTGCAGAGCTCTGCCAATTCATAGAGCTCGGCAACACAGCGGCCTTTGCCTTTAATTTCAATGGCATGATAAATGATGATTATTTGCTGAGGGACAAGGATCCGGTCTTCTGGAATCTGACCGGCATCCCCTATGTAAATATGATCGTGGATCACCCCTTCTATTATCATGAGCAATTCGCCCATATTCCGGGGAATTACGCCCAGATTGAAATCGACAGAAAGCATGTCAGCTATATGCGGCGCTTCTTTCCGGACATCGATGCCGACCACTTTGTAGAGCTGGGCGGCACCGACTTCTGGCAATATACAAAGCGGGCCTTTGAGCCAATTCCTGTCTCAAAAAGGAAATATGATATTGTATTTACCGGTCATTACACCGATCCCATGAGCTATGAGAAATATATCTCTCACCTGGAAAAATCCGTGCAGGACTTCTATTTCCAGCTTTATTATGCACTTCAGGAGGAGAATGACAGGACTCTGGAGGATTTGGCGGAGGAAAGGCTTCGGAGGGATTTTGGGGATGCGGTGGATGATGAATACTTAAAGGTCTTCTATCAGAATGCCATTTTTCTGGACCTCATGATTCGTCATTATTACAGGGGAAAGGCAGTGGCGGCCCTGGCCGATGCCGGTTTTCAGGTGGACATATTTGGCACGGGATTTGAGAATGTGCCCTGCCGGCATCCCGAGAATATGGTGATTCACGGCCGGGTGAATTCAAGGAAGTGCCTGGAGGTGATTAGTAACGGCAAAATATCCCTAAATGTCATGCCCTGGTTCAAGGAGGGCGGCCACGACCGGGTCTTTAACAGCATGCTAAACGGGGCCATCTGTCTGTCGGATCCCTCCCTCACCCTAAAGGAGCACTTCACGGATGGTAAGGATATCCTCTTCTATGATCTGGGCCATTTGCAGGAACTGCCTGACATTTGCAGGGAAATCCTATCTAATCCTGACCATATGGAGCAAATCTCCGCAAATGCCTATGAAAATGCCCGGAAAAACCACAGCTGGGCTGCCCGGGCAAAGGAAATCCTGCAAATTATTGAGTCCAGAATGTAAGAAAATGCCCGGAAGAACCGCAACTCTTCTTCCGGGCAAATGATTGCCTGGATATTATGACTTTCCGAATACGATAGGGAAACACATTGGGAAATCCCGCACTTTGTGCGGGACAGGCTCCCTGCTTCGCAGGAACCCGGTCGCCTACGGATTACGAATCCACGAAAATGCCCGGAAGAACCGCAGCCGGGCCTTCCGGGCAAATGAAATCCTACAAATTATTAAATCTAATTACTTCTTTTCTGTCTTCTCGTCTTCATTCTCCACCTTATCTACAAAACCGTCCATAATTCTCTTGGCCGCGTCTTTTCCTCCAATACCAAAGGAAATACCGAAGGCCACTGCCAGGGCAACCAGGATAAGCAGGAATGCGGAGTGGACGATATGATTGGCAATGCCCAGCTGGCTTAGGACCATGAAGCCTGCGAAGCACCAGACAATAATCTTGACCGGCAGGGTCAGTCCCTTCATGCCATTCTTGATTAGAAGCTTGCAGATGGCATTGATTCCAAAGAAGGCCACCATGAGGACCAGGATTGCCGCCAGAATATTAGGCAGATACCGGATAATAGACTCGCCGATATTAGTAAGTATCTCCATATGCAGGACGTTGCAGCCCTGAACCACAAAGAAGATGATAATGAGGGCTCTTACTAGGGTTGCCAGGGTCTTGGTGAAGCTGAAATTCTGGCCTTTCTCGCCTAATATGCCCTTGACCTTGTCATCAACACCGGCGGTAGAAAGGAGCTGGGTCAGAATCTGTGCCGCCAGCTTTGACAGCATGACGCCCAAGGTAATAATCAGAATGGCAACAATGATATTAGGAATGAAATTAAAGATAGTGTGCAGCATAGCCACTGCGGGGCCCGTAATGGAGTCAATGTGCAGGACCTGCAGGGCAACTACGATGACCGGAATCAGGATGACAACATATACAATGTAAGCCAATGTGGTGGAAAGCTTGGCATTTTCTGTGGCCTGGACACCGGCCTTCTCCTGCAGCTTATCGATTTTCAGCCTGCGGAATAAGGGAATCAGCAGCTGTCTCACAATCTTGGCAATTAGATTTCCTACTATGATAACGATGATTGCGGCAATGATATTAGGTACATAGCCCCAGACATTATTGAGAAGCTCCAGTATGGGCTCCCCGATAGTGGTAATGCCCAGGAGTCCGAAAATACCGGGCACAAAGAGCAGAAATACAAATAAATAGACTATTTGGGCGATATAATTTCTGGCGTCGCCGGAGTTCCCGTCCTTCTCTCCGTCTGCTTTATCCAGGAAATTACTGATCTTTTGATTCATCAGGAGTTTCAGAACAATAGATTTGACGATGGCGGCGACAATAAATGCAAGGCAGAGAAGTAGGACCGCTTTACAGACATTAACGATTCCAACCTCCAGTTCCTGTGTGAAATTGTTAAAATTCATATAACACCTCCTTAAATTAATCAAATTCTTGTTGCAAATCACTAAAAAACATTTTAATTCCTCGACATTATTTAGTCAAGTTTTCATATCTCATATATTATAAAATTTCAGAATTAAGTGAAATACCATGGATGATTTGGCCTGATTAGCTATGGTCTCTGCCTATACTTTTATGAATTCCCGTGCTATGATTATAAACATTGCTTTTTGGGAAAAATAAAAACAAAGGAATCGAGAAGATGGAAAAAGAAAAAACCGGATTTAAGTCTTTTGTGAAACTGTTCCTGACCTTTGCCTTTATCGGGGGCACCACCTTTGGCGGGGGCTATGCCATGCTGCCCATCCTGCAGAGGGAAATCGTGGAAAAACACCACTGGGCCACCGATGAGGAGCTGATGGACTACTTCGCTATCGGCCAATGCACTCCCGGAGTCATTGCCGTAAATACGGCCACTTTTATCGGCTACAAGCAGTTTGGCCTCTTGGGCGGGATTATTGCTACCTTTGGAGTCGTATTTCCCTCCATCGTAATAATCACTATAATCTCTGCTTTTCTCACGAATTTTGCCCACCTGCCCGTGGTAATTCACGCCTTCAACGGAATTCGCGCCGCAGTCTGTGTACTTATTTTTGATTCTGTAATCAAGCTGGGAAAGAAATCTGTTAAGGATATTCTCTGCGCCCTGGTTTTTCTGGGAATCTTGGCTATGGCCCTTTTCTCCGGAGTATCCACTATCTGGCTGGTTGTGGCGGCAGGTGTGCTGGGCTGGCTTCTGAAGCCCTTCTCTCCTGAGGCCAGAAAGGAGAAAGAGGCGAAGGCAGAGCCCCCTTCCGGAACAGACTCCAGGACAGACGGAGAATCTTCCGGGTCAGGGTCTGAGGCCAATAGTACAGTTAATGGGGGTGAAAAATGATTTATTTGAGATTATTCTGGGAATTCTTCAAGACGGGACTATTTGCAATCGGCGGCGGACTGGCAACTC
>JAILCB010000043.1 GCA_024680595.1 Lachnospiraceae bacterium | reverse complement strand
TCAGTACCGGAAGGAATAGTCTGCCCTCCTGATACCTCATTCATGGAGATAACGTCCTGATTACCGGGAATATATTTTCTACTGCTGAAGCCGGCCCCGATTCCCGCTCCATAGGATCCGCCCACGGCCGTCACTTTGCCGGCGTTGACCGTCAGTTCATTTCCGGCAGCCCGATAACCTCCGCCGATTCCGGCACCGCCCTTATCACCATAGGCCATGACCTCTCCGCCATTGACAACAAGCTCGCACCCTGTCCCTCCATATTCAGAGTCGTTTCCGCCGCCTCCGCCAATTCCGGCCCCGCCGTCAGCGCCATGGGCTTCAACTATACCGCCGTAAATGGTAATAGATCCGCCGTCTTCCAGAGAATCCCCGCCAATTCCGGCTGCATTACTTCCCTTTGCTGCAGTAGCCACAAGCTTTCCGCTACCATTTTCCTGACCGTAAATAGTCAGGCTGCTGCCAGAAGTCAGCTGTATGCCCTTCTCAGCCGTAACACTCTTGCCGTCACAAAGAACGAGGCAGACATCTCCCGTGACCACGATCCGGTCCGTAAAATCGACACTCTCAACCGCCGCATAAATGGAACCGTTAACCCAGCTTGTAGAGCTTGATGTCAATTTATTAAAATCGTTGGTAGAAGTTTCGTAGTAACTGACATAGACAGTGCCATCATCTCCATTTTTCACATCAGCATTTATGTAGCTTATTGCCTCATTTTCTGACGCATATGCCTTCACGCCCGTACCGGGCTGCATTCCAAATATCATCAGCAGGCATAGCGACACTGCGATAATTTTCCAGACAGATAATTGTTCCTCTTTAATCATTTTCCTGTGTCCTCTTCCATATTTTTCGTAAACCAAAAACATCCGCTGCACTGCATTCATCATTATCAAAGCACAGGCAGCCTTAAAAAAATCTACCAGTGAAAATAGCGGCTTCAACATAATCATCCTCTTCGAGGTTCTTTGAGCTTCATCCAACGGCTCTGTACCATATATAATAGATCCCGGCAACCCAAAAAACCTCTTGGCGGCATTTGCTTCCAAAAGAAAACATACAATAAAAAGAACTGATAAAAGTTCTGAAAGATCCAAAACAAACCTTTACAGTCTAGAGTATATCTTGATAAGATATATACCATTATCCCGAGGGTTTTGCAAGTAGAGTTTAAACTACTTTCCTTATCAGGTGTAAAATATTCATTATTTTATCACATATAGGAATTGACGAATCCCCACCGGGTCAATTCTCTTGTTCCACATGAATATCCGTTATAGCACATTGATCGCCCGTAATGGCAATATAGTAATCCCTTCTCTTATCCAATATGGTGGTGACGCTCTCTATAGCAATACCCAAGTTCTCCGTCTCAATCCTGACCCGATTCCTATCCTGCCTTAGCTTCACCCTACAGTCCAATCCCTGCTTATTCTTCTTCTTCCAGGCATCCCAGCCCTCAAAATTCTCATTCTTATCAATCTTTACCCTATTCACCACACGATCCGTGGATGACCAGTCTTCTCCATTTAACCTCAGCAAGAGATATTCATGGAAATCGTCGCCGTCTGTCCGTCCATTGGAGGATGAGAATATGCTTATATACGGGCAGTGCCATACCAGCCTGGCTGTGGGCAGACTCATGGTATGGAAGGAAAGGGTCATGACACCATTAATATGAATGCCCTCCACGGCATCTGCCTTTGGCCTGTCCGCCTGAATATTCGGCAGATCCCCTTCAGGACAATCCTTGATAAAGCTTATCTCGTCGGCAATACGGGGAATATCCCCTACATTTATCTCCTGATCGCTCTTTTCCGCCAGAATATTATGAATATAGCAATTCTCCCCACTTATGGAAATATAGGCGAATCTGGAGGTATCCGGCAGGGCCAGAACAATCTGTCTGGCCTCTTCCCCGTCTGATATCCTTACCATCATATGGTCTCTGTACCTGACAGCCTCAATGATATACCTCTGATCGCCCGAGGGATCATCCTCTCTGACAGGTATGGGCATACTATCCTTGTCCAGAGCGGAAGTCTTGATCTTCCTTATGTTTTTCTCTATGACATTACCGTCCAGCCTAATCTGGCCATATTCGAAATAGACCGGTTCCTTGTCTCCCGGTCCCTCCGGATGAACCCTCCCGTCTAATGCGTCATAGACAATCAGAGTGGGCAGGCTCTCCTCCCTGGCAAAACCCTGGTCCGGACGGCTGAACAGGCTAATCCTTGTCACCTTCTCCGTGACAGGAATCCCGTCACTGCAGCTGTGATAGATAGAATCACATCTCAGATTCGTGGTGGGCAGGAGATTGGCCCCGCCGCCGGATTCCTGCATCTTGTATTCTGTATCCAAATCGACCATATGAACCATGATCTTTGCAAACTCGGGATCAAACTGGGTTCCCATGCCCTTCACCAATTCCTCCCTGACAATATGCTGGGGAATGGCATTTCGGTAGCTGCGGTTGGAGGTCATAGCGTCATAGGAATCCGCTACAGCAATTATCCTGGCAATCTCAGGAATGTCTTCTCCCTTGAGCCCTTCCGGATACCCTCTTCCATTATATCTCTCATGGTGATAACGGGCGCCGATACTGAGCCAGGGCGATTTACGTATACTGGACAGGATCTGGCCTCCAATCACCGGATGCTCTTTAATCTTCTCGAATTCTTCATCGGTTAATCTTCCCTTTTTCGATAATATATCTATAGGAACTCCGATCTTACCCACATCATGCAGGAGAGCTGTGAAGTAGATTTTTTCACATTCCTCATCCGATTTACCCGCTTCACGGGCAATCATTTCCGAATATTCCGCAACCCGGCGTGAATGGCCGTTTGTATACCTGTCCTTTGCATCAATAGCGCTGGCAAGGGCCTCCGCAGTCTGTTCAAACTGCTCCCGCACTTCCTGCTGCTTCCCCTCCAGCACCTTCACCCTACGGTTAAAGAAGATTCTGATAATGAATATCAGCAGGACCAGGGCAAGCAGACCAACGGCAAGCAAAAACCAGAGCTCTTCATAGAAGGCCTTGATCTTAACGATCCGGACGGTAACCTCCTTATTCTCCCGGCCCATGGAATCCTTTAGGTTCATTACGAAATCATATTTGCCGCCTTTCAGATTGGTATAGTCCAGGGGCAGCATTTCACTTCGCCTGACGGTAGTGCTCTTGCTGTCAAAGCCCTTCAGCCGGTAGCTCACCAGGGGGTTAGTGAGGGAATAATTATAGACATATCCAAAGACCGTCAGCTTGTGGGTTTCAGCGGGAACCGTAATCACACCGGACCTGTCCGGATAAATCACAGTCTCATCTGCCTTTACATAGGGTACGGCAGCCTTCAGATCATTCACATCCTCAAAAGGGACCTCTATATTTACCTTGCATATTCCCGTACTTCCCGCAATATAGAGGTCTCCCTCAGGAGTCAGATCGCTATAGGAATTGGCTGTAGCTATACAGGGCAGTCCGTTTGCTATCCCATAGAAGACCGGATTTAGCTCGCCATTTGCCAAAAGTTCCTCCGCCTTTGCTACATATATGCCCTCGCCGCCAAGCACCCAGATATCCCCTTTACTGTTCTCGAAAAAGTCGAAATTATTGGGATAGGGAAACTTCCTGACAGTGGTCACATTATAATCCGCATCCATATATGCAATGCCGTTACCTGCAATGATCCAGTACAGATCCCTCTTAGTGTCCTTTTTTATTCTCATCAATGTATCTGATGACAGGCCGTCTTCAACATTGATATTCCTCACCCCGGACTCACTTACGATATATATTCCGCCTCCGTTACTGCCTATAATAATGTCTCCGTTATTTCCTTCCTCTACCGTCAGGCTCTCCGTATTCTCAATGCCGTCTTCCTTTCCATAGGAGGCTATAATGCGGTCATCCTGAATGACATTTACGCCGCCCGTAACTGCCACCAGGAAACTGCCGTCCTCCCTCTCCCGAACCGTGCGGACGTTATTGGACAATAGGCCGTCTTCCTCGCTAAAGGCTTTCAGGTCGCCGTGATCATAGCGTAAAAGGCCATACTTCCGCCATGTGGATATCCAGATCCGATCCTTGCTGTCCCGGATGACAGAACGGATACGACAGCCCTTCAACAGCTCGATTAAATCATCCGAACTCTGCTCATTCCCCGGCAGTTTCACGGCCTTATTCAGGGGTAATTCCGGCAATAGGCCATTTTCATCAACTACCTCCAGGCCTATATCTGTTGCAAGGAAAAGCTTGTCTTCGCATTTACTTGTGGAATTGACCACCACCTCCGGCAGATTATATCTCTCAGACAGATCCGAGAACTGATTTGGTACAACCTTCATCACGCCCTGACGGGTGGAGGTAAACCAGAGATTACCCAGATAATCTGTCATCACATGGCCCACATTATTGGTCATTGGCAGATTTTCCATAAGGGTAAACTTGTCGCCCTCCTCCAGGACCCCGATGCCGTTTCCCGCGCAAATCCATAGCTTGCCGTCTATATATTCTATTTGCTTAATATAGGTCAGGGGCTCTATATTAATCTTTCTCTCCAGCTTGAACCCATCATTAATATCAGCGTAATAGAAGCAAAAATCAGCGCCCTCCAGATAAACCTTGCCGGGCTTCTTTGGATCCGGAAGCATTCCTCCTATTCCCTCAATACCGCTATCCTCAATACTGACATAATCAAGGAGCTCTCCATTTCTGATGGTCAGAAAGTCCCCGCCGTCCGTGGTTCCATATATCAGTCCGTCACTACCCAGCCTCAAGTCACGCATATCTGCTTCTGCAATGGCTTCATCCTCCATGGATGACAGATTAAAATCCGAATCGATGGTGGTTATACCGCAGGTGGTCGCCACATATATGGTGCCGTTTTCATCCTCCGTAATCGCACGGGTATGGGCCGACTTCATGCCTTCCAGCTTCCCCCAGAACCTCAGGTTTCCGTGCTCCATGACTGCAACGCCATTATCATTGGTCCCTATCCACAGACGGTCCTGCCTGTCAACATAGAGACACTTTATACTGGTCAGACCTCCGGTGGAGTCCATACGTTCAAAGTTGTTTCCGTCATACCGGATTAGTCCCGCATAGCTTCCTATCCAGATGAAGCCCTCGCTGGTCTGGGCAATGGCATTTGCCTCCGATGTGGGCAGCCCTTTTGAATTATCATATAATACAGCAGAGAAACCCTCACTCAGTCCGGTGGGGTCCACTGACAGCGGTCTATTGACAATACCGCAGGCATTATAACTCTCTGCCTCTTCTGCATAGCATATGTCCGGATATAGAAAGCATGTGAGAATCCATGCCATAGCAGATAGGACAATCCACTTCATGAAGCCGCCGGTATGACCGGACCCCCTCCCTCTCTCCTTTGTATGAATTCTCCTTTTATCTTTTTCCATAATAATCTGTAACCCCCTAATTATCTATTCCGCCTGTATCATGATAACCGTGTCCCTCCCGGGAAGCCC
This sequence comes from Lachnospiraceae bacterium, assembly GCA_024680595.1. Classification (GTDB taxonomy): domain Bacteria; phylum Bacillota; class Clostridia; order Lachnospirales; family Lachnospiraceae; genus NK4A144. The sequence continues at coordinate 652 of JAILCB010000043.1, read as the reverse complement.
TAAATATCAGAGATATAAGGAATATCCTAATTATCTATAATACAATATTTATGGGAAAAAGACATTACTATTCACAAAAATTAGAAGGACAATCTCCAACTTGCCGGAAATGAAAGCGGTCATTGGCAATCCGTTTCCCCCGCATTCATGAAGGCAGGACGTCCCCGTATGAGCTGTCGTGGAACCGGCGGCGGTTTCCCTCCCTCTCATGAAGGCAGGACACTTCATGTCACGTTTCAGGAAGGGGCTTTGTTTCCCCTGAAACAAATAGGCCGCTCCCCCGCTTAATGCCAATGCATCTGAAGCGGAGGAACGGCTTATACTTCCTTCACATCCCTTCTTCCAGGTCCCTAAGCCACATATGCATGGAAGCGTCACTGGGCATACGCCAATCGCCTCTTGGAGACAGGGAGACGCTGCCCACCTTAATTCCAATGTATCTGAAACGGAGGAACGGCTTATATTTCCTTCACTGCTCTTCTTCCAGGTCCCTAAGCCACATATGTATGGAGGCGTCACTGGGCATACGCCAATCGCCTCTTGGAGACAGGGAGACGCTGCCCACCTTAATTCCAATGCATCTGAAGCGGAGGAACGGCTTATACTTCCTTCACATCCCTTCTTCCAGGTCCCTAAGCCACATATGCATGGA
>JAILCB010000041.1 GCA_024680595.1 Lachnospiraceae bacterium | reverse complement strand
CCTCTTCCACGCCATCCAAAAGGATCTTGACCATCTCGCCGCTCTTGGTGGAATGGGTCTTCATAATCTCATATTCCTCGTCAGTTAGCTTGCCGGGCTTATTCAGAATACTATTCTCTACAACAATCTTGCCTAAATCGTGCATGGGGGCCGCCCGGACAATATCCTGTCTAAAGGTCTCGTCAATGGATAGGGCCTCCCGTCTGCCTATCTCCTCCAGAACAATCTTAATAATATCGCTGGTCCTTTTGACATGGCCTCCGGTATTATTATCCCTATTTTCAATCATATTAGCCATGCCGGTCACGACCTTGCTCTGGATTTCCAGTATATTCTCCGTTTTAACCCGGACCTGCTCATTTAGGGATTCATTATAGGAAGCCATGACATCCAGAACCCTCTGTTCCTCAGTGGCATCCCTTATATCAAAAACATATCCCTTGACAGGTCCGTTGATCCGAACTGAAAAGGGGCGGATTTCCGCCACGCAGGTCATGTCTCCCCTGCGGAATTTTTCGTTGCTGGCCCCGTTCGTTTCGTAAGCATATATTAGACTATAGAAGAGACGGGCCGAATCGCTTCCGTCGGAAAGGGGGGCGTCGGTTCTCTGGGTGGCCAGATCCGGAAAATAGTCAATACTGTTGGTATTGCAGCTGAGGAATCGCTTCTTTGTATCTAAAGCCACATAACCCCTTCTGCTGTGTTCCCCCTCCTGATCTGCAATAATTGCGGTAATATCGTGGGTTACGGTCTTGTCATAGTTGAGGGCCAGTACAAAATCGCTGACGGCGTAGAGAAAGGGCAGGTAGGAAAAGCCGGATTCGCTAAGGGTTTCAAAAAAGTAAATGGTAAAAGCGAGTATCAGGCCGACGGTATAGAGAACAAGGGTCCTGCGGGAGTAGGTTCCTTTTTTTATGCAGGCTGTGACTATGATTCCTATGATGACCAGAAAGGCCAGGAGTAAGTAGATGGTATGGAAATTTTTCAGAGGGCCATCCACTGTCCTGGTAATGGACCCTATGCTGGATTGTAAAACAGTAATTTCCTTGAAATACAGGTTAGTATGGACATTTAACCAAACCACAAATAGATGAGTAATGGCAAGGCCATAGGACAGAAACTTTATCCAGGGCCGGATTTGGATATGGAGGGTACGGAGTATGGCAAAGATAAAAATCATCAAAATCAGGGTGCTGTCCAGATAGATGATACAGAAAGCGATCATAGAGGCTTCCCAGCCTGTTACCGTACTCTGAAGCCAATATCCCAGAATTACAAAGGGAATTAGGATAAGGGTCGAGAAATAATAGGGATCAATTTTCTGATAATTCTTTCCGGTAAACCACACCAGGATTAGAATTGTAAAGAGAAGGGCTACGCCGTACATAATTGTTAGCATTCGTTTTGCCTCACTAGCTGGTCTATTTCAAAGTAAGTTTCCTCTTCTCCATCATCGTTTTCAATGATATGCAGATCGGATCCCATGAGTTTCAGGAGGCCGTCCACCAGTTTTCTTCTAAATAATCTGGACTTAAAGAAGGCCTTAGAGCCCCTTCCCTTCACAGAGATAAGCATATGAATCCTATTCTCCTGTCTCTTGGAGAAAACCGATAATTTCACACTGTCCTTTTCCATGGATTCCAGGGCATAGAAGAGAAGGGTCTGCAGAACATCCTTGAGGGTGTCTCCGGCACCGTGGAGCCTGTCCGGAATTGGCTGGACAATGTCCTCTGAGAATTGGGCCTGTTCATCGTCAAAGGATAGCTTTAGGTATTCCTTTACTTCATCCAGTACTTCCCGGAAATTATAGTCGGTATCATTTATTTGAAGATTCCCCTTTTCCAGATCGGAGTAGTCTATGATATCCTCCAGAACCTTTAGCTGGCGATGGGTTAGTTGCTTTGATTTTGCGGCATATTCCCGGATCTTCTCCTCGCCGCTCTCTGAAATAATGGCCATATCCATTTCTATGGTCTGCCTGGTAGGTATCAATAATTCCTTTGAAAGGATGTCAAAAAAGGTACTGAGCTCTTTATTCTCTGCCTCGGCCTGCAAAACCTTTTTCTCTATGGCATCCATTTCCCTCTTTTCATTATCAATGACCTGTATGGTAAATACCACGCGGTCCACCGGCTTATCCTTGGCATAATCCATGGCAAAGAAACGGAGCCTGCTCCAGCCCCGGTTCTGGCTGATATATTCGAAGGCAACATTATTTCTGTCCTTCATCCTGTCTCTTAATGTGGTGAGATCTACAAACTCCAGCACGGACTCCCTGAAGGCAACGGTGGAATCAATCTCGAAAAGGGTGCGCAGCTGCTCGTTTGCAGGCAGGTCTTCCGGCCGCTTCAGATTGGAAATCTCCTCCGCAACTACGGATACAATCTCGTTCTTCACTAAATCTACAATATAAATGGTATTATACATGGATGACATACAGGAAATGCCGGATTTCTTTAACTCCAGCTCCTTTTGGGCATCCTCATATATTTTCACAGATGAAATATATACGGATATATTGATAATCCAAAAAATGAATAAAGCTAAGATGATATAGAATAGGGTTCCCTGCCATATAGTACGGTGATAGTTATATTGGAATGTGAAATCACTAAGGTCCAGGTCCTCTAGATAATAGAAAATAAAGCCTATGGTCAGCTGGGAATTTTTGGCCAGGGGGAGTTCGTCATCTTTTTCGGACGGATAGTATATGATATAGTCACCTTCCTGCAGAGGAATCAGGAGATCCCCGTCGTATGTGTATTCTAGAGCGACATCAGTGAGGCTATAATTACGCAGATCCAGGGTCTGAACCTTTTCCGTGTCCTTCCCCGTATTCTGATGAATCTCAACGGTACCGCACCAGGCGTTATTGATATAGCAGTCGCCCTTAATATTAATCTGAAGACCCCATTTGTTGATTTCGTTATCGGAATTATTATACAGGATCGCATCTACGGTTTTTCCGTTCAGGTCCACAGTCCTGTCACCTAATTGAAAGTCCCGCTTTAGCCAGGAGCTGGTGCTGTCCTGCCGGTTTTGTATGTCTATATAGGCCTCTCTGCTTTCGTCTAGGCCCTCTATTATGTTTTTTTGGGAATTGAAATGGTGCAATATCACAAACTGAATAATAAAAAGAATGATAATAACGATTGGGGCAAGGAAGAGAGTGATTCTGTATGCTTTTTTTTGAAATATTTTCATAAATGAAATCCTTTCGGTCAAAGTGGAAACACGCAGTTCATGAAGTGCTGGGGGAGGATCCGGGCAAGTCCTTACGTTTCCGGGTCACTATTGCTTATGGGTGTTTCCAGAATAATGACTTCAGTTATTATAATAAATGAATATATCAATTGCTAGCAGATTTTATAAAAATTTTCAGTTGCCGGCATAGGGCGGGATGTTTTTGAGTTTATTTATCATTATGGTTTTTCTATTCCGGGAAGCTTATCAAAAAATTAAATTTGCCGATATAGAATAAGGATATCAGATATGGATTTTTATCTGAATCACGGAGGCCGGCAGTTGCTTTTTACATTGAATAAAAGGTTGGGTCAAGTGAATTGCCTGATTAAAAATACAGCATTTCCCGATGGTTTATATTTGATATGATTGATTTGTTAGTATGAATATGTTATATTTTAAGATAATTTTTTGTGGTCTAGGATTTTAAATGAATAGATTATAATAGAGGCAGCTGAGATGGGGTTTATAAAAGATAAGAAGGAAAATGGGGTTTCCTTAAAACGGACATTCCGTATTACTATCATTCTGTTTTTTCTAATCACAATTTGTCTTTTGCTTACAGTTTTTCGGGTTTTTCATACATTTGATTCCATGTCCAAAACTACAAATGATTATATTATCCTTGAGGATGCCGCTTCTGGTCTGATGGCTGCTTCGGATTATTTAACGGAGGAAGCCCAGTGTTATACGGTTCTGGGGGATCGAAGGAAGATGGAGAATTACTTCTACGAGGCGGAATGCAGCCAACGGCGCGAGAATGCCGTATCAACCATGGAGTGGATCATGCCGGATTCTGAGGCCCTGAAGGAGCTGAAGGAGGCCATGAATGAGTCCCTGGCCCTGATGGAAAGGGAGTATTATGCCATGCGGCTGGTGCTGGAGGCCCAGGGGGACAGGGATATTCCGGAGGCTGTCGAGAGGGTCACTCTGAAAGCGGAGGATGAGAGGCTGTCTTCTGAGGAAAAGCAGAAGCTGGCGGCCCAAATGGTGCATGACGATACATACTATGAGGAAAAGGAAGAAATCCGGGCCCATTTGAACCGCTGTATTGATAAATTGAAAAGCGATAACAAAAAGAAAATAGGTCAAATGGAAAAGCGTATGCAGATGGGGCTTATTTTTATTACAGTGCTTATTGTCCTACAGACCCTCAGCATAGTCCTGTCCTTCTGGGTGGCCGTCAAATTGGGCATCAATCCGATTCTGAATGCGGTGGAGCACATTAAGAATAAGCAGAGCCTGCCTATTATGGGGTCGAAGGAGTTCCGCTATCTGGCCAATACCTATAACAGTGTCTATGACGCCTATGAGAGAAATATTGAGAGCCTCAGCTATAAGGCTTCCCATGATGAACTGACCGGGGTATATAACCGGACCGGCTATGATCTCATTAGACAGAATATTAAGCCTGAAACCACGGCCCTGATTCTGGTGGATGCGGATAAGTTTAAGCATATTAATGATGAACTGGGCCATAAGACCGGAGATAGGGTGCTCATAAAAATTGCCAATACTCTAACCCACAGTTTTCGCTCCGAGGATTACGTCTGCCGGATTGGGGGAGACGAATTTGTGGTTCTTATGATGCATGTCAATGAGAATTCCCAAAAGCTAATTGAGGGTAAGGTCCGGCAAATTAATGAGAAATTGATGGATACCAGTGACGGTCTGCCGGCCATTTCGGTCAGTGCAGGCATATCCTTCTACCGGAACGTAGAGGGTGGCCATGACGCCTTCAAGGAAGCGGATGCCGCCCTGTACAGCGTCAAGGAGAATGGAAGGAATGGCTTCTGTTTCTATGATGCCGACAAGCATGGCCCTATGGATGACGGGGCCGGAGAGAGCGGGGCCGGAGAGGGCGGATTCGGAGAGACTGGCGGCAAAGGGGATGATTCCGGAGAGACGGCCGGCGGGGACGGTGCTTCTGAAAGCTGACTAAAAAAGCCGGGAGAAAATTAACTGTGGTAATTACCGGTTTTCTTTGCTACTATAGTATAGTTAATGATTGAGACGTGTTTTCAGGAGAATAGCACGAATCAGCTAATAACAGATTTT
>JAILCB010000028.1 GCA_024680595.1 Lachnospiraceae bacterium | reverse complement strand
AATGGGAATTATAATAGGCGGAATCCTGTTTCTAATATTTTCAGTGCTCTGTCTTATTGGCTTTCTGGCAAAGCTGCCCCTACTTTCCTTAATAGCTTCTGTCAGCAATATTAACTGGGTATTTCTCTACGTTATTCTCATGCAGGCTCTTAGCAGTGCGGCTTCCTATGGCTCTATGGCCGGAGTTGAAAAAGGTATCGGTTATTGGCTCTGGCTTCTGGGCGGCATTGCCATGCTGATCTTTTCCATCATATTATTAACCAGAAAGAATGCTGCATCCCGCAGATATTAATATCGGGATTATAACCCCTGGATACCGCAGCGGATGGGCAGCAGTCCAGTTCATATGCTACGGCATTCTCCCATGAGAAAGGAGTTTGGCAACCTATGGATAGGCAAAATCTAACGCTTCTCACAGACCTGTATGAACTCACCATGATGCAGGGCTACTTCAAGAATGAGAACGCCAATGACACTGTTATTTTTGACATGTTCTACCGGACAAATCCTCATGATTCAGGATATGCCATTGCAGCAGGTCTTGACCAGCTAATCCGTTTCGTGGATGAGCTGCGGGTAGGCGAGGACGACATCCGTTACCTGGCTTCCCTGGGAATTTTTGAGCCGGATTTCCTGGAGTATCTCAGAACCTTCCGTTTTACAGGCTCTATCTGGTCTGTTCCCGAAGGTACCGTGATCTTCCCCAGAGAGCCCATTGTAAAGGTCATCGCCCCTATTATGCAGGCCCAGCTCATTGAGACGGCAATCCTAAATATCATCAACCACCAGTCTCTGATAGCCACCAAGGCCGCCCGGGTCTGCTATGCCGCCCAGGGCGACGGCGTTATGGAGTTCGGCCTGAGACGGGCCCAGGGTCCCGATGCCGGCATCTATGGGGCAAGGGCCGCGGTTATAGGCGGCTGTGTCGGTACATCCAATGTGCTGGCGGGCCAGCTCTTCAATATTCCGGTAATGGGAACCAACGCCCACTCCTGGATCATGAGCTTTCCCGATGAACTGACCGCCTTCCGGAAATACGCCGAAATCTATCCCCATAGCTGCCTATTCGTGGTAGATACCTATGATTCCCTGAAAAGCGGCGTACCCCATGCCATTCAGGTTTTTCAGGAGCTAAAGGACAAGGGCATCCATCCCAGGAAATACGGCATCCGTTTCGACTCCGGAGACTTGGCCTACCTCAGTAAGAAGGCCAGAAAGATGCTGGACGAGGCCGGCTTCCCGGATGCGGTGATTTCCGCCTCCAATGACCTGGACGAGTTTTTGATTGACTCCCTAAAGGCACAGGGCGCCAAGATTTCCAGCTGGGGCGTAGGCACCAGCCTCATCACCTCCAAGGACTGGCCTGCCTTTGGCGGCGTATACAAGCTAGCTGCCATTATGGGTCAGGACGGGAAATTCGTGCCCAAGATCAAGATCTCTGAGAATACCGAGAAAATCACAAATCCCGGGGACAAGAAGATTATCCGGGTCTATGAGAAGGATACCGGCAAGGTAAAGGCAGACCTCATCTGCCTCACCGATGAGGTTTTCTCCGAGGAGGATGAACTTTCTCTCTTCGATCCGGTGGAACCCTGGAAGAAGACCAAGATGGCCCCGGGCACCTTTACCCTGCGGGATCTCATGGTACAGGTCTTCGACAAGGGAAAGTGTATCTATACCTCCCCTTCTGTCATGGATATGCAGGAGAATTGCAGGAAAGAGCTGGATACCCTGTGGGATGAGACAAGGCGTCTTGTAAACCCCCACCAGGTTTATGTGGATTTGTCCAGAAAGCTCTACGACATGCGCAGCTCCCTTCTGGACAAATACGGAACTGATTAAACCCGCCCGACAAAATACAAATCGAGCTGGGAAGATGCGAATCGCACCCTACTCGCCCGCGAGCCGCCGGTCGGCTTTAGACGGCAAATTTCATCTCGGCGGCTCTGCGATAGTAAAAAGCAGGAAGACATAAATCTTCCTGCTTTCTTATTGCAGAACCGCCGATAAAAGCATGTCACCTAAAGGTGATATACGGCTAACGGACGAGTCGTAAGAATCCTATTTTCCCCTCCTCAGTTCGTTCCAAAATACTTCTCTAAGGATCTGACAGTTCTATTCCTCCGGCAGAGGGGTTTCCGAATCTCCCTCATCTGCCGCATCCGCTTCCACAGTCTCCTGATACTTGTCCAGAATAATATTCTGAATCAGTTCCCTGGTTTCCGAATTAATAGGATGTGCAATGTCTCGAAACTCACCATCTGAGGACCGGCGACTGGGCATAGCAATGAAAAGACCCCTCTCACCCTCAATAACCTTGATATCATGAATGACAAACTGATCATCAAGTGTAATAGATACCAGTGCACGCATTTTGCCAGTCCTGGTAATCCTTCTTACCCGAACGTCTGTAATATTCAATTTTATAACCCCCTTAGTTTCTGCCCGCGCCTTTCTCCTCGGGCGTAATATTTTTGTAGGAATACATATCAATTTCCTACCACTAAAACGGCAACCTCTCCCGTATAGATTTAATTTGCATTATATCACATTTTTCAAGTGAAAGCAAAAAAACAAGTCAATTCATATCTAAATCAAAAAACGTTCACTTTTCTCCACCACGATTTGGACCCCATCCTCCCCTTTATAATAGGAGTTCGCCCGAATCGTGCCATGGCTCTCCACAATACAGTTCTCTATATGGGTATTGTCGCCGATGTAAACATCATTCAAGATAATGGAATTGCGTATCAGGCAGTTATTTCCTACAAAAACCTTGCGGAAGAGTACCGAATCCCGAACCACCCCGTTTAGAATACAGCCCGTGGAAATCAGGCTGTTCCATACCGCAGACCCCTGATTGTACTTAGCGGGCGGCAGATCCTCCACCTTGGAATAGACATCCGGATATTGATGGAAGAAATAATCCTGCACATCAGCCCTGAGGAAATCCATATTGGTCTCATAATAATCCTTGACTGTTGCTATGTTTCTCCAGTAATTCGTCAAATGATAGGCATAAATACGTTTCTGACCCTTGTATCTCACCAAAATATCACTGACAAAATCATGCCTGTCCTCCTCGGCGCACTTCTCAATGAGCTCGATTAGCTGTCTGCGGCGGATGACATAGATTCCGCAGGAAATGGTCCGGCTCCTGGCCTCAATGGGCTTCTCCTCGAAGTCCACAATCCGGTCGTCCTCATCCAGGGAAACCACCCCGTACCTCTCTATTTCATCCTCCGGGGCCATATCCCGGCAAACCACAGTAATATCCGCCTTCTTCTCAATATGATATTCCAGTATAGTGTTGTAGTTCATCTTATAAACCCCGTCACCGGAAGCAATAATGACATAGGGTTCATGACTGTCCTTTAGGAAAGACAGATTCTGGTAAATGGCATCTGCCGTCCCTGTAGACCAGAAATTATGGTCGGAGGACATGGAAGGCGTGAAAACGAAGAGACCGCCCTGTTTGCGCCCGAAGTCCCACCATTTGGAGGAGCTCAGATGCTGGGTTAAGGACTTGGCATTATATTGGGTGAAAACCCCCACCTTCTGAATATGGGAATTGGTCATATTACTCAGGGAGAAATCAATGGCCCTGTAGCTGCCGGCAATGGGCATGGCCGCAATGGCGCGTTTCTCCGTAAGGGCCTTCATCCTGTGATTATTACCGCCCGCAAGAATGATTCCTATGGCCTTCATTTGACATCACCTCCCCTAATCATGGTCTTTCCGGACGGTAGTTTTCCATCCTCAAAGTCAGAAAGCTGAAATGACCCGGACAGGACGGAATTCTTGCCCATGCACAGTCCCGAAGGCAGTTCCGAACGTTCCCCCACCGTGACCAGGCCGTGATTATAGATTTCAGGCTCCGTCTCATTGGGAACCTCTTCTCCTTCCCCCAGGCAGACCCGGTCCCCGATATGTACGTCCTCCGCCACAATAGCCTTCTCTATGGCACAATTACTGCCGATTTCCGTGTGGTTCATAATGATGGAATCCCGGATAACCGTATTCTCCCCTACCGTGACGCCACAGCCGATGACGGAATTATAAATATGGCCCTTAATCGTGGACCCCTCTCCAATAATACTCCGCTCTATGGCGGTATTGGCGGCAATATACTGGGGCGGCAGGATCTCGCTCCGGGTGAAGATTCGCCAATATTCCTCATAGAGGTTGAATTCCGGCACAATATCAATTAGCTCCATATTGGCCTGCCAATAGGAATAGAGGGTTCCCACATCCTTCCAATAGCCATTGTATTCGTAGGCAAAGAGCCTTTCCCCCTTCTCATGGCAATAGGGTATGACATGTTTGCCAAAGTCCAGATCCGGCTTGTCCGAAAGGGCCATCAGGGCTTCTTTCAGAATATCCCAGGTAAAGATATAGATTCCCATGGATGCCAGATTGCTGCGGGGATGGGCCGGTTTCTCCTCAAACTCCTTAATTCTCCGGTCCTCGTCGGTAATAACAATACCGAATCTCTTGGCCTCTTCGATGGGTACGGGCATGGCGGCAATGGTGGCGGCCGCATTATTGCGCTTATGGAAGTCCAGCATGACCTCGTAGTCCATCTTGTAAATATGATCTCCGGACAGAATCAGCACATAGTCGGGATGAAAGCTCTCCATGTACTCAATATTCTGATAAATGGCATTGGCGGTACCCGTATACCATTCGCTGTGGACATTCTTCTCGAAGGGGGGCAGAATGGATACCCCTCCGAAATAGCGGTCCAGATCCCAGGGGGTCCCGATGCCAATGTGGCCGTTCAGCTTTAATGGCTGATATTGGGTCAGCACGCCAACCGTATCCACCCCGGAATTAATGCAATTACTCAGGGGAAAGTCAATGATACGGTACTTACCCCCAAAAGAGACAGCGGGTTTTGCTGTTTTCGTGGTCAGCACCCCCAGTCTGCTGCCCTGCCCGCCTGCAAGGAGCATAGCAATCATTTCCTTTTTGACCATAATTCCTCCTAGAACCCCTTATCCGTCATCCTATCCGCCACAATACGGTGCAGTATATAACAGATTAGTGGTAATATCACTTTATGCATATTAATTCACGTCTCAATACTACCAATAGATAATCTTGATTTTACCATAATCCAATTGGAACTTCCATATAGAATGAGGGCGGAAAATACCGGCCTTCACCACTGCCTCTGAAAGGAAATACCCATTAAATCAATACCTGCCAGGGGGATTTTTCAAAATATTTATTTCTGTTTTTTTATCGATACATAAGCGCTATTATATTGAATTCCTTACTAAGAAAACTGTCACTATGGCATTGGATTAGATTGATTATTTTTAAGAATAATGCTAAGATATGCCCATGTCTTACACAGCTTTTTCCTTTTTCATTTTTACTGCAATAACCATAACTCTATACTTCCTGCCGCCCTTTCGCAGGCATCAGAAGATCATACTCTTAGCCGCAAGCTATATTTTCTATGCATACGCGGATATATCCTGTCTAGGCTTCATTCTGGCCACCACCCTCCTTACCTATCTGGGGGCCCTTTCCATTGACGCCATTCAAATGTCCGGAAAGTTTCGCCTGAAATATGCAGATGCCATCCGGGACACAATGGAATTGCCGGATGCTCACAAGAGAAAAGGTCAGAAAGATCCGGACAAGGGGCCGGCCTCTCCTTCGGATAAAGGGATTTCCTCTGTCCCTAATAAGGACAGCCTTTCGACTTCAAAGGCCGGGGAAAAGAAAACCGCTTCCATTCAGGACGCAAAGGATAAGGTAAAGAACAGCACGGAAAGGGTGTCAAAGGCTATCCTCCACCTCACCCTCCTCTCTATCTTTGGAATACTTTTCTTCGTGAAATATGTACCCTTCCTCTTGGATACCCTGCGGAAACTCATTGCCGCCCTGACCCTGGAAATCCCCCTGGAACCACTGTCTATCCTTCTGCCCCTGGGCATTTCCTTCTATACCTTTCAGGCAGCAGGATATTTAATTGACGTATCCAGGGGAAAGTACCATGCAGAGCCCGGCTTTCTCCGCCTGGCCCTATTTCTGTCCTACTTTCCCCAGATCGTACAGGGGCCCATCAGCTTCTATGACAAGCTCTCGCCCCAGCTCTATGAGACCCACAGCTTCAGCTTTCACCGCTTCAAATATGGAATGGAGCTAATCCTCTGGGGCTATTTCAAGAAAAGCGTCATAGGGGACCGCATCGCTTCCGTCATCCCCACGGTAATAGGGCGTTATGAAGAGATGTCGGGAGCCGCCTGCCTCACGGCCCTCTTAATCTATGCTATCCAGCTCTATGCCGACTTCTCCGCGGGAATCGATATTTCCCGGGGTATTTCGGAAATTCTGGGAATCGACCTCCCCGAGAACTTCAGGCGGCCCTATTTTTCCCGTAATATCAGCGAATACTGGAGGCGCTGGCATATTACCCTGGGAGAGTGGATGAAAAATTATATTTTCTACCCCATCGCCCTCTCCAAAAAAGCCGTAGCCCTCAGGAAAAAGGTGAAGAATTCCGCCTTCGGAAAGAAAAGCTTTGGAAAGCACTTTTCCAAGATGCTGCCCAATATGCTGGCGACCCTGGTGGTCTTTCTCCTGGTGGGAATCTGGCACGGGGCGGCCTCCCGTTATGTTTTCTTTGGAATCTATAACGGAGTCCTGATTTCGGTGTCCATGCTGCTGGCCCCCTCCTTCCTGGCCTTGAGAAATAAGCTGCATATTAGTGAGAAATCCATTCCCTTCATCCTCTTTCAGATAATAAGGACCTGGATCTTCATCCTGATAGGCTATGTTTTCGACATAGCCCTGTCCGTGACCATGGGTTTCCGCTTTATGTGGAAGATTTTCACCAACTTTGACCTGAACCTCTTCCTAGAGAAGGAATTCAGAAAAGTCTTTGGCAAGGGGGTCTCCGGCTCACAGGCCCTGCTCAATTACCGAATCCTCTTCATATCCTTACTGGTTCTCCTCATTGTAGGTATTATCCAGGAGAAAAGCGGCAGACGGATTCGGGACATTCTGGACCGGAAGCCCTTCATTCTCCAGTTTGCGGTCCTATTTGTGGGAATTCTATTCACATTAATATATGGGGCCTATGGTTCGGGATATGATGTGAAGGGCTTTGTATATATGAATTTCTAGGGAAGGGAAGGATTTCACACAGAATGACAGATTTAGGACAGAAGGGTCCGAAACCGAAAAAATATGGCAGACAGGCATGCCTTTTGCCAGTCCCCCGCCAGAACCGGACAGACAAATGCAGCCCTCCTCATGTCCCATATTCAGCCGGTTTAGAGCCGGACTTGAAAAGGCAAGGGTAATATAGAACTAGCCTTAGAAAATATGATATGTATTTGTCAATAAATAACCATGGAAAATAAAAAAATTATCATTAAGAGAATATTGAAAATCCTGCTTTTGGCGGCGGCCGTCCTGCTTTCCGTCTACGGTCTGCAGGAGTATGTGGTGAAGCCCTGGGACAGCAGCGATCAGCGGATCACGGGCTTCTATATGGAGCCGGAGAATTCCCTGGATGTGGTATTAATGGGAGCCAGCGATGTCCATTATGACTTCTCCTCCTGCAGGGCCTATGGAGAATTCGGCTATACCAGCTATCCCTTCTCCTGTCACCAGTCCACCATTGGAGTCTGGCAGACCCAGGTGGACGAGATCATGCGGACCCAGTCTCCCGCCGTTATTGTCATCGAAATCAATGGGGCCCTCTATATGGACGAGCCGGTCCACTCCGATGAAAACCTGCGTTTTTTCACCAATAATATGCCAAACGGTGCCAGTAAGGACTCCCTGATAGAGGCCTATTCCGATATTTATGAGCCCGGGGAGAGGATGAGCTATTATATCCCCTTTCTCAAGTATCACGGAAATCTGCGGGATCTGGGCGAAGCCTATTCGCGGGCCATGGAGCGCATATCCCTGAGGCTCCGGGGCCGGACCCGGCTCAAGGGCGAAACCACTATCCTGGGCACGGCCAGACCCGGACATGTCCTGGATATGACATACGAATACGGCCCCCTCCCCCTGGATCCCTCTCATGAAGAGGTCCTCGTATCCTTTCTGGACCACTGCCGGGAAAGGGATATTCCCCTGCTCTTCATCCGCTCCCCCCATATCATTGAGGAAGGGGACAAGAAGAACATCGGCCGCTTCCATATGACGGATAGGGTTGCGGAGATCGTGGCAAAATATGGCTATGAACTCATTCATTTCGACCGCCTGCATGGGGAAATTGGTCTGGATGAGACCAGGGATTTCCTGGACAGTGACCACCTAAATCTATATGGAAAAGAGAAGTTCACGGATGCCCTTTCCGCCTATCTGCTGGACCGCTTTCCCATAGAAGGCAGAACCCATTCGCAGGATGTCACCGCCGCCTGGGATGAGAGCCTGGCCTACTACCGGCAATACCGGGAGGATATGGAATCCGACTATGCCAATGGAAGGGAAGAGAATTTCGGCCTCTATACCTCCGAAAGCCGAGCCCTCATAGACAAGCTCTCCGCAGAGCTAGAAAAGAAGCCAGCCCCCTGATCCCTGTACTACAGAAGGCCGCACACCCTCCCGGAGCAGGGGCTCCTGTGGCAGCCCCCGGTCCCTGCGCTCCAGAAGGCGCATCTCTCCAGGAACAGGCGCTCCTGTGGCAGTCCCGGTCCCTGCGCTCCAGAAGGCGCATCTTTCCCGGAGCAGGCCTTCCTGTGTCAGCCCCCTGACCTTCTATCCGGCTCACAGCTCATGGTAATACGGGCATATATTCTCATAGTGGCCGTCCTTCATGCGGAAGCCCCCGGGAATAGTGCCCAGCTGGACAAATCCCAGTCTCTCATAGAGATGCCTGGCATGGACATTATT
>JAILCB010000291.1 GCA_024680595.1 Lachnospiraceae bacterium | reverse complement strand
TATCCCCCGTCAGAATAATTTTCTTTGCCATTCAATCTCCTCCTAAATTTTTCTATATTAGACCGGGCTTAGCTTAATTAAAACCGGTCTCCCAGGCAGATCTCCAATTGCCGGAATCAAGCGGCATTTGGGGAGCCTAATAATTCCTTTTGGGCTCCAATAAACCTTTGCCTCAATAGTCTTTTGAGCCCAAAAATCCTTAGCCTCAATAGTCTTTTGGACCCAATAATCCTTTGCCTCAATAGTCTTTTGGACCCAATAATCCTTAACCTCAATAGTCTTTTGGACCCCAAAAATCCTTAGCCTCAATAGTCTTTTGGACCCCAAAAATCCTTAGCCTCAATGGTCTTTTGGCCCAATAATCCTTTGCCTCAATAGTCCTTTTGCTTCAAAAGCCGGTGCCTGACGTAGTGAAAGGTCTTTTCCTCCCCATAGACAGACAGCATCCGGAGCAGGCCATACAGGAAGTTCTTGGTTTCCCTGTGCATGGGAATCCTGTCCATACTTCTCTCAAAATAACGGAAAGGCAGATCATCGGTATAATTGCCCTTATTATATATCTTGGAGGCCGCAATACGGTCCATCAGCATTTCCACCACATATTTCAGGGGCATTTTCACAGGAACCGTAATATCCTCCGCCTTATCCGCCCTGGAATTATAATCAATCCAGTACTCGTAATGATGGCGGTTCCTGCCCTTATGGTGGAGCCAGGCCGAGGAATAGCCGATATCCTCCCGCTCCGCATTATTGGGACTGCGGTTTCCCTGATAATATATGGCCCCCACCACAAATTCCGAAGGGGCATACTTGGACAGATCATGAAGAAGCCCCTGCCAATATAATCCCACTGCAAAACAGCCCCTCATAACGAGGAGCTTATGTTCCGTAATCGTCAGGAAATGACGGATGGGATGGCTGTTTTTTATCTTCTGAAGAGCCTTATGCTGAAGAAAAGGTGCATTCATCATTATAGAATCCTAATTCGAAATTCAAAATAGTCATTAATGAAATACAATAGCAGCAAATGGCCCGGATAGAATAGATAAAAGAAATACTTAAAGCCGGGACCACGTTTCCTATTGTATAAAGAAATCGGTAAAAGTGCAAGACTTCCCGCCGCCTGTAAGGAGCTGCTAAAGAGCCTCAGATTAATGCAGATAACAGACAGCCATTCCAGGAGGGGAATTTGTCGGAATAGGGCGAAGGACAGGATTAATAGAATCCCGGGATAACGGTAGTCTGTATGACAGTTCTGGGCAATAAGGCCGAATACCACAATAAGTGCCACCGTTACTAGGATTCTCACAAAAATGGGAATAAGTGACCCATTCTCCCGAACCAGGGTCAGATAGGCCACCGTGTGTATGAGCTGCAGCAGCAATAGACCCATAAAGAGGGTGAAGAATACATTTTGATGGCTCCAATCCACCAGTTTTCCCTGGAAATAGAGATCGAAGGGCACTTCGGAAACCAGGGCAAAAAGAAAGAGACGTGACAGATAACGCGCCACACTCCTTGTATGATAAAAGCCCTCCACCAGGAGAAAGCAATAAATAGGAAAGGCAAGTCTGCCTACGTAGCGAAGCCATTGGAGGTCGGGAAACATGACAGCTCCAATGTGATCTAGCAGCATAGACAGACTCGCAATAATCTTTAAGGTAAATCCGTTCATAAACTCCTTTATCCATGACTAAATAGTCTTGGATTCATTTCACAGTTATTCCGGCCTCGTCCGCTTCAGGTCTGAACTCGGTCTCTCACGGATTTTTTAGTCTGAAACTCAGCCCTTCACAGCTTTTTTCCGGCCTGTCGCCTTCCTCTTCGGGCTCTTGGGAAGCTCCTTAGTCATCAAAACCCGAACTGACCGGGATTCCACCGGGAAACGATTCCCTTCCAGAAAACCAGTTTCCTCTATAAAGCCCTGATCCGTAGAAAAGACCTGAACCCACTGCTTTCCGGCAGGCGGATTGGGCAGGGCAAATTGATGGGCCTGCCAATGCATATTAAAGGCCACATAGAAATCATCGTCAAGGGTCCCGTCCTCCCTCTTCTCATAGGCCCCCGCATAGAGAAGGCCAATATGGCGGAAGAAATTATCAAACCTGGGGGCCCAGGCCTGCTCACCGTGGAAGGACAGATCCGGATAGCCGCAGGACTTATAGTCAGTAAGTCTTTTAGCCTCCCTGCTGTGAAATACCGGATGGGCTTTCCGGAAGGCTATCAGAGACCGCACGAAATCATGAATCTCCTCATGCTTACGCAAATTATCCCAATTCAGCCAGGTCACGGAATTATCCTGACAATAGGCATTATTATTACCCTTCTGACTATGGAGGAATTCATCTCCTGCCAATATCTCCGGGGTCCCCTGAGACAGGAGCAGATAGCAAAAGGCATTCCTCACCTGCTTATTACGCAGCAAATTAATATTCTTTCTGCGGGAAACGCCCTCCACCCCGCAATTCCAGGAATAATTATAATTATTCCCGTCCGCGTTATCCTCGCCGTTGGCCTCATTATGCTTCTGGTCATAACTTACCATATCACACATATTAAAGCCATAATAAGAGGTCATGAAATTCACGACCGAGTAGCGTTCCGGATTCTCCAGCATATGCCCGGTGAAGGCCGTGAGCATGTCCTCGTCGCTCTTCAGGAACTTGCGGTTGTCATACATAAATGGCGTATTCAGAAATCCCACCTGTTTCAGCAAAGTGGCGCTCTCATCCATGGCCAGGTTGCCCCCGGAAGCCTGCAGGGAAGGTGCCGGACCCTCAAATACGCACTGGGGAACCCTATCCATCAAAAGCTTAATATTAGCAAGATATGGATCCGTTAATAGGGCCTGCTCGGGGAGATTCGTTCCCAGAATCCGAAAGCCATCCACTCCATATTGGAAAACCCAATAATGAAGACAATTCAGAATAAAGCCGGCCCCGGTTCCCTCTTCGAAAAAGAAGTCCACCAGCACCTCGATTCCCTCATTATGAAAAGCCCTCACCATTCTTTGAAAGGATCGGGGGCCGTTTCCATCTGCGGAATAGCTGTTCTTGGGCGTGAAATAATTGCCTCCGGTAAAACCCCAATAATTAATTCTCTTTTTCTTGGAAAAAGCCGCCTTTTCCGGTGAAGACTCCGCATCCCGGGCACTGGAAAAATGCTCCTCGTGCATGACCTCATTGAAATCATAGGGCGGAAGCAGTTCAATGGCATTGATTCCTAAATCCAGAAGGTAAGGTAGTTTCTCCACCGCGCCTTCAAAGGTGCCGGGCCACTTTACTCCGGAGCTTTTGTGCTTTGTAAAGCCCCTTATATGCATGAGGTAGAGAATGAGCTCAGAGAAAGGTCTGCCAAGAGGCCTGTCCTCCCTCCTATAGCCGTCATAAACAGGGTCATATCCCGCCAAATCCGAAACAGGGGCCTTTCCAAACACGGTCCTGCCTTTATTATAGGCCAAATTGTACTCCCGGTCAGGCTTTACTTCCTCCATAGACAGAGAAACTGCATTCTCGGTTTTTCCCTTAGAGTCAAGACCACTAACAGCCTTTTCCCCAGCCGCTCCGCCTTTTTCAAGAGACTTGTCCTTGGCCGCTCCGGCCTTATCCAGAAGCTCTTCCTCTGACTCCGGGCCTGCCTGCCAGGTCAAATCCCCCCCGGAAGCCGAAATATTTCTACGTCTATTATAAGCGATACCTGTAACATTAGAAGGCAAGGACAAATCACAGGGGAAGAGACCAAGAGCCTTATTCTTCCCCCATTGCTCATTTCCTGTCGTCCTTGTCGCATGAGGATCCATGAATTCATGATGTCCGGCCTTGAAAAGATAGGCATATTTCCTGCAGCTAATCCCCGACAGAGTCATGGAATATACCGCTCCCATA
>JAILCB010000262.1 GCA_024680595.1 Lachnospiraceae bacterium | reverse complement strand
TAACCGGAGAGAAGTATACGATAGTCCGGATCAGGCCCTGCAAAATGTAGGCGACGGCCCCGGTTTAGCCGCAGGCATCTATCTGGTGGGAATCCGCAAGAAAGAGCAGGCACAGGCAGAGTGCTAATTGTCCTTCGTCTGGCGCAAAGCCTAGGCCCACCGGAACCTCTGCGGTTTCACAGAGCCTTTACCTCAGTGGGTTATTGGACTCACACTGAAACAAAGGGGGAAGGCCTACCACAGGTCTTTGCCCCCTCGTCTGCACAGAAAAAGACGGGTTTACGGCATCCACCGCCTAGAAACCCGCCAAAATCTATGAATTTACGAGGGGCCGGCCGACTACTTATCCCTACCTGTCAGAGGCCTTCCAAAGGGGCAGACTCACCCTCACCGTAAACCTATTCCCTTTACTCTCATCCATCATGACAATAACGGACTCCGCACCATTCATTCTGGCAATACTCCGAAGCACAATTACTTCCATGTCCGTTACATTCAATTCATTCTCCGCTTCCAGGTCAGGCAGAAATAGAACCTTCAGGTAATCCGCATTCAATAGAATTCCCATGCATTCGATGGAAAAATCCAAAATGACATGATCCTCCCCCCTATAAAGCTCCCGCACTTCAAAAATGATCCGGCCGCCCCGGACAGTATTCTGCGCCATAATCCGAATGGCCCGGAGCACCATTTTCTGCAGATAATTTGCGTCAGCCAGGACACGATAATCCCAGCTCTCAGGCAGTTTCTCCATATAATGAAGATGCCTGTCCTCGATTTCCGGCAGAATTAAGGGCCGGATCCCCTCAAAAAAACGTCCCAGATTAATCTTAATAGGCTTTGCTGTGGCTTTGCCTTCCGCAATACTTCTCAGCTCCGTAACACTCTCAATCGTCTCATTAATATAATTACCAGACATGGAAATCTTGCCCAGATAGGACTCAATAATAGCCCGGTCCAGGGAATCATCTTCCTTTATACGGGTAATCCCCATCATCGAATACAAAGGCTCCCTGGCATCCTGTCCCAGCAGATTGAAAAAAGCATTCCTTTCCTTATTCTCCCTTTCCGTCTCCTTAACAGACCGGCGCAGATTATTGAGCCTCTCAGAAAGCTCTTTGTAATTCTTGGTAACATCGTAGATCAGAATCCAGAAATGTCCGTCCTTTGCGGGAAAGAATAAACAATGCTTTAAGCGGAGCTTCCCATTGTCCCCCCTGGCCGTGAAGTAAACCTCATGCCTGCCCCACCGCTGAACCCGGCTTATGGCATAGGACCCGCACATTTGCCCGGCAACCCGCTCGAAATCAGGGTCTGTCGAACGTTCTACAAAATACTCCTTGATGATCTCGTCATATTGGAAAGATCCGTCCTGATTGGGAACCCAATGATTCCCCCCTGTCTTAAAAGCCACCGCATCCTTCATCTGATTATCCGTCTGGACCAAATCCTCCAGCCTATGCTCAAAAATCAGGTCAAAAAGCTCCGCCTTTTCCTCTATTGTCAAATGTCTGCCCATAATACATCCGCTCCCACACATTGCTTGCCGTAATGACTCGCGCAACTTGCATATAGTAGCACATTAAGAGAAAAAATTTGTAAACGGATTATGAATTTTCGTGAGAAATAATATCTTTATCGAAGGGAAGAAGTCAGGAAAAGCTCCTCGAATCCCGCTTCAGGAATAGGACTTCCAAGACAATAGCCCTGGGCCATAGTATATCCGGCCTCCTTTAGGATCTGCAGCTGACTCTCCCGCTCCACTCCCTCGGCCGCCAGTTTCACATCCAGATATTTCCCCACCTCAGCGGTGGCGCGGACAATACAGGTCATCCTCTCCTCTGTGAAACCATAGAGAAATTTCCTCAAATCCACCCTCAGGGTGTCAAAAGGCAGCATGGAAAGCATATTTAGGGAAGAACTGCCGGAATAGAAGTCATTGAGCTCTATCAGGAACCCCCTATTCTTCAGGCGCTTCACCATCTCCAGAATCTGCACGGAATCCTCCGCATAGACCGACTCGGAAAACTCCAGGGCGATGTTACCGGGGGAAAGGCCATTTTCCCGGGTCATTTTGACCAATTTCTCCTCTAATTGGGGATCGTAGAAAATCATTCTGGAAAGCTTGACCGCAACGAAGAAGTCAAAGTCAGCATCCCGCTTGTCCCTATCCTCCATTTGGACCGGATATTCCGCCGCCCCCTCCTTCAACTCATTATTCTGAGCATCTTTCCCCCGTTTCTTTAAGCTTCCCAGTAATTTGGCAACTCTATGAATTACGAAATAATCCAGTTCCTGGATGTATTCGGTCCTTTCTAACTGGGGCACAAAACGGTTGGGTTTCAGAGCTCCCAGCTCCGGATGAATCCAGCGTATCCGGGCCTCCGCCGAAATGAGAACTCTCCTGTCACCCTGAATACTGTATCTAGGCTGATAATAAACCTCCATCTGATCCTTTTCCATGGCAGTGGAAATATCCCTTAGCAGCCTTTCATTATAGAGAGAGCGCTCCAGCAGCCTTTCATTAAAGTAGGCAATGGTCTCTCCATAGGCCTCCCTTTCCCCATTCAGGGCCTTCTCCGCCCGCTTGAATTGCTGCTCCGCATCTATGGACTGATCAGCCTTTTCATATATTCCCATGCGGAAGGTAAGCCAGGGAACATCTGATATGCCGGCGATTTTCACCTTTAGGCTTCTCTGTAACACGACATAGTCCGCTCCGTGAGGACAGCAGAAAAGAAATAGAGACCCCTGATGGCGGCAGCCCAGTCCCTTTCCCTCTCCGTCTTTTCCGGTCAAAAATGTCCGGAGAACCTCCGCCACACTCTTTAGGATGGTTTCCATGAATTCCCAGCCATAGAGCTCCTGGACCAGCCGGAAGTGATCCAGTTCCAAAGCCCCCGCATCCCACTGGGTATCAGGAAAGTTACTCTCCAGCTGACGGACATATTCATAGAAGAAATGCCTGGTGTAGAGGCCTGTCATGGCATCCCTCTCTGTAGTCCTAATGATCTTTCGGTTTTCCGAAAGCTCAATGGTCCGGTAAACCCGGGCCAGAATCACTTCCGGCATATCATAGGGCTTTTTCAGGAAATCCGAAGCCCCCTGGCGCAGGCTTTCCACCTCGGCGGAGGCTTCACTGGTAAGCACAATGACAGGAATCCGGGCCAGATTTTCATCCTTCTGCATTATCCGCAAGACCTCAAAACCGTCCATAACAGGCATCATGAAGTCCAGCATGACAAGGGAAATGCGGGAGTAATTTTCCCGGATATAATCAAGGGCCAGGGCACCATTTTCCGCATAGGCCACCTCATACTCCTCTCCCAAAATATATCCCATTATCATCCGGTTAGTTGTTTCATCATCCACGACCAGGATAAGTCTTTTCATACATATTCCTCATTTAAATCCAGAATAAATGTTCTAATTTTTTTCTATTTATGGTTGACAATAGAACATTTGTTCGATATAATATTACCATCTTGCACATTGAAAAGTTAAGATTACCGGTTACTGTTACACACAAATTTGAAAAGGATCTCCTTGAAAGCGTAAAATCTGAAAGGATTCGAGATTGAAACATAACAAAGGTCTATATATGCTATATTGCGAACGAAACCCGTATTAAATTGGGTAGAGACATCAGACTTATGCCATTAAAAAAGCAAAGCGATCATCTGTTTCGTGAGTTAATTAATATCAACCGCGAGTTGGCAAATAGCCAATGGTCTCAGGACTGCTCTCTCAGGATCAGATTCAGGCCTTTTCTATAGAGAGTATAGAAGAGTACGGGGAAAATCTGGAGAAGAGCCCTGTTCCCCGAATCGCTGGTCCTCACCGCAAGGGCGCCGCCCCTGGCAAAGGAGGCCGCGAGAATGGTAAGGATAAGAGCCGACGTCAATATTTCCCAATAGGAAATCCTCTTCTTCCTAATCAGATCCAGAGCGGCAAAAATGACCAGAAACAGGAAGAAAAGCCCGGTATAGCCCCATCCGTTACCCTGTCTCAGGTTCTGCAAAAAGGCTTTCAGATTGCCCAAATACCTGTCCCTATTCATGAGGCAGAGACCCAGATTTCCCACGATCAGTACTCCCAAAAAAAGGAAGGGGACTAATCTGTCTGAAATATGACTTCTAATAAAGGCAAAGTAAAGGAATAGGGCCAGGATTCCGGACAGCATCAGAGCCGCCTTCCGCCAATCCTGAAAGCTGTATAGGGGATCCGCACCCACCCCTATATAGAGCATGGCGTAATAGAGGGCCTGTGTCAGGAAGAGGGGCAGAATTCCCGACAGGATAAGGGTCTTCCTCGGCACTTTCCTGCAGGAAATCGCCAGGATCACCACAGCCGCCACAGCTCCCCCCTCCATCCGGACAAGGGACAGCATGGCCAGAAAAATCCCCTCTAGAATGAGAAAGTCCTTTTCCTCCACCCTGTCTGCCAGAGCGCAGACCAGGAATAGAAAAATCATGAAATAGGCATTGGAAAGCACCCATTTAGAAAGCACCAGAAAGGGCTCGCTTGTCAGAAGAATCAGGGTGGCAGCCGCTCCCGCAAGCAGACAGCCCCTCCGCGAAAGCCCCTTCCTCCTGCCGAAATCTACGGCAAAACGGAAAAAGATTAGAATAAAGTTCAAATTCAGGAAGTGCTGTATGCCAAAGCTTTCATCAAAACCCAGGAAAAAGGGAAGACAGTTTATGGCGGCAGAGCTCTGACCCACATTTGTGAGGAAAATATCCATTGATGCAGTGCACCGTCCCATTTTCACCAGCATGGAGGGATAGGTTGAATAATAATAGACCGAATCATTGGAAATCGAAACAGAAAGAAGGCCCGCACAGCAGATGACTGCCCCGGCGAGGACTAGGAGAAGGCATATAAGGCCCTGCCTCATGAATACCCCTCTGTCAAATACCCTTCTGTCAGGGGCCGGCCTGCCAGAAAGAGCCTGTCCTTCACCGGAAGAGGTCTGACCGGTACCCGCTATTCCTGCAGAAGAGGCCTCTGCAAAACTCGCAGACCCGGAAGCATTTCTGCCCGGCCCGCCATCTGCCGTCGTGTCCGCCCCTCCTACCTCTGACGAAAGCGTAATCTTGGAAGCGTTCCCGTCCGAACCGCCATCTGCCACCTCATCTGTAAGGGGTCCCTCTGCGGAAGCCAGGGGTCTAAGCC
Organism: Lachnospiraceae bacterium; assembly: GCA_024680595.1. Classification (GTDB taxonomy): domain Bacteria; phylum Bacillota; class Clostridia; order Lachnospirales; family Lachnospiraceae; genus NK4A144. The sequence continues at coordinate 163 of JAILCB010000262.1, read as the reverse complement.
TCTTAAATCTATAGAGTGCGGTCAGGGCAAGCACTATAGCTATGCGTGAGATGATCCTGGCTGAGAACAAGGAGGGTCGCGAGAAGGCACTTGCCAAGCTGCTCCCCTACCAGACCAAGGACTTCTACGGAATCCTGAAGGCTATGGACGGACTGCCCGTCAA
>JAILCB010000235.1 GCA_024680595.1 Lachnospiraceae bacterium | reverse complement strand
GGTTGCAGCTGAGGAGGAGCGGATTAAGACATGGCGGGATGTATTCTCCGGGGAGATATATGATAATGAGGGGAGACGCCGCTGTGGAAAAGATGAGAGAATCAGTGACGAGGAGCTGTTTGACAGATTGGACTGGTATGTAGAAGGCGTGGAAGTGTATGAGGACTAGGCCGTCTTGTGCAGGAACGGGAGAGGAATACGGGAACTAGGCCGTCCTGAGCAGGATCTGGGGATTTATGGGAACCGGGTCGACATGAGCAGGACCCAGGGATTTATGGGAACCGGGCCGACATGAGCAGGAACGGGAGAGGAATATGGGAACCGGGCCGACATGATCAGGAACGGGAGAGGAATATGGGAACCGGGCCGACATGAGCAGGACCCGAGGATTTATGGGAACCGGGCCGTCACGAGCAGGATCTGGGGATTTATGGGAACTGGGCCGTCCTGAGCAGAATTTGAGGATTTATGAAGACCGGAATGGTACGTGGAAGGCGTGGAGGTATATGAAGACTAGGAAATTCACATATGGAAGGGTTACTCTATATGTATTGGCTTTCTTCTCAATTGCATTATTGATTATAGGAATCGTACTGAGAAGCCGGATTGGGATGCTGTTGGATTCCTATACGGAGAGGCAGACGGAGAGGCAGGCCAAGGCCTATGCCCTATTGATGTCGGAAAAACTGAATTCTGAGCTGAAGAATCTGGAATATATCGCATCGGTGCTGGAGAGATCTCTTGACGACATGGCAGACCTGATGCCCCATATTCTGACAGAATCCGGGCTAAGGCAGGGTATACTTACCATCGACGGAAATGCCCTATTTGGCGACAATATCGACGTAAAGGTATATGAGGGCATTCAGTCTTCATTTCGGGGAAACAAAGAAGTATGCTTTGTGGAAGGGAAAGGGCTCCTATTTACCTGTCCGGTATTTAACGGATCCAATATTCGTTATGTCCTCTACCGCCTCTGTCCTTTCGAAAGATTGGGTGATTATTTTGCCACCAATATCTATGAGGATTTGGGAAAGATTTGCGTGACCACCAGGGATGGCCAGATTGTCATTCCTTTCTACAGTAATGAGGAAGGGGATGCGGAATGGTATAAGAGTCAGGATATTCAGCGTAAATACGCATCCATGCATCTGGAGATGGAGCTTACCATTGCCGCCGCCAAGAAGTTTGAAACGGATCGGGGAAGCATGCTGCTTTTCGAGTCGGAGATTCCCGGCACGGACTTCCTCCTGTCGGGCTATGTCCCCATGTCGGTAGCCTCTGAAGGAATCGGTAATATTTCCCTTCTGGTCATATGGGTTTTTGGCCTGCTCATGGTCCTTGTCATAATCGGGGCCTTCTATCTGACCCGGGTATCCATAAAAGCCAAGGAGAGCGATGCATTGAGGGAAGCCAAGGCCCAGGCCGAGGAGGCTTCAAAGGCCAAGAGTGATTTCCTGGCTAATATGTCCCATGAGATAAGGACTCCCATTAATGCCGTGTTGGGCATGAATGAAATGATTCTGAGGGAGAGTAAGGACGATAGCATTAATGAATATGCGGCTAATGTAAGGACCGCCGGAAATACCCTGCTGGGACTGATTAATGATATCCTGGACTTTTCCAAGATTGAAGCGGGAAAGATCGATATTATTCCTGTAGAATATGATTTGTCAGGAATGCTCTATGATTTGGTCACCCTGGTAAGGGTTAGGGCGGATAAGAAGGACCTACAGTTAAATCTGGATTTTGATAAGGATATCCCCCGTTTTCTGAAAGGGGATGAGGTCAGGGTTAAGCAGATTATTACGAATATTCTCACCAATGCCGTGAAATATACGGAGAAGGGCAGTATTACCTTCCGCATCGGATATGAAAGGATAGAGGGGGCAGCGGATGAGCTACTCCTCAAAGTGGAGGTGGAGGATACCGGCATCGGGATTAAGCCAGAGGATATGGGCCGGTTATTCTCGGAATTTGAAAGGATTGAGGAAAAGCGGAACCGGAAGATTGAGGGAACGGGCCTGGGCATGAGTATTACTAAGAGCCTGCTGGAGATGATGGATTCCCGCCTTGAGGTTAGCAGCGAGTATGGAAAGGGCTCTGTCTTTGGCTTTTCTCTGAGACAGGGTATTATAGATGACAAGCCCTTGGGGGACTTTGAAGCGTCCTATAAGGAACGGGTCAAGGATCTGGCTTCCTATAGGGAGAAGTTTAGGGCTCCTTCGGCCAGAATTCTATTAATTGATGATAATACCATGAATCTGGTGGTCTTTAAGAGCCTTGTCAAGCAGACCCAGGTCCTTACGGATACCGGTGAAAGCGGGGATGAGTGCATTGCCCTCACTTCCTCGACTAAGTATGATATTATCTTTTTGGATCATATGATGCCGGGTAAGGACGGTATTGAAACTCTCTCAGAGATTCGGGCCGATGAGAAGAATCCTAATCGGGAGACCACTGTCATCTGCCTCACGGCCAATGCCATTGCAGGTGCCAGGGAGGAGTATTTGGGTGCCGGCTTTGACGATTATCTCACGAAACCCATTGACCCGGATAAGCTGGAAGAAATGATGATTCACTATCTGCCGGAGGATAAGGTGGAGATAGTCAGTGAAGAGGATTTGTCGGATGCGGAAGACAGGGAGGCGGTTCATAGAGAAAGGCTGAAAATACTGGACGAGAGCCCCATTGATACGGAGCTGGGCATAAAGAATAATGCGGGCGCGGAAAATTATTATATGGTTTTGAAGCTATTCTATGATTCGCTGGAGGAAAAGAGGAAAGAGCTGGATGATTTGTATTCGAAGGAGGACTTCAAGAATTATACCATCCAGGTTCATGCCCTGAAGAGCTCGGCCCGGGTTATTGGTGCCCTGGATTTGGGTGACAAGGCTGAGGCCCTTGAAAAGGCCGGGAAAAATGCGGATTTTGGATATATTCGCGAACATCATGGGGATTTTGTCCGGGCTTATGCCGGATTCCGGCAGGTACTTGAACCAGTCTGCAGGGATGATAATGATGAGAATAAACCGATGGCAGACCCTGAACTATTAAAGGATGCCCTCCGTCGTATACAGGAGGCGGCGGAAGCCATGGACTGTGATGAACTGGAGGAAATCTTTGTGGAATTTGAGAAATACCGGATTCCTGACGAAGATTCCCAGCTCTGGACCAGGCTTATGGAGGCGGCAGAGCAGTTTGAATATGACATTATAACGGAACTCCTGGAGGAGAGAGTCGAATGATCTGATTCATGCGGAGCGAAGGGCGTGTCCCGCGCTAAGCGCAGGTGGAATCGTTCCGCTGCGTCACGGCATGTTGGTCCGTTACCGCGTGTCCCGCACTAAGCGCAGGTGGAATCGTTCCGCTGTGTCACGGCATGTTGGTCCGTTACCGCGTGTCCCGCGCTAAGCGCAGGTGGAATCGTTCCGCTGCGTCACGGCATGTTGGTCTGTTGCCGCGTGTCCCGCACAGAGAGCGGGGATATCTGAATGCGTCACTTTGCCGCATTCGGAAAGTCATAGAAATTACAGATATTCAAATGGGGGATTTTTATGGGATATTGGATAGCGGTTGTAGATGATGACGTCATTAGTCTAACGATTGCCAGGAATCTCTTTAAGAGTGAAAATATGCGCGTAACCTGTCTCCGCTCCGGAGCGGATCTCCTGAAGTTTCTGGAGAAGAATACGCCGGACCTAATACTTCTGGATATTATGATGCCAGAAATGGACGGTTTCGAGACCTATCAGCTTTTGAGGGAGAACGGGAAGAAAATGGCAAAGCCGGAGATCCCGGTTATATTTCTCACGGGTGAAAGCGACAGCCATACGGAGCAGAAGGGGTTGAAGCTAGGGGCCTCTGATTATATACGGAAACCCTTTGATAAGGATATCTTGATCCCGCGTATTGAAAAAACCATAAAGAACAGCAGGACTCTGGGGGACCTGACAGAGGAGGCCATGTTTGATAAACTGACAGGCTTTCTCAATAAATCCCATGGGACGGAGAAGGTGAATAAGCTCTGTCAGAGGAAAAACGGGGCCCTGATGATTATGGATCTGGACAATTTCAAGCTGGTCAATGATCTGTATGGCCATGACATGGGAGACAGGGTGCTGAGGGAATTTGCCGATACTGTTAGGAATAATATCAGGGAGACCGATACCATTAGCCGTATTGGCGGCGATGAGTTTCTGGCCTTCTATGAGGGGCTTAATGATGAGGAAAACGTGGCTTTCATAACCTTGCGGATTAATAAGGAGTTCTGTGAAAGAACAGCCCGCCTTCTGGGGGAGGATAACGGCATTCCCCTTGGCATTTCCGTAGGGGTTGTGATGGTGGACGGACAGAGCCCGGACTATGAAGAGCTCTTCGAACAGGCGGATAATGCCCTCTATTCGACGAAAAGGAATGGAAAGCACGGATATAGTGTCTACAGACAGAGTGTAGAGTCAGACGAGATAGAAGGTGAAGAGCCCCGACAGAAATTTGACCGTATCATGAAGATCATGGGGGAAAGGAATGATTCTGGGGAGGCGCTGCTCCTGGGAAGAGATTCCTTCACGCTCATATACCGCTTTCTCAAGAGATTGTACAGGACACGGGAGGGAAGCACGGCACTGGTGCTGTTTACGCTCTCTGTGGATAAGGATGGGGATAATTCAGCTCTTCCAAATGCCTGTACGCAGTTTTTAGGGCTTTTGCAAAAGACCCTCAGGCCCAGTGATGTCATTATGCAGAACGGGGTCAATAGCTTTCTGGTCATGCTGGTTGAGCGGGACAGGGCGGAAGCGGAGGACTGCATTAATAAGGTCAGGACTGGCTGGGAGGAAATGAAGGAATCGGAAGAGGTGAATATAGGGGAGGTATTCGATTATATTTAGGCCGGTGTATGCCCATATTGAATGGACCGCTACATGCAGGACGGCAGGGAGCAGAGACCCGGAGGAGCAGAGACCCGGGGGAGCTGTGCCGGTGTATGCCCATAGTGAATGGACCGCTACATGCAGAACGGCAGGGAGCAGAGACCCGGGGGAGTTGTGCTGGAGTATACCCGCACTGAATGGACCGCTACATGCAGGAGGGCAGGGAACAGAGACCTGGGGGAGCTGTGGTGGAGTATGCCCGTACTGAATGGACCGCTACATGGGTAAGTATAGGGCAGGTATTCGATTATATTTAGGCGGGTTTCTATATTATTAAATGCGGTAGGCTTATTGCCATTTGAAAATCTCCTTGATATAATCAGAATAGTTCTCTCCCTTGTTTTTCATAAAGCCAATGGTGGAGGAATTATCTGGAAGGGAAGGTGAATACCGGGGTTGGTAAGGATACCATCAAGGGAAAGGATGAGGCATTAGGGAAGAAATAATTAATTATTCTATGGGAGGCATAGATTACGATGAAAACGAGAAAGAATCTGAAGGGGATGACAGCATTGTGGCTTTCAGCCATGCTGGCCATTAACTCAGCTCCATTGGCTGCCCAGACGGCAGTAGCAGGGGAGCAGGCCGTGAATGAGACAGTAGAGCCGGATGACTCTGCTAATATGAAGGCAACGGCAGAGGGAAACAGCGGACAGGGAATAGGTGTGGGGAAAACATCTTCCTCAAGGGAAGATGTGGAAGGGCTCAAAAAAGGTACGGGAAGCAGCAAAGCCTCATTAACGATAGGTGAAAGTGAGCGCAAGCTCGGCATGGACCCCGACAGCCGTCTGAGAAGCAGCAAAGCCTCATTAACGATAGGTGAAAGTGAGACTGAATATACAAGCTTTTCCGAAGCGGTCACGGCCTGGTGTGATGCATCAGGAAGTCCGACATTGAAGCTTCTGGATAATGTTGAAATCGATAAGCAAATTACGGTTAGTAATGGTTCAGCGGACCAGCCCCGTATTCTAAATCTGAACGGATATGGGATCCGGGTAACAGGAGATAGCGCATTTCAATTAATCAG
>JAILCB010000229.1 GCA_024680595.1 Lachnospiraceae bacterium | reverse complement strand
TTCTTTTGAAAGGAGCAAATACCATGTTTCGCAAGATGAGAAGATTTAAGCAGCAGCTGACAGAGGAGGAATGTCTGCAGATCCTAAAGAGTGAACCCAGAGGTGTGCTTTCACTTTTAGGGGAGGACGGATACCCCTATGGTATTCCCATAAATCATTATTACTCTGAGAAGACTGGAAAGATATATTTCCACGGGTCCAGACAGGGTCACAAGATTGATGCCATCCGGAATTGTAATAAGGTTTCCCTCTGTGTCTATGACAGCGGCTACCGCAAGGAAGGGGAATGGGCACTGAATATTAAGAGTGTCATTGTCTTCGGAAAGATCCGGGAGATGGAGGATGATGAAGAGGTTCTGGATATTCTGACAGAGCTCTGCCATAAATTTACGGATGATGAAGAGTATCTAAAGGATGAACTAAGGAAAGGACTGAAGGCTGTCCGGTGCCTGGAGCTCACCATTGAGCATATGACGGGAAAGCTTGTGAATGAATCCTAAATCCTATGATATTCGCGAAACACGTCTATCGCTGGCCGAGAGGCGTGTCCCGCGAGAGAATGCGGGATTTCCGAATGAGCCTCCTTGATGTGTTCGGAATCCCCACCCGACCAGGCTCTCGTGAAGAAAAGAGGCGTGCCCCGAGAGAGAGCGTGGGATTTCCGAATGCGACAAGGAAACGCATTCGGAAAGTCAATCGAGTAGGGGGAGAACCCCCTACTCGATTCCGTCCTCGCCCACATTTCAGGCCCTAAGGGCCTTCGATGATGGGCTGTCGCCCCTAAAGGGATGTCAGCTCCTGAAAGCCGGCTTATCCTCCTCTGCAACTGTCATCATACTACAGAAAACAGTCTATATCCCCTTCTCTATTGTGAATTCACTGCCTTTCTTTGTTTTTGTAATATGGATTTGGCAGGGAATACTTTCTATCAGCTCTTCCCGGTGGCTGATGATTCCCACCAGTTTCCCCTTCCCGGAAAGCCCCATGAGGACCTCCATGGCTCCGTCAATAGATTTCTTGTCCAAGGTACCAAAGCCCTCGTCTACAAAAAGGGCATCCATCTGAATACCCCCGCTATTCTGGGAAATGGTATCGGACAGGCCCAGGGCCAGGCTAAGTGACGCCTTAAAGCTCTCACCTCCGGAGAGATTTCCTACCGGCCTATAGGTTCCGGTAAAGTTATCCAGCACCTCCAGATCCAGAATCTCCTTACTCTGCTTGCTATCCAGGTTCATTTTCCTCACCAGCTCGAACTGGCCGTCACTCATGGGAAGGAGGCGCTTATTGGCGGCCGCAATGATGCCGTCAAAGCCTGCCGTCTGCACATACTGCTCCAAGGTGATTTTCAGGCTGCCGTTGGGAATATTGCCGCTCACCAGGTTGTAGAGCCGCCTGTGAATCTGATTCTCCTTATACACCTTCTCATATTCCCCGGACTGCAATTGAATCCTGTCCTTAATATCCTCGTTCATCCGGATTCGATTCTCAATTACATTCAGTCTATTGCTAGCCTCCTTAAACTCCCTGTCCAGAACTGCTTCCTTTTCCTTCTCTTTTCCAATATCAATGACTTCCTTACCCTCCACCTTTCTCCTGGCCTCTGAAAGAAGGGACTTGGTCCTTTCCAGATTCAGGATATAGGTGGAAATTTTTTGATTCAGCTGCTCCATTTCCTCGTCAGTGGTCAGGAAGGAAAGGAAGTCCTCATTACTATCGAAATACCTGTCCCTTTCCACCGTAAAGGCCAGCTCTTTTTCTCTATATTTCTCCCGATTACTCTCTAGAGAGCCTTCCTGGGTAGAAATAGAGGAACTGATTTCTGCCTGCTTTTTCTGACAGTCCTGGGCCTTCCTTTGGGCACTGTCAATATCCTTTCTTATCCTTTGGATTGTTTCCTCCAAACGGGAAATCTCTCCCTGGGCCAATGCCCAACTGTCATATTTCAGGTTTGAGAGAGTATTTAGGGTGGTTTCATCCTCTTTCACCTGAATCCGCATATTCTCCACTTCCTTGACAGCCTTTCCCCAACTGTCTTCCAGCTGAGGCAATATTTTATTCCGGATGTCTGAGAGCTCTGCTTCTATCTTTTCCAAATCCCGCTTTCTCTTTTGCTGGATCTTGCGCTCGCTCTCAGCCTGTTTTTGGGCCTCCCCAATATCCCGGCAAAGGGTCATTAAGAGGGTATGATTATATTCCAGATCCTCTGTGGGCCTCTCCTCTCTGTCAAGGGCCGGGTCCTCCACCAAATCCAGAATACTGACTCTCAGAGTATCCGCCTTTGCCGTAAAGGAAGCATTCAGCTTTTCCGCCTCCGTGACCGTCTTGTCCTTGATCTTACGGGCACTCTCCTCCTTATCCTTGTATGACTGCAGGCCTTCCTCTGTAATGGATTCCTCAGGCAGGACCGCAGGCGCAGGATGCTCTAGGGAGCCGCAGACCGGGCAGGGCATTCCTTCCTCCAGCATTCCAGCCAGAATTCCGGCCCTGCAGCCGTCCAGAATACGCTCATAATGTATCCTTTCCCTGACAGCGGCATCCAATTCCTCTATGGTCTTCTTTGCCAGTACCTGCTTCCCGGAGAGAGTCTTCTGTGAAGCAATCAGCTTATCTGCCTCTGATAAGGCTTCTCCGGCCCTAGTTTTTAGCTTCTCAAATGTCTGAAGACGGTTTTCCGCCTTAACGAATAGTTCTCCGCTATCCTTTAATTTTAATTCTTCGCCTTGCAGCTTCTCCAGACGGGCCTTTTTCTCCTCCTGCTCTCTCTTCAGCTTCTCCACCTTTTCCTCTGCGGCAGTGAGCTGAGACTTGTGCCGGTCTACATCCTTGCGGATCTGGTCCCGCTTCCGGTAGCTCTCTTCATTATTCCGGATTTCTGTCAGAGTGGTGCTATATTCTGTAATAAGAGGCTCCTGCTCCTTACTTTTCTGAAAGTCCTCTTCTGCCTTTTTCAGAGTTGCCTGAGTAGCCACCAAGTCCTTTCTCTTTCCTTCAATATCTCTTTCCAGCTCTTTTACATTCTTCGCCTGTTCCTGATAGGTAATATAAAGGGGCTTTACCTTATTCACGGCCTTGTCACAGGAATCCAGCCGCTTCCTATC
>JAILCB010000217.1 GCA_024680595.1 Lachnospiraceae bacterium | reverse complement strand
TTTCGGATATCCGGACTGTCCTTTATATCTGCTTTGCCCTATTTGGCTCTTTCGTGGCCTATGCCAAGATTAATTCCTATTGGATTATTCTCATGGCTCCCTTCTTTGCCCTCTGCTGCAGTCTTACAGGGATGAGAGAGAAGGGGGACCGGGCTCTTGTGACAGACCCCGCTCAGGAGAGCACGGATCCGGCTGCACTGGAAGCCGTCCAAGAGGATACGGCTGCAGCCGTTTCAGATTCTGACCGGGAAAACATGGATTCGGCTGTGGAAAAAGCCGTCCAAGAGGATACAGCTGAAGCCGCATCCCATTCCAGATGGGAAAGCGCGGATACGGCTGTGGAAAAAGCCGTCCAAGAGGATACAGCTGCAGCCTCTGATTCTGGACGGGAAAGCGGGGGTTCAGCTGTGGAAAGAGCCGTCCAGGAGGATACAGCTGCAGCCACATCCCATTCCGGATGGGAAAGCGCGGATACGGCTGTGGAAAAAGCCGTCCAAGAGGATACGGCTGCAGCCGCGTCAGATTCTGACCGGAAAAGCGGGGATTCAGCTGTGGAAAAAGCTGTCCAAGAGGATTCAGCTGCAAGCGCGTCTGGTTCCGGCCAGGAAAACACGGATTCAGCCGCACCGGAGGCTGGAACCACCCTTCTGCCCATGGCGCTTCTTCTGGAAAGCCTGGGGGGAATTGCCTATTTCCTCTATCTCTGCATTCATGACTACTCCCTTAATGAAGGGAATATTCTGGTTTCCAGACTGCTATTGCCCTTGCTTCTGCGGGTCCCCGGTAAGGATACGGCCAAATATCTGGAAGTCAAGCATTTCATGGAGTCCTTGGGACTGGACAGATATGAGAATCTCTTTTTCAGTATTTTTGTGGGCTGCATGACGGCACTTCTGATTCTGCTTTGTCCCTATGTGCAAGAGCGGCTGCTTTTACGGAAGACAAAAGGGGACCAGAAGATGGCCTTAGCCGGTAGCAGTGAGGTGAAGACGGTCCCGGTAATGGCCCATATTGGCCATATCACCGCCATACTGCGGCTTAGGCTTGTCCTCCTTGCTTTCGTCCTGCTTTTGCCCCTTTATGTCTATCTGGCACCCGCGAATCCTGTGGCTTATTCTAATCTCGATAAGGATTCGGAGCCCTTTAGTCTGGATCTGGTGGGAGAGGAGCCCCATATGGTTTCCCAGCAAATCCGATTCTCAGATAATAGGAAACTATCCGCACTTACTCTACGCTTTGAGAATAAGGGCTTTAGTAGGCGGAACTTTGGTTCTGTCCGGATAGAGCTTATAGAAAAGGACGGTGGGGCCTGTCTATTCCAGAAAACCATAGGCTGCAGCCTAATTGAGAACAAAAAGGATTTGAAGCTTTCCTTAAAGAATACTCCGGTAGAGGCGGGAAAGACCTATGAATTACATTTAATTGGAAGTCATGGTATAAAGGATAGCGCCGGCTTCACCCTAAGCCCCTATTGTACAGAGAGTGAAGGGGATTTCATGAAAGCGGATGGAGAAGAGACGGACCGGACCCTTCAATTTGAGATAAGGTAAAATAAGAAAACGGGCAGCTTTTTGTGAAGGCTACGAGCCAAAGCCTCATGGGACGCTTGCGTCCCGATGAGGCAAAAGGCACAGCCCATCATCGAAGGCCCGAAGGGCCTGAGATGTGGGCGAGGCCCTAATCGAGCAGGGGGTCTTCCCACCCCTCTCGATTAGTACAAAGCCGGCAAGCGAATGCGTGCCTGCAAGCAAATTCATTTGCCCTTTGTTAGAACATGGAGCACGAAGTGAGGAATGTTTGCGTACGAAGTCGAGAGGGAGGATAAATCCGCCCTATTACTCGATTTTATAACGAAATACAAACCCGGATGGAACTTAAATTCTCCATCCGGGTTTTTTCTTTTGTGTTGGCCGCCCGTCATCGAAGACCCGAAGGGCCTGAGATGTGGGCGAGGCTGGAATCGGGTAGAGGGGTATCCCCCCTACCCGATTGTAGATAACGAGTCAGAGCCACGTCGACGTGCCTTCATAAGTGCCAGGCACGAGGCGGGGTCCGTCATCGAAGTCCCGCTGGGCTTAGGATATGGGTCAAGCCCAATCGCACGGAGGCATCTTCCCCTGGGCGATTACCGACTGTAGGACAAGGCTATAGGGGAGTGGCTATAGTCTGGCTGGGATTTGCAAATAGGCTCCCCTAAAGTATTCGCAAATTCATAGATTTTCACTTACTGCCTGGCCTTCATGTCCTTATTCAGGGAATAGAGTGCCATCCTGTCGCCGCCGAAGAGCTCCATATTGGAAATCATGCTGTGGGCATTCTTCTCTTCCTCGGCCTGCTCGCTAATGAACCAGTGGAGGAATTCCGCTGTACGATAATCATTATTGCGGGTAGCAGCCTCATAAATAGTGTTGATGCAGCCTGTGATGTATTCCTCATGGGCGAGAGCGGCTTTGAGGGGCTCCAGATTATCCTTGAAATTGAAGTTGGGTTTGTCAATGGCACCCAGGGTCACCTTCTCATTATTCTCATGCAGGTAATTATAGATCTTCATTGCATGCTCCTGCTCTTCCTCAGCCTGCTTCTCATACCATGAGGCATATCCGTCCAGGCCCGCCTCTTCAAAGTAGCTGGCTATATCCAGATAAATATAGGCAGAATGGAATTCCTTTGTAATCTGTGTATTCAGTAGATCGTATACTTCCTTAACCATTAGAAACCTCCTTAAAAATATTGAACTTGGGTCTTTGGCAGAAAATAAAATTCCTGCCACAGTAAAAGCAACTCTATTCTAACCTTAATATATGAAAAATTCAATTGGAATTTATAAATGAGAAGCCTTACATAGGAAGGGGGCGTAGAATTTTTCTTTTTCATATTAGAAAATGAGAAAATGTCTTCTAAAAATTATTGATATTTATTATCAAATACTTCATTTTGTCTTATTGATGTTTTTTATTGACTTTTATTATAAATAGGAGTATAAATATTTCACTATTATTCGAATCAATTAAAGGAGGAATATGAAACCATGAAGAGAAAAATTATTTCGGTTCTGCTCTCTGCAGTTATGATGACTGCATTATTGGCAGGCTGCGGCGGCCAGAGCGGCTCCAGTTCATCGGGCAGCGCGGCCCCTGCGGCCAGTGCAGCGGCATCGGAGGCCCCTGCGGGGAGCAGTGAGAAGGCAGCTAGCGAGGTGGCAGAAGCGGCTGCAGCGTCAACGGAAGCAGCCGGTGAGGCGGCATCTACCGGGGCTGAATCCACCGAGGCGGCTCCCGATGCTGGGTCAGGAGAGGCAATTGTTATTGGAACCACTTATATTGTGGACACCATTGACCCCACCAATAGCGGCGATCCCTGGTCACTAACTGCGGACGGCATCAGTGAGACACTTTTCAAGCAGAATGAGAAGGGTGAGCTGGTTTCCCACTTGGCAGAGGGAATCGAGAAAAAGGATGACAAGACCTGGATTCTGACCCTTAAGCCGGATATGAAGTTCTCAGACGGCAGTGCGGTGGACGCAGCGGCCGTAGCGGACTGCATCAATGATATTATGGCCAATAATGAGATGGCTACCGCTTCCGCCGGCGTTATTAAGGCGACAGCCGGCGATGACGTGACGGTGGAGCTGGCAACAGAGCGGACAACTACTGTTATGGCTTCTGTTCTCTGCGAATGGACCAATGTGGTTTACAAGAAAGCCGATGACGGCAGCTTTGTTTTCACCGGACCCTTCATGCTGAAGAATCTCAATCCCGGAGTACAGATGGATTTGACTCCTAACCCTTATTATGATGAGAATGCTTCTAAGCGTCCCGATGTGACTCTCATGGCCTTTGCAGACGGTGCTACCATGCAGCAGGCCTTCTCTGCCGGAGAAATTGATATGGCCTTTACGGTAACTCCCGAGACCGCCATTGCCCTGGAGGGAGAGGGACATACCGTCAAGAATATGGATGCCGGTTATCAGTATTTCACCATCGTGAATATGGCTAAGGATCCCCTGTCCGACCTGAAGGTACGTCAGGCCATTAATCTGGCTCTGAACCGGGAGGACACGATTACTGCCCTTAAGGGCGGCCGTGTGGCCACAGGCTTCTTCGCCCAGTATTATGATTTTGCAGGAGAGGTAGAGGAGAAGACCGATGAGGAAGAGGCCAAGAAGCTCCTAAAGGATGCGGGATATGAGGATTCTGACGGAGACGGCCTGGTGGATAAGGACGGCAAAAATCTGACACTGAAGCTCACCACCTATCCTTCCCGTCCGGACCTTTCCATCCTCATGCAGTTAGCGGCAGATGAGCTTAATAGCATCGGCATCGATGTCAGCACTGAGGTAGTGGACAATATCGATGAAGTGCTTGGCAAGGGTGAATTTGACCTGGCCTTCTATGCCCAGCACACAGCACCCACCGGAGAGCCCGGCTATGCCCTGAATCAGTTCTTCCGTACCGGAGAGGGCAAGAATAATGTGGGTTACAGTAATAAGGAAGTGGACGCCCTTCTGGATGAGATGGGTACCTTAGAGGCCGGGTCTGAGAGAAATGAGCTGGCTAAGCAGGTTCAGGCGCATGTGGCAGAAGATCTGCCTGTTATCTTCCTGGTGGATCCCCAGTGGAATATCGCGGTTTCTGAGAAGCTTCAGAACTATCAGCCTTACTGCGGTGACTACTATGTGGTAAATGACCAGCTGGGACTATAAAATAACAGTATTTCATAGGCGGTAATTATCTGCCTGTGAAGAAATGGACCCCTGCCGCAGGAGCTGCGGCGGGGGTTCTTATGTGAAAGCTATTGAAGGGAGGGTGACTTTCCGAATGCGACAGGGAGACGCATTCGGAAATCCCGGGTTCTGCGCGGGACACCCTTTTTGTGTAGGCTAGGAGCCAAAGCCTCATGGGACGCTTGCGTCCCGATGAGGCCTTGGCGACAGCCCATCATCGAAGGCCCGAAGGGCCTGAGATGTGGGCGAGGCCGGAATCGAGTAGGGGGGCTTTCCTCCCCTACTC
>JAILCB010000189.1 GCA_024680595.1 Lachnospiraceae bacterium | reverse complement strand
TGCCTAAATCAAATGAAATTGACTTTCTTAGGCACAGATTATTAGTTTCGTTTCGAAACTTCGGACGCCCGGAAATCAGGATCTGTGCCTAAATCGGGGGCAATCCCCTGACTTAGGCACAGATCCATGCTTTCTCTTGTCTTCAAATAGTGGAAAACCAGTGAAGGGCAAGGCCTGATTCAAAGAAAATGTGCCTAAATCATGACATATTGCATCATTTAGGCACAGATCAAGATTTTCACACCAATACTTCGGACGTCCGGAAATCAGGAACTGTGCCTAAATCGGGGGCAATCCCCTGACTTAGGCACAGATCAAGATTTTCACCCCGATACTTCGGATGCCCGGAGGTTATGCGGACCTTGTAAGCCTAAATTCACTTAGATTGCTTAGCTAAGCCACAGGGGGCAGCTTCTCCCGAAGCGGGGCCAACAGAAGACAGGAAGAGAGGGCCGGCCCAAAACAGGGGAATTTCAACCGGAAGATAGCTAATGCATATTAATCCCGTCAAATAGAATCTCTTGAATGTTTTTTCGTTGTGAGATATTATAGAAAACGCATATAAATGCAGTGACTTTATAGTTTAAGGAGAAATCACATGAAACAATTAATGCTGGGCAATAAAGCCGTTGCCCGGGGACTATACGAGGCCGGAGTCTGCTTCATCTCCAGCTATCCCGGGACACCGAGCACGGAAATCACTGAAGAAGCCGCCAAATATGATGAAATCTACTGCGAATGGGCTCCTAACGAGAAAGTGGCTATGGAATCCGCATTCGGAGCCTGCCTTGCAGGCAAGAGAGCCTTCTGCGGAATGAAGCATGTCGGTCTCAATGTAGCCGCGGACCCTCTTTTCACCATGTCCTATACCGGTGTAAATGCAGGCCTGGTAATCGGGGTAGCAGATGATGCAGGCATGCACTC
Source organism: Lachnospiraceae bacterium (assembly GCA_024680595.1). Classification (GTDB taxonomy): domain Bacteria; phylum Bacillota; class Clostridia; order Lachnospirales; family Lachnospiraceae; genus NK4A144. Next base: position 10,540 of record JAILCB010000189.1, on the reverse strand, counting down.
CTCTCAGAACGAACAGGACAGCAGGCATCACGCCATCGCGGCCAAGGTCCCCATGCTGGAGCCCTCGGATTCCGCAGAGGCAAAGGAATTTGCCGCCCTGGCATTTGAATTATCTGAGAAATATGATACTCCCGTCCTCCTGAAAATGTGCACAAGAGTCTCTCACTCCCAGTCCGTTGTGGAGCCGGGCGAAAGAACTGTCCCTTCCAAAGAATATGAAAAGGACATTGCCAAATACGTAATGATGCCGGGCTTTGCCAAGAAACGCCATCCCATCGTAGAGGAAAGAACCAAGGCCCTTATCGAATATGCGGAAAGCGCTCCCGTAAACCGGGTAGAAATGGGCGCCACCGAGCTGGGAATTATCACAGACTCCACCTCTTATCAATATGTGAAGGAGGTTTTCGGGGATAGCGTATCCGTATTAAAGCTGGGAATGACAAACCCGCTGCCGGTCAAGCTGATTAAGAGCTTTGCCGAAGCAGTGGACAGGCTTGTAGTCGTAGAAGAGCTCGATCCCATTATCGAAAATCACGTTCGTACTCTGGGAATCCCTGTAGAAGGCAAGAATATCCTTCCTATGATCGACGAGTTCTCCCAGTCCATCGTGGCAAAGGCTCTGGGAAAGGAAGTCCCCGAGGGCTATTCTATCGAGGATGCCATTCCCGGCCGTCCTCCCGTCATGTGCGCGGGCTGCCCCCACAGAGGACTTTTCTATACCTTAAAGAAGAATAAATGCACGGTCCTGGGCGACATCGGCTGCTACACCCTAGGTGCGGTACAGCCCCTGGCCGCAATAGAGATGACCCTTTGCATGGGCGCATCCATAGGCGCCACCCACGGCTTCAATAAAATCCTGGGTCAAAAGAGCGAAGGCAAGACCGTGGCCGTCATTGGCGACTCCACCTTTATGCACTCCGGCATGACGGGTCTTGCCAATGTAGCCTATAACCAGTCTAATTCCACTGTCATTATTCTGGACAATTCCATTACCGGAATGACAGGACACCAGCAGAATCCTACCACCGGCTATAATATTAAGGGGGATCCTGCGGGCAAGATCGATCTGGAGGCCCTGTGCCGGGCCATGGGCTTCAACCGGGTAAGGGTTGTGGATCCTTATAATCTAAAGGAATGCGATGCGGTTCTAAAGGAAGAATTAGCTGCGGCGGAGCCCTCCGTCATCATTTCCAGACGGCCCTGCGCCCTCCTCAAATATGTGAAGCATAAGGCACCTCTTTTTGTAGATACGGATAAGTGCATCGGCTGCAAATCCTGTATGCGGATTGGCTGCCCTGCCATTTCCATAAAGGACGGAAAAGCCAGAGTAGACGCTACCCTTTGCGTAGGCTGCGGTGTATGCAGTCAGCTCTGTCCCACCGATTCCTTCAAATCATCTGCGGATAAGTGAAGCAAAAGGAGGATAAAAATGAAAAGCGGAAATATTATGATAGTCGGCGTAGGCGGACAGGGTTCCCTCCTCGCCAGTAAACTCTTAGGTCACCTCCTCCTTTCCCAGGGTTATGACGTAAAGGTTTCGGAGGTTCACGGCATGTCCCAGAGGGGCGGCAGCGTAGTTACTTATGTTCGTTATGGTGAAAAGGTCTATTCTCCTGTCATTGATAAGGGAGAGGCTGATTTCATCGTATCTTTCGAGCTCCTGGAGGCGGCCCGCTGGCTTCCCTTCCTGAAAAAGGACGGTCAGATCGTGACCAATACCCAGCAAATCGATCCCATGCCGGTCATCACCGGAGCGGCGGTCTACCCTGAGAATCTAGTGGAGAAGATGCAGAAGAGCGGTGCCAAGGTAGATGCCTTAGACTGTCTGCAGCTCGCCGAAAAGGCAGGCTCCGCCAAGGCCGTTAATCTAGTGCTTTTGGGCAGGCTCTCTCATTATTTCGACCTGCCGGAGCAAGCCTGGATGACCTCCATTGAGGCCATCGTCCCGGCCAAATTCCAGGAGATGAACAAAAAGGCCTTCGACCTGGGTAAGGCAGCATCCTAAGAGATAAATGTCAGTTCACTGTTGGTGCTTATGCCTTGGAACTCAGCGATAGCAAACACTTTTCGCAAAATTGTCCCTAACAGCTGCCAGCCCACAAAACTTCTGAATACTTAGAGGAGCTCTTATTCAAGACATCCAAAGTCTACCTAACGAAATAGGTCATGACTATTTACCTTTAATTCTATGCAATTCATAGCTGGGCAGCAGGCCCATAGTTACGAAGTAATTGAAACCAAATATTTTACGGATTTTTTTCGACTTTCGTCTTTTTCTCCGTAAACCAAACAGAAACCCACGGGTGCAAAGGGAAGCTAAACACGGCTTTCCATAAAGGCACTTCATATTTGGAACCCATTAACCGAGACTGCGAAAGTGTAGACATCTGAAAGGAGAGTAGGCAGTTATGGAACGGTATTATCAAGAAGACATCGAGTGCGCGTCGCGGGACAAGATCAAGGCGATTCAGGACGAAAAGCTACTGCGCCAGGTAAAACATGTGTGGGACAATGTCCCCTACTACAGGAAGAAAATGGAGGAAAAAGGTCTCACACCTGAGGACATCAAGTCCTCTGACGATCTCCACAAACTCCCTTTCCTTTCAAAGGCAGATCTGAGGGAAGCCTATCCCTATGGACTATTAGGTGTACCTCTCAAGGACTGTGTAAGAATTCAGTCTACTTCAGGCACCACCGGAAAGCGGGTTGTAGCCTTCTACACCCAGGACGATTTGGATATTTGGGAAGAATGCTGCGCCAGAGCCATTATGGCGGCAGGCGGCACCAATGAGGACGTCTGCCAGGTTTCCTATGGATACGGCCTCTTCACCGGCGGCCCCGGCCTGAACGGCGGCTCCCACAAGGTAGGCTGTCTCACCATTCCTACCAGCTCCGGAAACACAGATCGGCAAATCATGTTTATTATGGACTTAAGCGCCACCATCCTCTGCTGTACACCCAGCTATGCCGCTTTCATCGGAGAGCGCATGAAGGAATTGGGCTATGGTCCTGACGATATCCCTCTGAAAGCCGGCATTTTCGGTGCCGAAGCCTGGTCCGAGGAAATGCGCCGCGACATCGAGAAGACTCTGGGCATCAAGGCCTATGATATCTATGGCCTCACCGAGCTGTCCGGCCCCGGAGTATCCTTCGAGTGCTCCGCTCAGGGCGGCATGCATATTAATGAAGACCACTTCATTGCGGAAATCATCGACCCAGACACTGGCGAGGTTCTGCCGGAAGGCACCCAGGGCGAGCTGGTCTTCACCTCCATCGACAAGAAGGCCTTCCCCCTGCTGCGTTACCGCACCCGCGATATCTGCACCCTGACCCGCGAGAAGTGCTCCTGCGGCCGTACCCATGTCCGCATGACAAAGCCTAAGGGCCGTTCCGATGATATGCTGATTATCCGCGGCGTCAATGTCTTCCCGAGCCAGATTGAAACGGTGCTCTTAAATAACGGCTATGCCGCTAATTATCAGATTATCGTGGACCGCAAGAATAATACGGATACACTGGATGTCCAGGTAGAGATGACTCCTGAAATGTTCACCGATAATCTGGGTGAGGTCGAGGCAAGGCAGAAGGAACTGGTGGACGGCCTCAAGTCCATGCTGGGCATCAAGGCCAAAGTTTCCCTGGTAGCGCCCAAATCCATCACCAGAAGTGAAGGAAAGGCTGTCCGCGTCATCGACAAGCGGAAAATCTGATAACGAATACAAGGACCCTCTTTGGATAGCGTTTTCTAATAAACCCCGTCCCAGGGTCTTCCGGATCCAAACCGCAATATGGCGCTTTCGGAAAACCCGGTACCTAGACGGGATACGGAATCTCTATTGAAATTCCATATCCTGTAAATATTCTTATAGAATCGTTTTTGGGATGGCTGCCCGCCTTGCCAAAAACGGCCCTATCCACATAGTTTTAGCTGAAATATGGAACTTAGCGGGTCCGGAGCAGGCCCGTGAAATGAATTAATTAATAGGGCTCCATGTCCTACTCGACTCTGGCTACACGGTTTCCATCTCATTTCAATAGAGTGTTCGATGATGAAACTGCCAAAGCCCCAGGGATATTGCAGAGGGCTTTGGGCCTGTAGCCCACACTAAATAGAAGGAGGCAGCTATGAGTATCAAACAGATTTCCGTATTTTTGGAGAATAAGCCGGGACAACTCAATGAAATGACTAGAGTGCTGGCAGAAGGCAATATCGATATGAGGGCCCTGTCCCTGGCAGAGACAAAGGACTTCGGAATTGCCCGAATGATCGTGGACGATGTATTCCAGGCCACAAATGTATTGAAGGAAGCCGATTTCGTGGCTTCCCTGACCCCGGTACTGGCCTTTGCCATTCCCGATGAGCCCGGCGGACTCAACCATCTACTTCAGTCCTTCACGGATGCCGGAGTCAATATCGAGTATATGTACGCTTTCCTGGGCGGGAAGGACGCAAATCACGCCTATATGATTTTCCGTGTAGCCGATACCAAGGCCGCCGAAGCAGCTCTGGCTGCCAAGGGCCTGAAATCCATTGATCAGGAGAAGATTTGCCAAATCTGACATTCTTTCTGAAATAATCTTGCAAATAAAAATGTGCCCGGGACAGATATTTCTCTTTGTCCCGGGCACATTTTCCCTTTCCTTCACGAGAATCTCCCGCCAGGTAAATATTCATCCTTTTCCGCCCTACAGGCAGGACTTCATGCAGCCCTATAGGCAGGACTTCATTCCGCCCTCCAGGCAGCTAATATGGAATATATCACTCTTTCTTCAGCGAATTCAGGAAATCCCTGGCTCTCTGGGATTCCGGATTAGCAAAGAAAGCATCCGGTTTGTTCTCTTCCACAATCTTCCCGTCATCCATGAAAATAACCCGGCTGGCCACCCTGCGGGCGAAGTTCATCTCATGGGTCACCACCAGCATGGTCATGCCATCCTTAGCAAGGCCCGTCATGACATCCAGAACCTCATTAATCATTTCCGGATCCAGGGCGCTGGTGGGCTCATCGAAGAGAATGGCCTTGGGATGCATGGCCAGAGCCCGGGCAATGGCCACCCTCTGCTGCTGTCCGCCGGAGAGCTGGGCCGGCACCTTGGCCGCCTGAGAATCCACACCCACTCTAGTCAAAAGCTGCATGGCCTCCTCCTTAGCCTCATGCTTGGACTTATGAAGGACATTAATAGGAGCCAGCATCACATTATCCAGAATAGACTTATGCATGAATAGATTAAAGGATTGAAACACCATGCCCACCTGGGCCCGGAGCTCCGCCAGATGCTTTCCCTCCTCCGGCAGGGGCACCCCGTCAATCAGGATTTCCCCGGAATTAATGGTTTCCAGCCGGTTTATGGTGCGGCAGAGAGTGGACTTTCCCGAACCCGAAGGACCGATAATAACCACAACCTCTCCCTTTTTCACGGAGAGATTAATATCCTTCAAAACATGATGGTCACCGAAATACTTATCCACATGCTTCATCTCTATCAAAATCTCGTGATCTCCAGATGAATTCACCTTTTCATTCTCCATTCTATTCTTCAACTCCTCGTCTTTAATATCCGCCATAATATAAACCTATCCCGCCTGCCCTGCATCGGAGCCCGTAATATCTCAAGTCCCATAACCCCCTGATAACAAGCTGCATCGGGGCTTTTCATATCGCGTATTCCGCCCCCCGATAACCGCCTTTATCCGGCAAGGGAAAAAGACCAGGAAGCATTTCTTTCAATATTAATGCCTTAATCCCCCGATAACCGCCTCTGCCCGGCAAGGGAAAAAGCCTGTGGTCCTTCATTTCCTAAATAATCCTTAGTGCCCTTATAGCAGCCCCTCTAATATAGCACCTCCGCCATCCCCTCATTATCAGGCACTAGTTCACAAGAGCTTTGTCGTCACCTTAACCGTAGTATTCCTCCGTCTGGCAATCCAGGCGGAAATCTTATTCAAGGTATAATTTATCAAGATATAAATGACCGCCACTACCAGATATACTGAAAGCATGGCATCATAATTAGAAATCAGGACCATGGCATTCTGCATGAGATCCGGGAAGCTCACCACATAGGCAAAAGTGGTATCCTTCACCACGATAACCAGCTCAGAAATTAGAGCAGGTATTACATAACGGATGGCCTGGGGAAATACAATATGAATAAAAACCTGACCCTTGGTCATACCCAGAGAAAGCGCCGCCTCCGTCTGACCCTTAGGCACGGCATTCACTCCGGACCGGAGCACCTCCGCCACAACTCCGGACGCTGAAATAGCCACAGGAAGGACGATTTTCCAGAGGGAGACCAGCTTGATTCCCAATGTAGGCACCACCAAAAAGAAGAAGTAGATAAATAGCAGGGTGGGTACCCCTCGGGTGAACTCCACCAAAGCCGTACAAATCCCCCTTAGAATCCGGCTCTCGCTAATCCGGCCCAGCATCATTAGAAAGCCCGCAATGAAAGTGACAATCCCCGCCAGCAGGGCCACTTCCAGCGTTCCTACCAGGCCGGTCCCGATAAAGCTCCAGGTAGTCCCCCTGGTGAAAAAGGACCAATATTTGGCATCCAGCTGGCCGCTCAAATAGAACTGCCTAATAATCAGGATAATCAAAACAGCCAGAGCAACCAGGGATATGGCCGTTGCAATGGCGATCTTCCGTTTTGTCTTGGGTCCCGGTGCCTCATAGAGGACGTCCCTTAGAGAAGTATGTGAATTCATCGGAGAATCCTCACTTTTTTATCAATTAAATTACCAATCTGCCCGATAACAACTGCCGTTGCGCAATAGATTACCGCAGAAATCAGGAAGGCCGTCACACCGCCCACCGCATGGGTATTAATATGGGCCACAAGACCCGTAAGATCCCTGGGATTTAGGGGCACCTGGGCCGCCAGGGCAGTGGTCAGCATAGTAGCCACCAGCAGATTAGTCAGAGGCAGGACACTGGACCTAAGTGCCTGGGGAATGATGACCTTACTCACAATCTGTCGGAAGGTCAGTCCCAGGGCCCGCGCCGCCTCAATCTGTCCCACGCTAATGGTATTAATTCCCGACATCAGGTATTCGGAGCAGAATGCCGAGGGAATCATGGTGGTTGCAATTGCCACACAGGTAAAGTAGGACAGAACAATATTCAGGTAGGGCAATGCGTAAACCAGCACCATCAGCATGGATACTCCGGGGATGTTCCGGAAAATCTGGACATAGAAATCCCCAAACATGCGTAGGGGCTTTACCGGACTGATTCGGAAAACGGTGATAATAATTCCAATAATCAAAGCCCCGGCAAAGGATATGACCGTTAACTGCCATGTGGTCAGTGCCGCAAGTATGTACTTGTCTCCATATTGGCTGAGAAGTTCAGAAATACTCATAATTTGCCCCTGCCCGGCACCCCGCCGCCGCTTCTTCTCCGGCCGCCGCAGGATCCGGCATAGATTCAATCTTTATTATTTGAATAATGGGGAGCAGGGATATTCCCTTATCTCCCCATTCAATCATCAATTACCCAGAGCAGATCATTCCCCGGAATAGGCCCATCCCTCACGGCTTCACTGCCTCTTCTTTCCCGGTTCAGCTCCACCCTCACCTCTTGGATAAGTAAACACTCCCAGACAGCCTCACCACCCGGATAAACCGTCCTTTGGCAATGTGGCCTCGTGCCCTGCCGCAGGGATTTCTCCGCGGGAATATATCTACTCTCTATACAAACAGATTTACTAGCTAACTATCACTTAATTGCAGGTGCCGCGGGTGCCTTGTCGATGCCGGTACGGTCTCCCAGGCTAATCTTCCACAGCTTCTCCCATGTTCCATCCGCCTCAATCTTCTTCAGGAATTCATTGACAAAAGCCACTCCGTCAGAGTCAAGGGGAAGACCGATTCCATAATTATCCTCGGGTCCGAACACATCTCCCGCAATCTCATAGGCCTCAGGATTCTTTACAATGGCATTGAGCAGCAGGGTATAGTCTGTCACATAGGCATCCACACGTCCCTGCTCCACAGCAGTACGGGCCTCAATATCATTCTCAAACTCCTGTACAACAGCTTCCGGTGCAAACTCCGCCAGAATATCCGGACCTGTGGAACCGGACTGGGTAGCGACAGTCTTTCCTGCCAGGCTATCCACGCCTGTAATCTCCGTATTGCCCTTCTTCACCAGCACCGCCTGCTTGGAGGTGTAATAAGGTCCCGCGAAGGAGATAACCTTGGCCCTGTCCTCTGTAATTGAATAGGTTGCAAAAACCGCATCCACCTGATCGCTCTGCAGCACAGACTCTCTGGTGCTGGAGTCAACCTGAGTGATCTCATACTTGCTGGCATCCCCCAGGATATACTTGGCCAAAAGCTGGAACAGTCCTGCATCAAATCCACGGAGTCCATTATCGGTTTCATCCAGCTGGCTGAAGAGGAAGGAGGTACGTACCCCGCCAATCCTCAGGACGCCCGCATCCTTAACGGCCTTGGCCCAGGTGCTCTTCTCGATTTCCGCGTCATCCGCCGTAATTCCGGACGCCACCAGCTCATCAAAGGCCGCCTTGTCAATAGCTACTGCAGACTCTTCCGTATTAACAGCCGCCGCTTGTGTTCCCGCCGCTGCCGCCTCTGTTCCTGCCGCTGCCGCCTCTGTTCCTGCCGGTGCCGCCGTGCTTCCTGACTTTGCAGAATCAGCTGCGCCCCCGGCACCGCCGCATGCTGCCAGCATAGTTACTGCCATGGCTGTAGCAGCCGTCAGACTAACCATCTTTTTCCAAACATTCTTCTTCATAGCAATTCCTCCTTATGCAAATAAATCGTATACATTCTAAATTATTTTTCTCTATCTGACAAGATATAATATAAAACTTATTCTCAGCTATAATATCAAAAGATCCGGAAAAAAAGTAGTCCAAATCATTTTTTGAGAAGCTATTGTCTGAAAATCCGCTTTGATCTATAATCAAACATTGTGAAGAAAATAGCAATTATTAAAAACAGAGACTCATTAAATTCCGAGAATTATTTTTCTGCAATAGAGGCCTGCGGTGCAGAGCCAATCCCCTTTCTCTTCCAAAATGTAGCCCGTCTAAAGGATATGGACGGGGTCCTGCTTCCCGGAGGAGTGGATGTGGATCCCGCCTGTTATCACGAGGAAAACACCGCCAGCTCCTACATTAATAAGAAACTGGACCATTTCGAGCTGAGGGTAATAAAGGAGGCCCTGGCATACGGAAAGCCAATTCTCGGCACCTGCCGGGGTATGCAGATCCTAAATGTCTATTTCGGAGGAGACCTTTGTCAGGATATTGAACACCATGATATCCATACCTGGACCGAGGAAGGAGACCGAGTTCATTCCACCAGGGTTCAGAAAGGGTCCTTCCTTGACGATATTTATCATAGCAAGTCCATTTTTGTAAATAGTGCCCATCACCAGGCTGTTCAGCGCTTAGGAGAGGGCCTGGTTCCCATACAGTTTAGCGAGGACGGGCTTACAGAGGCAATTTGCCACAGTTCGCTGCCAATCTTCGCAGTCCAGTGGCATCCGGAGCGTATGTGCCTGAAGCACACCAGAAAGGATACCGAGTGCGGGCTGGAGGTTTTCCGTTACTTCCTTTCACAGATTGAAGAACAGTAACGTCTTCTGTTGCTTACAGATTTGAGATTTTCATCGGATGGATCCATGGCCACCGGGTCAGATGCCGTAATGCGGCGACATTGCCCCGCTCAACTGACGCACCACCCCGCGGGCAACTGATCCCGCGGATATTTGCCAAATTCACGGAGAAACTCATTTCTTTCAATATTACCCGCCTGACCGGAACGACAAGGAGAACTATATGCGTAAATATTTCATTTCAGCTCTTCTATGCTTTCTAATCATCCTCACGGCCCATAGCCCCGCCCAGGCCGAGGACCTGACAAAGCTGGACGGAGGCTCCTGGCGGCCCAGCAACAATATTATCGGAATCCATATCGGGCCCGCGGTAGAGGAAATCGCAGATAATACCTTCATTAATCAAATCCAGCTAAAAGTGATTGAAGTAGATGAGGCAAATCCCCATTTCTCCGCTTACAGTAACTGCCTCTATGACAAGGACCAGAAGACCCTTCTCTGCGTTCCCCAGGCCCTCCTGGTAGTGGAAGTGCCGCCCACCGTCACATCCATCAATTGGTATGCCCTGCATGGTGTCTATGGTCCTCTGGCAAATGACATTGTCGAGGCCGTCCGGAAGAATGCGGAGACCCTGGGCGAGCCCTTTGTTTACGTCCGAAACTGGCCGGAATACGAGACCTGGCCCTACACCAATGACTTTCCTCTGACGGGCTGAGCCATTAGGAAGAGCTAGGAAGGCGCTCCTATTCCTCAAGCTCCGGTCCTCAGGCCTTCTCTGACCAACTGTCACCGATTTCATCTCGGCGGCTCTGCGAATCGAGTAGGGAAGATTCTAATCGCACCCTCTCGCCCGCGAGCCGCCGGTCGGCTTTAGCCGACAAATTTCATCTCGGCGGCTCTGCGAATCGAGTAGGGAAGATTCTAATCGCACCCTCTCGCCCGCGAGC
>JAILCB010000183.1 GCA_024680595.1 Lachnospiraceae bacterium | reverse complement strand
TGAGGTGGATTATTCCTTCCTGAATAATAAAGTGCAGGCAGTCCCATCTGTATCGATTCGTAGTACTCATTAATGTCATATGCAAAGTATTCCTCTAATGAACCGATACCATTAAACCCATATCCGTTTATATCCAGAATATATCCAGATAGCAGACGTGCAGATCTAACATTTCCATCTTCAAACGGATGTATCGTAACCAACTGATAATGCACAACTGCCGCAACTATCAACGGGTGATCATCAGCTGTATTTACATACGCGACCAGCTCATCCAATAGCTCTGGTATATCGAGGTACTCCGGTGGGATATAATCAGGGTCTCCGGTCTGAGAATCATAAACAGCAAACAGCACTCCCGGAGGCATAGCCCCTCTTAATCCGATTTTTTCTTTAGATGCTCCCTTTTCAACATATTTTTGGACATCTAATATCAGTTTTTTGGAAAAGCGTTCTTTCTTTTTTACCATCTCTTCCAGATAATTCAGCGCAAGAAAATAATTACGCACTTCCTGTTCCGGCTTAAGGAAGTGCTTCCTTTCATCCCGATCGATAACCTCATCAACCTGCTTTTCAGACAGGGGATTTCCCTCTATCTTGTTTGATGCATAGGAACTCTTCTTCTTTCCACCTCGATGATATTATAGCAGAGCGCTCTTGAGACCTCCATTAAATTTTCACTATTTTTCTTTATCCCTAGATGATAAAACGTAATGTGAACCGTAATGTGAAGTATGTGTATAATGTGACGTGAATAAATATTAAGGATTCTGATTTGACTTGAAAATCCTATAAGCACACCAATTAGCATATTTTGTATACTTCACAGGCAAACCCTTATAAATAATGAGTTTCAAAACATGCGATAATATCCTCTGACGTAAGCGGTAAAGATTCGGAGTATAGAAAAACTCTCCCTGCAGGTGCTATACTTGTAGGGAGAGTTTGATTAAGTCGTAAAAATCGTCAACTATATCGACTTTTTGCAACGACCTTTACACCCGCGGAACTTCTCCCCGGGCAATAAAGGCCTATGCAGTTATAGCATGCGGTGACTGAGCAGTTGGATATGTAGATGGTTTGGCTTTACGTGGGCTTTTCGGTTTCTCCGGTTCCAGAAACATTCGATTGAATACATCGATGCTGCCCTCGGACAAATCCATTTCATACTGCCTATATTCTGCGGACCATGGCATTTCATATGGAAAACTTGTTAGTGGAGTAGATGCATGCAAATACGGTAAACAATGGGTCATATCAACAGAGGCAATGAAAAGAGAATATGGTAATCCAAAGACTTAATAACAATTCTCTTTTCCGTTGTGTTCCTAAATTCATGGCACGAGGATATTTTTCTTCCCACTTCTCTGTAACTCGTTCTCTGGCCTCAATTGCCTTTTGTTCAGTAGGAGCGTGATATATGGTCTTAAGATCGGCTGCAAAAGGCTTGCAATCCTTGTCGGACACATATTTAAGAGTGTTACGCACTTGATGAACGATACAGCGCCGGTATTCTGTGTTGGGGAAAGCTGTTGCAATAGCTTCCTTAATCCCTATAGGGCTAACTATCATAGGCGAATGATTTTACGTTTACTTTCCTCTGACATTAAAACTTATATAAATCCAGCTTTTTACATACATCATACAATTCTTTTTCAGTTTCACACTCTAATAATTTTATTTTAATTTCATCAGAAACATTAGCATATTCCAATAACTCCTTAAAAGATGTTGTACCTTCAAAATATGCCACTATCCCTCCATTTTCTGCAAAGCAGATTCGGGCATATGATCACAATACGATCCTGTCGCAAACTGATCTCTTTCCGGTAAAGCAATTCTGTCAGGATGATCCCTGTCTCAATCGTTTTCCCGGCACCTACCTCGTCCGCAATATATATTTTCTTAGGATATTCTGTTTGCTTCGATGGCTTGTAATATGGTTCATATTGAAAAGGATTGAATCGGATCAGATCGTTTAAGAGAGAACCCAGTCCGTGATCCTTTTCTTCGTGATCAATTTGACCCCTGGAATGAATTCTCTCATAAACCTCTTTTTCATGTTCACTTAGTTTTTCAACATACTCGCCATTGACCAGTTCCGGCATCATTTTCTCTCCACTCACTTCTTTTTTTCGGTCGCACATTTTATACAATTCCACAATAGCCTCTCATCTTCAAAGTGCATAAAAGATGTCTCCCATAATTTATATCTGCAAGGCACTCAAATAAACAGAATTCCACATATATTTTGACAGTTAATTTTTTAGAAATAGGACAGATACAAATTCAATTTACCTCAATTTGTACTTCGTATATTTTCCGCCACAGTACTTGTATATCTTTCCTTCACTGACCAGCTTCTTTATTTCAGAATATGCCTGATCCGGAGTTATCTTTAATAGTTCTGCCACGTCCTGTTTCGTAATAAATCCGTCCTGTGTTTGCGCAAGCCTCATAATCATTTCAGGATAAGCAACCCTATCTATACCTGTTTGCCGCACATATTGAATACTTCTATTGTTTTCTTTATACACTTTCACAGACAGAATATAGGATCTTGATTTACCGTTTACTACACCTTCCACAAGTCCATCTTCAATTAAGTTTTCTATAGCTCCCAGCAGTTTTCCCTCTGCCAAATGAGTCATTTCTGCGATGCGTTCTATCGTAAGACGTTTTTCATTCTTTAATAATGATAGAATCATCAGAGCATAGATTGACAATGGTTTTCCTAATCTATTTTGCTCATCTGCAATGAATTTTGTAAAAGTGTCATCTGCTTTTGCTCTTTGAATGAACAACCTAACATTTGTGCTTGTTGTTTGAGAATAGTCCGGCCAAGGTCTTCCATATATAATAGAACCCTCATATATACGGTCTATACCGCGTCCGATCTTTTCAGCAAGTCCAATTCGTTTTAAAGCATCCGCAAGAGCAGGATTTTTACCATGTGGTTCGACAGTTAGTAAGTTTTCTAAGGTCACCCCGTCAATAAAGCCACCAGGACTGCTTATCGTCAGTCCCTCATCATCGATCAGCACCCTCACCGTTCCCAACACGGTATAATCTCTGTGGCAAAAAGCATTCATCAATCCTTCTCGAAATGCCGCTTTATCGAATTCCGGCACAGCAACCCTAAATAAGCCATATTCAACTTCTCGTTCAGGATTCCAAGCTTCTGCATATGTTTCGAACTTTTCAAACACCTCAAGCAGAGGAGCTGATGTCTCCGTATTAATTCTAACTTTTGTTCCCTCCAATACCTGAAAAGAAGCTTTTGCAGTTGGCATTAACTCCGCTATTCGGTTTTCTTTCCCTAAAATAAGCATCCCGGTAACGGTAGGATAAACTTTACCGTCTACTTCAGTTGTAAAACGCAGTGCCTTATCTAACTCATCATCCATTAATGCAAGAAGATTTTTTTCGCCTCCGGGCATTGTTTGTATAATATTTCTTAATCTGATTCTCTGATTAGGATCAAAATCATTAATAGAAGCTCCTGCCAACGGTCCGGCAGAAAAATCCAGCAATGCTAATTCTGACAATCTTGTAACTATTTCATACGAATACATTGGAACAACTTCAGGAGTCCCATCTGCCTTCAATCTTCGTTTTAACATCTTTCCCGACCTTGTGGAGACCACAGTCCTGCTTATCGGTATTTCGATCTTAAGTACGTCCTTTTCCTCTTCTGTAATTATCTCCGCACGTACAGACACAGACGGCACAGTATTATTAGCCACAAGGGCTGTTACGCCTATTGCATCTTTGTGTATTTTGTTTACTCCTGTTATCTCCCCGTCATCTTCTACGCCCAAATATAAATTTCCACCTTTGGTATTTGCCATACCAACAATTTCATCTATTAAATCATTATCTGGATATCTCTTTCGATCACTTTTAAATTCAGTTCTTAAGTCCTCTTTGTACGGAATTGTTCTCATCTTTAACTCCCTTCTTAATATAGGGTTAACTCGATTATAACTCCGTAAATCTATTTTGTCGAGTTAAAATCGAGTTAAAACTAAGTTAAAAATAGATAATAAAGACTACGAATGTAAATAAACAAAGGCAAAAATAAATCCCGCAAACCCTGTGTTTTCAAGGCTTGCGGGATTTTTTCTTTCTATTCCCACTCCACCGTTGCCGGGGGTTTTGAGGATATGTCGTATACGACCCGGGACACGTCCGCCACCTCATTGGTGATGCGGCTGCTGGCCCTCTCCAGGACGTCAAAGGGAAGTCTGGTCCATTCCGCCGTCATGAAGTCATCTGTGGTCACAGCCCTAAGTGCCACCGTATAGCCGTAGGTCCTGTCATCTCCCATCACACCCACCGTGCGGGTATTGGTTAAAACAGCAAAGTACTGATTGGGATCCTCTTCCAGGTGGGCCTTCGCAACCTCCTCCCGGAATATGGCGTCCGCCTCCTGCAGTATCTTGATCTTATCCCCTGTAATATCGCCGATAATCCTCACTGCCAGACCGGGTCCGGGGAAGGGCTGACGCCATACCAGCTCATGGGGCAGGCCCAGCATACCTCCCACGCTTCTCACTTCATCCTTAAAGAAATCCCTGAGGGGCTCTATGAGTTCATCAAAGGAAATCACATCTGGCAGGCCTCCCACATTATGATGGCTCTTAATGACCGCTGAGGCTCCCTTTCCGCTCTCAATGACATCCGGGTATATGGTCCCCTGAGCCAGCACCTGGACATGGCCAATCTTCTTGGCCTCTTCCTCAAAGACCCGGATGAATTCCTCTCCAATAATCTTTCGTTTCTTCTCCGGATCAGTCACCCCGGCCAGTTTAGAGAGAAAACGCCCCCCTGCATTTACCCGAATCAGGTTAACGCCAAAGGTCTTACGGAAGGTATTCTCCACGAAATCCCCTTCGCCCTTGCGGAGAAGTCCGTGATCCACGAAAACACAAATCAGGTTCTGTCCAATAGCCTTGTGCAATAGAAGGGCCGCCACAGAGGAATCCACACCTCCGGACAGGGCCAAAAGCACCTTTTTGCCCGCCAGCTCCTTGCGGTAGCGCTCAATAGCCTGGGACGCATAGTCCATGGCATCCCAATCTCCTTTGCATTCGCAGATATTAAAGAGGAAATTATGGAGGATCTGCTTTCCATAAGCAGTATGAGTCACCTCCGGATGAAACTGAACCCCATACAGCTTTCTCTCATCATTTGCCATGGCCGCACAGGGGCACTTCTCTGTATTGGCCAGAATCTGGAAGCCCTCTGGAACTGAGGATATGTAGTCGGTATGACTCATCCAGCAGACACTCTCCTCAGGAAGATCCTGAAATAGGGCATGCTGCTTCACCTTTAGAAGGGTCTTCCCATATTCACTGCTGTTCTCCGCACCGGAAACCACTCCCCCTGTCATATAGGCCAAAAGCTGGGCCCCATAGCAGATTCCCAGCACAGGAATCCCCAGGTCCAGAATCCCGGCATCATAATGGGGTGATTCCGGATCATATACGCTATTGGGACCTCCTGTGAAAATGATTCCCTGATAGCCTCCCTCTTTAATTTGCGAGAGGGAGAAATTATTGAACGGCTTAACCTCCGCATACACATGCTGGTCCCGCACCCTGCGGGCAATTAGCTGATTATACTGGCCTCCAAAATCCAACACCAGAATCTTTTCCATGTAAACCCTCCTTGTCGTCTTCCTTTCCAGTCAATTGCTTTCACTACCTTCAGAATTAACTAAAATCAGCCTTCATTTCACTAATAATAGCAGAACCTATAATCATGACCGCACCTATAATACTCATGAGGCTCAGGGTTTCCCTGAGCAGGAGTGCCGAAAAGAGCAGGGCCGAAACCGGATCAATGTAGCTAAGTATAGCTATGGTCTGGACAGAGAGTCCCTCCATACTCCCAAAATACAGCACATAGGCAATACCCGTATGTACAATTCCCACCAGGATCAGAAGAATAATTGCCCTGACGCTGACCTCGCCCATTCTAAACCCGTCAGTCAGAAGGAGATAGGGAATCATCACAATACCTGCGGACAAAAGCTGAATCCTTGTCTTTTGATAGGCGTCAACCCCCGCAATCCTTTTATTCATAATCACAACAATGGAATAGAAAACGGCGGCTCCCAGTCCCAATAGAACTCCCTGAAAACTCCCCCTATTCTGACTGCCGTCATTTATGACTCCCGATACAAGGACCATGCCTATAATTGCAAAGAAAGCACAGATGGCTTTTTTTCCTGTCAGCCTCTCCTTGAAAATAATAGGAGAAAGCAGAACCACAATGGTTGGCTGCATATAGTAGCAAAGGGTTGCAATTGCAACTGTCGTATAATTATAGGCTTCAAAGAGAAGCATCCAATTAATTCCGATAAGGGCCCCGGAAAGGACCAGCCATAGCAGATCGCGGTTAGCCAGTCTTTCTTTGGTCCCCTTCCTTAAGGACGCAAATATTAAAAGGAATATTCCTCCTAGAATCCCCCTTGAAAAGGCCAGGAAAGCAGATGAAAAAGGAATGTATCTTCTGAAAACCCCTATTGTTCCAAATATCAGCATAGATGAAACAAACATTAGCATCGATTTTCGGTCATTCATCCTGCTTCCCATTCCACCCTCTCCCGGCCTCTGAAATCATTCTCTACCAACTAATCTTTGCTTCCCCTGTCAGGTCTTCCACTGTGTCAATCACCACCACACAGTCCGGATCCACCTTCTGCATAATAAGCTTCATAATATTCTCAGGAACAGCTACACAGCCTCCGGTATAAGGCTTGTAGCTTCCGAAACAATGCAGGAAGATTGCGGAACCTCTGCCGGGAGTGCCCTCTTCATTAAAGCTAATATTCAGGCAATAGCGATACTGGTAATCATAGTCTATAATGTGCTCGCTGTTTTCCATGTTCAGGTCAGGATAGTCCTTGATGTTAACCATCTCATTGTAATGCATGCCTTCCCTGTCATCTCCGGAC
>JAILCB010000051.1 GCA_024680595.1 Lachnospiraceae bacterium | reverse complement strand
CGGAGGGCAACTCAAATGTAGTCATTGAATATTATCAGAGAACCAGAAGTAATTGCTTTAAGAAGAGGGAAAAATATGACAAGAGTTATTAGTGTCAGATTTCGTACGGCGGGAAAGGTTTACTACTTCTCTCCCGGAAAGCTGGAAATAAAGAAAGGTGACTATGTAATCGTGGAAACCGTCCGTGGCATAGAATACGGAAAAGTGGTTTCCGACATAATGGATGTGGATGAGCAGAATATCGTTGCCCCCCTACGTACCGTAATCCGAATGGCTACAGAAGAGGACAAGGGCACAGAGGAAAAGAACCGCTCACGGGAGAGGGAGGCCTTCAAGATCTGCAAGGAGAAAATTCAAAAGCACCGGTTGGAAATGAAGCTAATCGATGCCGAATATACCTTTGACGGCAACAAGCTCCTCTTCTATTTCACAGCGGACGGCCGCATTGATTTCAGAGAATTAGTCAAGGATTTAGCCAGTGTTTTCCGGACCCGGATCGAGCTCCGGCAAATCGGTGTAAGGGACGAAACCAAGATACTGGGCGGTTATGGCAGCTGCGGCAGAGTACTCTGCTGTCACAGCTATCTCTCAGACTTCTTCCCGGTTTCCATCCGGATGGCAAAGGAGCAGAATCTTTCCCTAAATCCCACAAAAATCTCCGGTGTCTGCGGGCGTCTCATGTGCTGCCTGAAAAACGAAGAGGAAACCTATGAATATTTAAATAAAAAACTGCCCGGAATCGGTGATACAGTCACTACTTCCAACGGAAATACCGGGATTGTTTCAGATGTTAATGTTTTGAGGCAAAAGGTTAAAGTTCTTATTGACGACGGTGAGGACAAGGAGTTACAGGAATTCGCCGCCTCCGACCTGACCTTTGTGGCCAGGAAAAAGAAGAATAATCAAAACAAAAAGAAGAACCGGGGTCAGAATAAGGACCGGAATGATAATAACAAGGCTAAGGAAAAGAATCCGGACCGGAAGAACCACAATAAAGATGATGAAGATAGCGATCTGGCCGCCCTCGAAGCCCTGGAAAAATCCGACGGCAAATCCAGATTATAATATCTGCCTCTTGACTATAATTAGCATAGAGTAAAAATGATCGAGAATTCTTTGCTAGAGAATAATAATACATCATGCCTTAATCCCGGGGAAAGACTGGATGATTTGATGTTAAAGGGATATCAAATCATTCAGAATCCCAAGTCCTTTTGCTTTGGGACCGATGCCGTACTCCTGTCCGATTTCGCAGCCTCTTGCGGCCTAAAGGGCAGGATACTGGATCTGGGCACAGGTACAGGCATTATGCCTATTCTTTTGGCCGGAAAAACAGAGGCTCCTAGCCTTGTGGGTCTGGAGATTCAGACAGAAGCGGCTGAAATGGCAGAACGCAGCGTAAAGCTGAATGGCCTGGAGGACAGGGTCCATATCGTCCGGGGAGATATTCGGGAAAGCGGCCGTCTTTTTTCTCAGGACTCCTTTGATAGCATTGTCAGCAATCCCCCTTACATCCCCGTGTCAGGGGGATTTCTAAATCCCGGAGATTCAAAGGCTATTTCCCGGCATGAGCTCCTCTGTACCCTAGAGGACATCCTAAAGGCCGCAAGCTCAGTCCTAAAGGTAAAGGGCACTTTTTTCATGGTACACCGGCCGGGACGCCTGACGGATATATTAATAAAGATGCGGCAATATCATCTCGAGCCAAAGCGGCTCCGTATGGTCTATCCCACAGCTGATAGTGAGCCTGTCCTGATCCTTATTGAAGGCCGGAAAGGCGGAAAAGCCGGACTGTCAACGGATGCCCCTCTAATCCTTAGAAACCCCGACGGCAGCCCCAGTAAGGAATACCGGAGAATTTACGGCTTCCAGGGAAATCCATAATAAGGAAAATTCCCTATCATTCCGCCATCCAAGGCCCGGCCACCTATCATTGTCCGCCAACGCACCCTCCGGTACAGGCAGATTCTGACTGCAGGAGGACCGTCAGCGCATTGTCGCGGGGGCACCCTCCTGTACGGGATCCGGCTTTGAACCGCCATCTGCAAAAAGGATATAATTATGTATGGAACTCTATATATCTGCGCAACTCCCATAGGAAATCTAGGCGACATTACCGAAAGAGTGATCTCCTGCCTGAAAAACGCAGACTTAATTGCGGCGGAGGACACGAGAAACAGCATGAAGCTGCTTTCTCGTTTTGATATACATACACCGCTCACCAGTTATCATGAGTTTAATAAGACAGAAAAGGCAGAGGAGCTCCTTTATGCTCTTCGGGAGGGCAGAAATATTGCCCTCATATCCGATGCCGGTACACCTGTCATCTCCGACCCCGGAGATGTCCTGATCCGCCGCTGCATTGAGGAGGGTATTCCCTATACATCCCTGCCCGGACCTTCCGCTGTGATAACGGCCCTGACCCTGTCCGGCCTACCCGCCAGAAGATTCTGTTTCGAGGGTTTTCTTCCCCGACAGAAAAGCAGCCGGCGGCAAATCCTGTCCGAGCTCAGGGATGAAGTCAGAACCATAGTTCTATATGAGGCCCCCCACCGGCTAAAAGAGACTCTATCCGATCTCTATGAATATCTGGGCGACCGGCCTATAGCCATTTGCCGGGAACTGACAAAGGTCCATGAGGAGGTGGTGAGGCTCACTCTCTCTGAAGCAATTGCCTATTATGAAGAAACCGGCCCCCGGGGTGAATATGTCCTGGTCCTATCCGGTAAAAGCCCGGAGCAGAAGGAGGAAGAACGTAAAAGCTCTTTCCTGCAGTGGACGGTTCCGGAGCATGTGGACCACTACATGAAGCAGGGAATGCCCCAGAAAGAAGCTATGCGCCGGGCCGCCAAGGACCGGGGTGTCTCCAGACGGGACATCTACAGGGAAATTATGGAAAAGGACAATGATGGCCAGGAAGATTAAAAAGTAGATATAAAAATCCTTAATTCTTTTAAAAAATAGCCCTCTATAGCGGCAATCTCATGTATTTTCAAAGAAAACCCATAAGAGTGGGAGTTAGGAGGATTCTATGAAAAGAAAGCTCACATCGGTCATCGTTACCCTTATCACTGCAGGACTCCTCATATCCTGCGGACAGACGGCCGCCGGCCCATCCGAACCGTCTTCTGCCAAAGGCACAGACAAGGCTACGGCAGCAGAAGCCGGGGAAACAGAAGCTGCAGAGAATCAAAGCGGCAAAAAGGAAGACACCCCTATAGATAATCAAGGCACAGATGTAACCGAAACAGACAATGGGTCAGCCACTGCTACAGAAACAGAGCTTTCCTCAGGCAAGGACGGCGGCAAGGGTCAGCAGGCGCCATCAGGCCAGGCCCAATCCCCGCAAGAGGGTCCTCCTGTCACGGACGGCTCCCTTAGCAGCGCGGTCAATAGCTTTAATTGGAAGCTCCTAGGAGAGATGGATGATAAGGGTAATCTATTCTATTCCCCCTACAGCCTCTTCTCCGCCCTGGCCCTGACCGATATAGCGGCAAAGGGGGATACCAAGACGGAAATCGAATCGGCCTTATCCATCACGGATCTCCAGGCCATAGAATCAGAAATGAAGGATTACCTTTCTCTCAAGGCCGCAGAGAAGAGTGCTGTCCTGAATACCGCAAATGCGGTCTGGCTAGATAAGTCACTGAAAACCAGCGATAATTATGAGACAGACTTTGTCGCCCCCGCAAAGGACTACTTTGGAGGCGATTTCTTCCAGGCCGATTTCAAGAATGGCCTGTCCCAGACAAAGCAGCAGATCAAGGACTGGGTAAGCGAAAAGACGAATGGCTTCATTCCTGATTATGAATCAGCCGCCACCGGCGATACTATGGCCGATGTCTTAAATGCTGTATATTTCTACGGAGAATGGGAGTTTCCCTTCATCGCAAGCAGCACTGCAGAGGAGACCTTCCACGGTCTCTCCGGAGACAGGCCGGCCCAAATGATGTCCCAAAAAGGGCTTAATCTCCGCTACCTGAGAGAAAAGGACGGGATAAGCGCCCTGGCCTTCCCCTATCGCAATACCAATATTGAAATGGATCTCTTCATTCCGGCAGAGGGAAGAAATGAGAATATAAGTGAATTATGGGGGAAAACCAGGCCTGAGGAAATCCTCTCCGCCCTGGACAAGGCAGAATTGACAAGTATTAACTACCTCTCCTTCCCCAAATTTCAAATGGATGTCACTATGGACGGGCTCACAGATACTCTGAAGAATATGGGGATTCAGACAGCCTTTTCCCAAAATGCCGATTTCTCAGGCCTGGCAGAGGCCATGTATATCTCCTCCATTGCCCATCGCGCGAAGATCGAGGTGGATGAGGAAGGAAGCCGGGCTTCAGCTGTAACGGAAGCCGTAATGGAGATTACCAGCGCGGAAATGGACGGGGATATTATCAACTTCATTGCGGATAAACCCTTCCTGTATTTAATCCGGGACAAAGAAACAGGAATCATCCTTTTTACAGGCCGTCTGAACGACATTAATTAATGAAAATCATTGGAAATTCAAGGTTTTCCTTGACAATATCGGGCAAAACGGGTATAACTGTATGAGCGCAAAGCAATATGCGGTAAAAAAGCTGCCGCAGAAGTAAATTCAAGTTATTCATATTTAGGGAGGCGTTCGATAATGAACAAAACAGAATTAGTTGCTGCTGTAGCCGAAAAGTCTAGTCTGACCAAAAAGGATGCAGAAGCCGCCATTAAGGCATTTACTGAAACCGTATCTGATCAGTTAAAGAAGGGTGATAAGGTCCAGCTTGTCGGCTTCGGTACCTTTGAAGTAACAAAGAGAGCAAAGAGGGAAGGCAGAAATCCTAGAACGGGAGAGCCTATGGATATTCCGGCTTCTAAAGCCCCGAGATTTAAGGCAGGAAAAGCGCTGAAGGATCTTGTTAACAAGCGTTAATCCGATTATTTATTGTTCAAAAAAGGACATGTGCGGGGTTGCGCATGTCCTTTTCCTTTATAATCAGCCGGGGCCACATCCCAGGCCTAAGGCCTCCTATGAAGGGCTGTCGCCAAAGCCTCACCAGGATACAGACGTCCCATCAGGCATTGACTTCTCGCCCAGACAAACAAAGGACGAATATGCGATTAGACAAATTTTTGAAGGTATCCCGTTTAATAAAGCGGCGCAGTGTGGCCAATGAGGCCTGTGATGCAGGACGGGTACAGATTAACGGGAAACCCTCCAAGGCAGGAACCGAGGTCAAGGTTGGTGACATCATAGAAATTAGCTTTGGAAATAAAACGGTTAAGGTTCGGGTCTCTGCCGTTGAAGAGGTAGTCCGGAAGGAAGATGCAGAAGGATTATACGAATATCTGTGACTCTGCAAACATATCAGGGAAATTTACCTGTTAATCCTCCACTTGGTGCAGGGCAGGTCCGGGGCAGGATATTGACGACATTTATTCATCCGGAGAAGAGGAGCTATCATGAAAACGCCCGCTTTTCGAAAAAGAAAACAGAATAAATTTGCAATTATCACTATCTCTATCGCCGTCGCCATGCTCCTGATAGTAGTGACCATAGACGGCATGCGTCTATCCAAAAAGTACCAAAAAAACCTGGATCAAATGGCAGAGCTGAGAGAAAGTATTTCTGCGGAGGAGATCCGGTCCAAGGACCTGATAGAGTTCGAGAAATATACGAAAACCAAGAAATATGCTGAGGAAGTCGCAGAGGATAAGCTGGGACTTGTTCATGACGATGAGATTATCTTTAAACCGGATGAGACAGATTGATAAGGTAGAAGAATTCATTCGGAGACACCATATGATCAGGCCGGGTGACAGGGTTTACGCCGGGATTTCAGGAGGAGCAGATTCTATGTGCCTCCTTTTTTTGCTATACGATTTGAGGGAAAAGCTTGACTTCTCTCTGTCTGTAGTCCATGTGGAGCATGGGATACGGGGAGAGGAGGCCCTACGGGATGCTGATTTGGTGAGAAGGGTAGCCGGGGATTTGGGCCTTGCCTTTCAAATGAAGTCCTTTGATGTCCCATCTCTAGCCAGTAAGCTGGGCCAATCCCTGGAGGAAGCCGGGAGAGCCGTACGCTACAGGACTTTTGAAGCCCTGGAGGCCGACCGGATCGCCATAGCCCACCACGCGGAGGATGCCGCAGAAACCCTGCTCTTTAATCTGTTTCGGGGCACCGGCATTAGAGGAATGGGTTCTATACGCCCTGTACGGGGAAAAATCATCCGCCCCATCCTCCGGCTGACCCGCCCGGAAATAGAGTCTTATTTAAGGGAAAACGACATACCCTACTGCCAGGATTCCACTAATAGCGATAACCGCTATTCCAGAAACCGAATCCGGAACAAGATACTTCCTGAAGCTGTTGAAATCAATGAAAATGCCATAATGCACCTTTTCTCTGCCACAGAGAAACTGCAGCAGGCCGACCAAGTTCTGACAAGAGAGGCGGACAGGCTCTTCCGGGAATTCACCTCCCCGGCCCCCACTTCATGCCTGACCGACCTGTCCCAGGGTCCCTTATCTAACCGGGAAAATGAAGGCCTGGAATACAGGGGGCCACTGGAGCTCTCTCTTGCCATATTTGACCAGGCTCCCCCTATACTGACCAATCAGGTAATCCTCCGCTGTATTTCAGAACTGGCAGGAAAGTCAAAGGATATTTCGGAAATCCATTTAGAAGAAACCGCCTCTCTGAGAATGCGTCAAAGCGGCAGCAGAATCTCACTTCCCTACGGCATTACTGCTATGAGGGAGTTTGATAAAATCCTCTTCCAAAGGGACTGTCCAGAGGGGAAAAACCTTCATTGGAATAGTATGGATAAGGACCCCCCATTGCTCCTGTCGCCTCCGGACAGTCAGAAGGATGAGATAATCCCCCTGCCGGAGAATGGTAGAATAGCCTTGTCAGAGGGTGGGCAAATGGTCTGCTCTCTTTTGCAAATCCCGGAATCTGCCGATATAACAGTCTATACGGAAAATAAAATATATACGAAATCTTTTGATTATGTTAAAATAGAGAATACTGTAGTTTTGCGGACCCGCCGCCCGGGAGATCGAATCACCCTAAAGGGAGGCAGCAAAAAGCTGAAGGATCTATTTATTGAGGCCAAAATTCCCATAGCCTTACGGGACCGCATCTATGTAATAGCGGAAGGAAATCAGATTCTCTGGATTCCCGGCCTCAGAATGGGTGAAGCTTATAAAGTAAAAAAGAACAGCCGCAAAATATGGCAGCTAGAGCTATTGCTTCAGGAATAAGTTCCATTTCGTGTCTGACCGGCCCTCGCAGCGCGAAGGGTGTGTCCCGCGCAAAGCGCGGGATTTCCGAATGCTTCAAGGAAACCATTCGGAAAGTCTTGATTATTAAGGCCGTCTGAGTTAAAAGACCCAGACAGCCGGCACGGGAGACGACCCGGGTCTTCTCCCGGCAATTACCGCAAAATCATGCGGAACAGGAGGAAAATAATGGCGGATAAAATTGAAATGATGTATTCCGAATATCAGGTTTCAGAACGAATCCGGCAGCTGGGACAGGAAATCAGCAAGGATTATGAGGGCAAGGAGGTCACCCTAATCTGCATCCTAAAAGGGGCAACCTTTTTTGCCTGCGAACTGGCAAAGCGCATTAAGGTTCCCGTACAGATCGAGTTCATGCGCTGCTCCAGCTATGGAAATGAAACAGAGTCCAGCGGTGTTGTCAAGATTATACAGGACTTGGATCATCCTATCAGGAACAAGCACATTATCATTGTGGAGGATATTATCGACACCGGCCGCACCATGCACTATCTGTTGGATGTCTTAAACCAGAGGGGACCTGCCAGCTTAAAGCTCTGCGCCCTTTTGGACAAGCCGGATCGCCGGGTGGCCGATGTTTCTCTGGATTACACAGGCTTCGTCATCCCCGACAAATTCATTGTGGGATACGGTCTGGATTATGCCCAGAAGTATAGAAATCTCCCCTATGTAGGAGTTGTAACACCGGAATAATTAGAGAGGTTATATTTTGAATAGACGAAGTGGTAATCGGGGTCTTCTAGTTTACATTTTTGTTATCGGCGCCATCGTTTTCATGCTCTACTCCCTGAATGGCCGATATCAGAATCAGGAGACCTATACACATGAACAATTTCTAGAAGACATTTCCGAGAAAAAGGTAAGTGCCGTGGAGATCCGGCCCAATTCCGAGACTCCCACAGGCTCCCTAGTAATATCTCTGAAAACTGGTCAGGTGAATACCCTGAATGTCTCAGACACAGGACAGGCAGAGGAGGAGCTAAAGAAGGTCTTCCCCAGCTATACTGCCTCTGATGTGTCCCGGGAGAACTGGTTTCTGGCCTATATTCTGCCGATTCTGCTAGGATTTGCTGTGGTATTCATCGTAATGGCTTTCATGAATTCCCAATCGGCCAATTCGTCAGGCGGCAACCGAATGATGAATTTCGGTAAGAGCCGGGCCACTAAAACCAATCCCAATGAAGGGAATGTCCAGTTCAAGGATGTGGCCGGTCTAAAGGAGGAAAAGGAGGATCTGCAGGAAATCGTAGATTTCCTAAGGAATCCCGGCAAATATGCGGAATTGGGAGCCAGAATCCCTAAGGGAGTGCTTTTAGTAGGCCCTCCCGGAACCGGAAAAACCCTATTAGCAAAGGCTGTTGCCGGAGAGGCCCGGGTGCCCTTTTTCTCAATCTCAGGCTCCGATTTCGTGGAAATGTTTGTAGGTGTCGGCGCCTCCAGAGTGCGTGATCTCTTTGCTGAAGCCAAGAAGAACCGGCCCTGTATCGTTTTCATCGATGAAATTGACGCTGTGGCCAGGAGAAGGGGTACCGGCCTGGGAGGCGGACACGACGAGAGAGAGCAGACCCTCAATCAGCTGCTGGTGGAAATGGACGGCTTTGGCGTAAATGAAGGTATTATCGTTATGGCCGCCACAAACCGGGTAGATATACTGGATCCCGCCATCATGCGGCCAGGCCGTTTTGACAGAAAAGTAGGTGTAGGCCGTCCGGATGTGGGTGGCAGAGAAGAGATTCTAAAGGTCCATTCCCGCAATAAGCCCCTGGGCGATGACGTGAACCTGACCCATATTGCCCAGACCACCACAGGCTTTACCGGGGCGGATCTGGAGAACCTGTTAAATGAGGCCGCCATTGATGCCGCCAGGGAAAACCGCAGCTATATCCGGCAGGAGGATATCCAGAAGGCCTTTGTCAAGGTAGGAATCGGCACAGAGAAAAAGAGCAAGGTGGTCAGCGAACGGGACAAGAAAATCACCGCTTTTCATGAGTCGGGCCACGCCCTCCTCTTCCATCTGCTGCCCGATGTAGGGCCGGTTTATATGATATCCATCATTCCCACCGGCATGTCTGCCGCAGGCTATACCATGCCCCTGCCCGAAAAGGATGAGGAATTCATGACCCGGGGCAAGATGCTAAACCAAATTACTGTAGATATGGGCGGCCGTGTGGCAGAGGAAATGTTCTGCGACGATATCACCACCGGAGCCTCCCAGGACATCAAGCAGGCCACAGCCCTGGCCCGCAATATGGTAACCAAGTACGGTATGAGCGACAGGCTGGGCGTAGTTAATTATGATAATAATGACGATGAGGTTTTCCTGGGCAGAGATCTGGTTCACACCAGAGGCCATTCCGATGATACGGCAGGCGAAATCGACGCAGAGGTAAAGTCCATTGTGGAGAAATGCTATGCCAAGGCCAAGGAGTTAATCGGAAGTCATAGAGATGCCCTGATTCGGTGTGCAGAGGCTCTTTTGGTCAAGGAAAAGCTGACTAAGGATGAGTTTGAGGCAATCTTTGACGGAAGGGACAATGGTCCCTCCTCCGACTCCAAGGAGGATTCCGGAGATCCGGATTCCAAGGACGGGGGATTCCCTCAGAATCCTACCCCTGTAATGGGATAGGCCGGTCACTCACAGAGCAGACTAATAAAGAAAATCGGTTTCAGTTCAATATAATAGCTATTTCAAAACGAGTAGGGGCAAACCACCCCTACCCGTTTTCATTTTGCCCGCCCGGAAGATCCGGGGTCTTCGCTGATGGGCCCCACTTTGTGCCCGTCCCTTTCATGCAATTTTACAAGACTTTGGCTCCTAGCCTATACTCCATTAAGGAGCCTTTCCATTATAACTCTTTGCCCCGGGCAGGCTCCCTGCCTCTCTTTCTCGCGCCTTGTGCCCTTCCGGCCCGGATACTTCTATCCTATGCCGTAGTCTTAGCCACTTCCTCAATAGCCCCCGCCTTATAGACCCGGATAAAGGCCTCCACAGGCTTAGGGCTGAGCTGGGTTCCCGCCACCCTCTCAATCTCCGAAATCACCTTCTCCAGCGGCATCTGCTTACGATAGGGTCTGGTAGAATACATAGCGTCAAAGGTATCCGCAACGGCAATGATCTGGGCCACCTCGGGAATCTCATCCCCTTTCAGCCCCCTGGGATAGCCGCTTCCGTCATATTTCTCATGGTGGTAGCCCGCCCCATAGGCCAGCTCCGGCTCCAAATCCTTGAAGTCCGACAAAAGCTCAAAGCCCTTGGCCGCATGGGTCTGAATCTCATGGAACTCATCATCATCCAGCTTTCCGGGCTTATTCAGAATACTGTCCGGAATGCCGATCTTTCCGACATCGTGCAGGAGGGCAATATTATAAATCCTGTCCACCTCCTCCTGACTGTAGCCCATCTCCTTCGCAATCAGCCTGGTATACTTGGCCACCCGGGCCGAATGACCATTGGTATAGGAATCCTTCAAGTCGATGACCTTACCAAAGGTCTTGGAAAGCTGATTAACCAGCCTCCGATTGGCCAGAGCCTGTTCCTTCAGCTTTTTTGTCCTATGCCGGAAGAAGAGCAAAAGCAAAAGGACCACGAAAAGGGTAAAGAGGAGGGCCAGAAACACCCAGAATAATGGATATTCCGTCAGCATCTTGTTCTTGAGAATACGGATGGTTATGGAATCGGACTCATCCCCTGTAAGGGTATCAATAACCGCCAGGTGATAGGTATATTCCCCGCCGGGCAGATTGGTATAGACAGCCGTCTCCATCTCCTCCTTAGTGCTTTCAACGACATCATTGTCAAAGCCCTCCAGAGAATACCGGACAATGGGATTGGTCAGAGAGTATGTCAGCACATATCCGTCTATGGAAACACGCTTACTCTTGGCGGGAATATTGACCGTCCCGTCCTCTTCCACAGGAATCATATCACCATCCACGTTTACAAAAGGAACGGATAATTTGATTTTGTGATCCAGACTCCTGACCTCATTAATATTGATGCTGGCAACCCCGGTTGTGCCTGAAATATAAAGGTTTCCATCCTCTGTAATCTCATTTCTGGAATTGGCCGTGGTAATGGTGGGAAGACCGCCCATGGTATCGTAGAAGGTATAGGCAATATGATCATTCTTCACCATATCATCGCCATTAACGATATAGATACCGTTACTGGCCAATACCCAGATTCCCCCATTCTTATCAAAGAAAATATCGAAATTATTGGGATAGGGGAAATGGTCTACGGTAGTAATCTCCTCATCCTGCATATAGGCAATGGAATTACTGGTGACAAGCCAGAAGAGATCCCTGTACTCATCATACTTTATCCGCATAACTACCTCAGAATGAAGGCCGTTCTCCACTCCCAGCCGGCTAAGGCTATCTCCCTTGACCACATAAATCCCGTCGCCGTCACTGCCAAAGTAGAGGGTGCCGTCCTTTCCCTGGGCTATAGACAGAATCTCCGTATTCTTCAATCCGAACTTGCCGTCATAGACCCTGACCACTTTTCCGTCCTTAATAATATTGACGCCGCCACTGGTACCCACGGCAATGGAGCCGTCCGAAAGCTCCTCCGTATTACGGATTCTGGGGGAAGAAAGCCCTGACTCCTCATTGAAAATCTCATAAGTGTCATCCGGTCTCAAAAGCACCAGGCAAAATTCACTAAAGGTGGAAAACCAGAGATTTCCCTTGGAATCTGACTTGATACTGCGGATCCTGACCCCCTCCAGGAGCTCACTGAGCTCTGTCTCCTTCACATGGTATTGGGAGTCCAGTACCGTAAGGCCCTTATCTGTGCCCAGATATAGGTCCTCCCCTCTTTTGCAGGTGGAATTCACCACCATAGAAGGCAGGCCGGCAATGAGACTAATATCACTAAATTGATTGACGGCGATCTTCATGACCCCCTGCCTGGAGGATACAAACCACAGATTACCCTCATAGTCCCGAATCATATTATCAATGGAATTATTCATGGGAATATTCCGGAGGGGTATATAATGATCGGTTTCATCGAAGAAGCCGATTCCATTATCCGTACAGACCCAAACCGAATTATCGATGGGAACAACGGCGTTAATACAGTCATGACCCGTAGCGATATGGGTGGTCACATCCGTGAATTTATCCGACAGCTTTCCGTGCAGAACCTTATTGTCTTCTGTTCCCAGATAGATGTAGCCGGGCTTGTCCTTATCAGGGGAAATACAATTAATGGCCCCGAAACCCAGATCATTTCCTTTAATGAAGGTCTTGATTTTGAGCTTATCAAAGCTAAAAAAGTCTCCCGCCAATGTTTCCCCGTAAATAATGCCATCCGGTCCCTTTCTCAGCTCACATACATACTCGGCATTAATCCTGGAGTCATCAATAGCGTGCAGTTTGCCCTCCGGATCCACATAGGCCATTCCCAGGGTTGTGGCGATTATAATATTGCCCTCATTATCCTCTTGAATGGACCGGATGGATGAGGCCTTTAGGCCGTCGGCCTTGGTATAGAAGGTGAAGTTATCATTCTCATAGCAGGCAACTCCCCCATCATTGGTGCCCACCCAAATCCTCTGCCTGGAATCCGCAAAAAGGGATACCACACTGGCGACACCGGTAGAAGCGTCAAAACGGTAGAACTCGGTACCGTCATAGCGTATTAACCCGCTATAGCTTCCTATCCAAATAAAGCCGTCATCCGTCTGGATAATGTCATTTGCTTCCGATGTAGGAAGCCCCTTACTACTGTCATAAAGAATTGAGGAAAAACCTGCCCCGATACCGGACACATCATTAATGACGGCAGGAGCGGACTCTTCTGCAGCCAGTACCGCCACCCCTCCGTAGACTAGATAAACAGACGCCAGAAAAAACACAAGTAAACGTCCAAAGAACTGACCTGCATACTTCTTCCCTTTCAACATCACAGTCACCCTCCTGCTGTCAGTACTTGTATATTGTAATTTAGGAACAATATACCACAAGATATGGTAAAAGTGAATTGCAGAAATCCCATTTGACTGGTATTATGGTGTCTATATTATATGCTACAGGAGGAGGGAGGATTCTCATGAAGATTGTAGTGCTGGCAGGCGGAACCTCTACGGAGAGAGACGTATCCTTTGTATCTGGCTCCATGGTTTACAAGGCCCTGAAAAAGAGAGGCCATCAGGTAATTCTTATTGATGTTTTTTACGGATATAATGGTGTGGATTCCAGGGATCCCGCCGCTATTTTTAGGGCGGACAGGGATTGGGCGGAGGATATCCGGGAGATTACCGAGGAAGACCCGGATCTGGAGTCCATCAAGGAGCAGCGGCCGGATCAGTCCGACTCCTATTTCGGCCCCAATGTCATTGAAATATGCAAAAGTGCGGATATAGCCTTTCTGGCCCTCCACGGAGGTGACGGGGAGAATGGCAGGATCCAGGCGGCCTTCGACCTTTTGGGCATCCGCTACACAGGCACGGGCTACCTAAGCAGCGCCCTGGCCATGGACAAATATTATACCAAGCTGCTTCTGGAAGAGGCCGGCATTCCCACCCCTGAGGGACAGCTCATCCATAATGACACAGACACTGATTTAGATGAAGTGAAGCCCCCTTATCTGCCCTGCGTAGTTAAGCCCAGAAGCGGAGGCTCTTCCGTAGGCGTCTATATTCCTGAAACGAAAAAGGAATACAAAAAAGCCCTTAAGTCGGCTTTCAAATATGAGAATGACCTGCTGGTGGAGAGATTTATTGAAGGAAGAGAGCTGACTGCGGCTGTAATCGACGGAAAGCCCTATCCTGTGGTGGAAATCGCCCCCAAGTCCGGCTTCTATGATTATAGGAATAAATATCAGGCGGGAAGCGCCGTGGAAACCTGTCCTGCCGATCTGACAAAGGAAGAGACCGAACGGGTTCAGAAGTGTGCGGTTGACGTATTCCATGCCCTGGGAATGGAGGGCTATGCCAGAATGGATTTCCGCATGGACAAGGAAGGCACCGTTTACTGTCTGGAAGCCAACACCCTGCCGGGTCTGACCCCTACCAGTCTGGTGCCCCAGGAGGCCGCGGCCCTGGGAATTAGCTTTGAGGAGCTCTGCGAACTCCTGATAGAAGTATCTCTAAAGAAATATTAAAACTGGCTTCGCCCACATGTCAGGCCCTTTGGGCCTCCGATGATGGGCTGCGCCTTGTGCCTCATCGGGACGCAATCGTCCCATGAGACTTTGGCTTCTACCCTACATGAAAACCCCCGTCTCCACAAGTGGAGCGGGGGTCTTTTTCCATATTGAATTATTAAATTATTCAGCCTTGATAGCTCCGGTAGGGCAAGCGCTCTCGCATGCGCCACAATCGATACAGCTATCTGCATCTACTACAAACTTGCCATCTCCAGGTGCAATAGCTCCTACAGGGCAGGTAGACTCGCAAGCGCCACAGCTTACACAAGTGTCATCAATTACATGTGCCATTTCAAATTTCTCCTTTCTTCACTACCGCAGGACTGCGCCAAAAGGATGAAGCCTCATGGCGCAGATTGTCTCTGCGTCTGCGCGAAATCTATTCGAATCCCACGCACTTTCTGATATATGAGCCATTTCCTATTCAAACTGAGAGCCATCCCTAAATCAGGCCGGTCTGTATTTCTCCAAAACAGATCCAAATCTGCGGAACAGGTGCCGGAAATAGCAGGAAAGTTATTATCCGGAACCCTAGCCAGTGATTCCGCATCCCTTCAAATCAGGGAGCCTTCACAGTTATGAAAGGTATTTTAATATAAAAAAAGAAAATAATCAATATATTTTGTATTTTTGCTATGAAAATTAATTCTCATTTTTGACTAGAAGCGAAAGATGGTATATAATTAAAGTTCCTTGATAATTAGGAGGATAAGGAGGACTACAATTATGGGCCTAGTGACAAAAGACACGACTATTGGAGATGTTCTGCGGATTAAGCCGTCTGCCATTCCCCTGCTTCTGGAAATTGGCATGCATTGCATCGGCTGTCCCGCTTCCCAGGGTGAGACAGTGGAGGAGGCAGCCATGGTTCACGGCGTAGATGCGGATGATCTCGTTGCGCAAATGAATGCCATGCCGGATGAAGCCTAAGCATTTACATTCGAATCGAGCATAAGGGGTGGTCGGGAAATTCCCGGCCACCCCTTTTCATCACCGCAGTCAGTCTATCATACCTCTGAAAGCCGCTGCAGGGCATTCTTCAAAATAATAGGATCTCCGTGTTCCCTGAAAAAAGCCTCTGCGGACGGCGGATTATTCACACCCTGGGCATATTCCGTAATAATATTGCAAATCTTATTAAACTGCTCCGGGGTATGGTCGGATTTCTTCACCAATAAATAGAAGACATTATCCAGATTGTCATAATAAAGAGAATTCTCTCCGTTATAATATCCATTCAAAACATGGGCCAGCCGAATAGCATTCTCCAAAGCAGTGAAGTAATAGACCTTGACAATGTCCACAGGAACTGTAATCTTTAAATCCTTCTCCCCGGGATCTTTACTGCCCCTTAAACCTGCCACTTTTCTACGCATAGGTAATTGAGGGATTTCAAGCAAATCACTGTCATCTACTGTATCAATATCCTCTAGCTCATCCTCTTCCTCATCCGCAAGGGGAGAACGGAAAAAGGACCTTAACCTTTCAAGTGCATTATTCGGATCGTTTTTCTTCCCTTCAATTACCTCAGCCGCAGTATCCTCACCCTCTTTGGGAACGTCTGCATCCTCCGTGGAATCATTCAGTGATTTCTTCATCTTCCTGAATAAATCCAGAATATCATCCGCTCCCGATGAAGCAGGTCCCTCTACCCCATCCATATCGCTATCCCCGCGGACAGAAGGGGCAAACTTGGAGAATCTGGTATCCAGCTCCTCCGGATCCTCCACCTTGGTAATGATAAGGATGATACGCTCTCCCGGCAGCGGAATCGCCTCAATCATAAGGGGGATATCCTCAGCCTCAAAGCCAAACTGATAGGAAGCCTGCTGAATCATGTCCCGGAATAAAGCTCTGGCCTTCTCCGAACCATAGGCTAATTCGCTGATTTTCAGCTCCCGCTCCCTTAAATCTTCCTTGGTTAAAATACACCGAATCTGACGGTCATTCATTCT
Source organism: Lachnospiraceae bacterium (assembly GCA_024680595.1). Lineage (GTDB taxonomy): Bacteria > Bacillota > Clostridia > Lachnospirales > Lachnospiraceae > NK4A144. Next base: position 46,704 of record JAILCB010000051.1, on the reverse strand, counting down.
CTCAATCTTCATTTATTCTCATCTCCCGGCCATTTCACGGCACCTGAATCACTAAACTCCCCAACTCAAACCCGGAATCCCTGTCTCCTTGCAGGACCGGACCCATCAAGGTTTTCGTCGGCCGCCAGCTTTTCTGTCTCCTTGATAAAGAATAAAATCTCCCCCATCAAGATTGCCTATTGCCTGCCATTCTCCTGGAATTCCGCCCTGGAATCCGCATAAACTGTTTACCTTTCTGAGTCATCCAAAGCATTTGTCCTTAACCTCCATTTCCTGTGAAAAGCACACTTCCATTACTGAGCCTGAGATTTTCTTCAATTGTCCTCCTTTTCTCAACCTCTTCGTCAGCCATATGACCCTCATATTCAAGGACTCCTATGGCCACTGCCAATAGTAGTCTGCCCCGCTTAAAGGATAAAGCAAAAACACCCCGCCAGCGGTCCGCATATGGATAACCTGTGGGTGCCTGTAGATTAAGCGGCATAATCAAGACTAGATAATTGTCAATCTCTCTATGAAGAGTGATACATTATAGCACTCTCTCAAAAAAAAAGCTACTCTATTTCTGCCATTTATGTTATTATTTTTATCGGCATTGAATCCCCTACTATTTATAGGATTCACAGAAAATACATACAGCAGAAACCATTCACAAGTCTCCTGACAGAATCGAGGTAAATAAAATAAGAACATCAAATAATGAAGAGAATACGGCTCTGTGCCTGACCGCCCTTGGTGTACGGGGATCCATTCCTCTCAGCGGTTCTTCCTATCAGCAATTTGGCGGAGCTTCCTCCTGCTACTATGTGGAGGCCGGAAATGAAGCTATTTTTTTAGATGGAGGAACAGGAATCGTTTCGCCTCCTAATCTGGGAAACCGCCCAATTCACATTCTGCTTACCCATCTCCATCTGGATCATCTGATAGGACTGCCTTTTTTCCCACCCCTGTCCCAAAAGGGCAGGCAAATCGACCTCTATTCCGAACGCCGAATGGATACAGATATCAGAGCTATGATGAATCGGCTGTTTGCCCCGCCCTTTTGGCCTCTGCGTCTGGAGGACTACCCTTCTGATCTTCACTATCACGACATAGAAGGGTCTTTCCGGATCGGGGATGTGGATATTCAGATAATGTCCGCCGCACATCCCGGCGGATCCACTGTTTTCAAGCTAAATTACAAGGGAAAGATTCTGGTTTTTGCCACCGATTTCGAGCATCTAGACAATAAGTCCGGGGAACTCGCAGAGTTTGCGGCCAATGCCGATTTACTGCTCTATGATGCCCAATATACGGAAGAGGATTATGAACCCCATAAGGGATTTGGTCATTCCACAGCCGAAGAGGGGATAAGGATTGCAGAAAAGGCCTGTGTAAAACAGGTTTATTTCATCCATCACAACCCTGACTACACAGACGAGAAGCTGCTTGCCATGGATGAAAAGCTGAGGGTCCTTCACCCAAATATGGCTATAATAAAGCAGGGGACTAGAATAATCCTTTGACTTAGGTATTAAACTAATCCAATGGAGAACAAAGCACACATACGCCTAATCTTTTTCCCGCTGCCTCATCAGGGCCTCCGCAATAATGAGGTCTGTCGGGGTGGTTACCTTCAAATTGATGTCCGGATTTTCCACCAGCTTTGCATCCGCATTCTGATACATTTTTGCAACCATAGTGTCATCTGTCACATGGACGCCAGCCGCCTTCAGCCGGTCCTGCTCCTGGATCAGCCTTTCATAGGCATGGCGGATCAATTGATATTGAAAGACCTGGGGCGTCTGCATGAGCCATACCAGGGATCTGTCAGGGGTGCTTTCTATAAAGCCGTCCCCATCCTCAATCTTCACGGTATCACTGGCGGGGCTTGCCACAACGCAGGCCCCGTGTTTTTCTACATAATGGCGGCAGCGCTCCAGAATGTATTGGGTAAGGAGGGGTCTTGCCCCGTCATGAATATAGACATAATCGCAGTCCCCACAGGCCATAAGACCGTTATATACCGAATGAAAGCGCTCCTTTCCTCCGGAGACAATCCGGGTCACCTTGCTAAGACTGTACTTTTCAACAATCTCATGCCTGCAGAAATCCTCTTCTCCCTGTCCACAGACCAGGATGACCCCGTCCATAAACGACTCCTCAAAGACCTTCAGAGAATAATATAGGAGGGGCTTTCCACAAAGCTCCAAATATTGTTTGGGCCTGCTGCTGCCCATACGAATCCCCTTGCCGGCCGCGACTACCACTGCAACATGCTTCATGATATTCTCCTTATCAGAAAAGAATTCCTCCGACCTGTCTTCACTGTCACTCTCCCAGGCGCAGGCCCGGGATAGCATTTAGATCCAAAGCGGATCGCTCTCCCCGAATGAAGGCGTAATAGGCCGCTGACCCAATCATGGCCGCATTATCCGTACAATAAACCGGCGAGGGACGATAGAAGGCTATGCCCCGTTCTGTACAGGCCTTTTCCAGAGCCTGCCTGAGGGCGCTATTAGAGGCAACGCCTCCCGCAAGGGCAAGCACCCTGTCCCCGGTACGATCCGCGGCCTTCATGGAATTCTCTACCAAAACATCTACTACCGCCTTCTGAAAAGAGGCGGCAATATCGTGGATATCTATGGGAGGGATTTCTTCCCCCCTCCCGGCTTCCGTTACATCTCCCTTGGATCCGGTCTCCGAATTGGTCCGTCCGGCATTCTCCGCCGCATGCCGCTTCATCTTTTCCGAATTCAGGTAATTCAAAACCGCGCTCTTTAAGCCGCTAAAGGAAAAGTCATACTCATGGTCCGCCACATGGGCCCGGGGAAAACGGATGGCGTCCGGATTCCCTTCCCTGGCCGCCGCATCAATTTTTGGCCCTCCGGGGTAACCTAAGCCTATGGCCCTGGCCACCTTGTCAAAGGCCTCCCCTGCCGCATCATCCTGGGTCCTGCCCAGAATCTCATATTTTCCATAGGACAGAACTCTGACCAGATGAGTATGGCCTCCTGATACCACCAGACAGAGGAAGGGGGGCCGCAGGTCAGGATGTTCAATATAATTAGCGGCTATATGACCTTCAATATGATTTACTCCGATTAAAGGAAGACCTGCGGCAAAGCAGGCCGCCTTGGCATAGGAAACACCAATGAGAAGGGGACCCACCAGACCGGGGCCATAGGTCACCCCTATTGCGCTCAGGTCCCCATAACTTTTTCCCGCATCCTTAAGGGCCTGGGAGACCACCTGGCTAATTCTCTCGATATGCTTTCTGGATGCGATTTCAGGCACCACACCTCCATAGAGGGTATGGATGTCAATTTGAGAGGAAATCACGTTGGAAAGCACCTCCCGGCCATTCCGCACAAGGGAGGCCGCCGTCTCATCGCAGGAGCTCTCAATCCCCAGAATTAGAATGTCCTGACAGGCCTTCTCCTGCCGTTCCCCGGTCTTTATCGGCTCCTTTTCTATTTCATTTATCGTCAACTATCTATCTCTCCTTATCACTTTTCTCAATTATAATGAAATGGATTCCATTTAATTCGAAGCCGGGGATCCGGCTTTAAGCTCATTCACATTCTTCTCTCCGTTTTTCCCGGCCTTCTGCCAGCCTAGAATCTTCCAGTGCCGGTCCGCGTCCCGCCTCAGAATGAATTGCTCGGTATCCGTATAGGTCAAAGCCCCTTCCCTCATGGTATAGACACAATAGAGGGTGGCCAGCTCCCCCTTATCCGTATTGTCATATACCACGTCACCTGCGGAGGAAGTGGTAAAGCTGGCAATTTTTCTCTGTTTCTCGGCAAAGGCAGCCACTTCCAGTTTCAGAGACCGAATATACTCCTCGTCCGTCTGCCTGGCATAGAGTTCGTCGTCAAAGAGCCGTCTGGACTGACGGGCCAGTGCCTCTACGTCCTCTTCAGTGGTTGTGCTGTCATACATGCACTGACTCAGCTCCGAATAGTAGATGACAACCTCTTTGGGAGAGGGCGGATATCGAATATCCAAATCCCGCTGCAGCACCTCCTGGGCAGGAGAAAAGTTCTGACTCTCTTCCCTGCTTCTGCTGCGGTTAATCAAGAGAAAAAAGACAACGAGAAAGGCCATCAGCGCCATAGCCATAATAAGCACGGCCTTATTTATCTTCGATCGAACCCCCATTCCATGCTCCTTTCTATCTAGAAAGCCTCCCCTATCCTGCCCGGGGGCCTGCTTTCTGTGACAATATGCAAAAGTGTCCTGCCCCGAGGCCTGTATCCCGCAGGCTTCTATAGCCGTCTGCCGCCCACAGGCCGCTCCTCTCTAAGTCATCGGCTTCATTCCTTATTTACCGGCATAAACCGAATCCTGTTCCGGCCTGTATCCCGGCCATCCCATACTGTAAACAGGCTTTCCCCTCATATCATATATCGGAACCTATCAATCCTCATATTGCAATTCAAGGGTTTTCCCGTCTTTGCCGGGATAGGCAGGAGAGAAGATTTGTCTCACCTGACCCATATATTCCTTGGGATTTGGCAGGGAAGGACTGAAATGGGTCAGCCACAGCTCCTTGACATTAGCCCTTTTGGCCAGGCCGGCAGCCTCCGTAAAGGTCATATGTTTATTCTCTTTGGCCTTGGAAATCTTGTCTTCCTCACCATACATGCCCTCACAGATAAAGAGATCCGACTCTGCCGCATTCTTCACAATATTCTCCGTCGGGCGGGTATCCGTAGTATAGGTGACCTTGAGCCCCTTTCTCGGCGGCCCCATAACCATTTCCGGCCTATAGACGGTTCCGTCCTCTCCCTCCATGGTCTCCCCTTTCTGGAGGGGATTCCAGAATTTCAATGGAATTCCCAATTCCTTTGCCTTTTGGGCATCAAACCTGCCGCTGCGGCTAATGGATACAGAATAGCCATAGCAGGTTACATTATGGTTTACCCGAAAAGCGGTAATATGATAACCCTCCCAATCAAACTCCGTATCCCCGGAAAACTCCCTGTACTCAATGGGAAAGGGCAGCTCCGGCGCAATTATTAGGAGGGATCGGACCACCCGCTCCAGGCCCTTGGGTCCTGCCAGCAGGATGGGCTCCGTCCTCTCTGCATTGCCCAGGGATAGGAGAAAGCCCGGCAGTCCGCTAATGTGATCCGCATGAAAATGAGTGAATAGAATCAATCCAACCGGTTTTGGGGTCCAGCCCTTCTTTTTCAAGGCAACCTGGGTTCCCTCCCCGCAGTCGATTAATACATTATTTCCATTATATCTCAATAAAAGTGATGTGAGAAAGCGATAGGGTAAGGGCATCATACCGCCGGAACCCAACAGACATACATCTAGCATTTATACCTCCAGGGGTCAGCATATTTTTAACTCCCCTTATCTATTTCAAGTCTCGCTGCCAGGACTCGGTGCAGAATTCGGGTCAATGTCAGCTGACATCATAAGCCGCCACTTAGGAAACGGGAACTTCACCCACTGAGATACCCCATCATCCAATCAGGCAGGATCAAGCCTTCACACAGTCCGTCCTATCTAATGTATCAAATCCCCTCTTCCCCGCGTTTCCACAGAATTAGGGCGTCATCCTCAGGCTCCCTGTAGAAACCCCGCCGCAGTCCCTCCTGCACAAATCCCAATTTGCCGTAGAGATCAAGTGCGGCATAATTTCGGGAGCGTACCTCAAGGGTGAAATTATGAACCCCTATCTTTCGCGTTTCCTCCATTAAAGAGCGAAGGAGCTTTTCCCCAATGCCCTGTCTCCTAGACTCAGGCACTACCATGACATTACTGATATTACCGTCACCACACATATTCCGAAGGCCGCAGCAGCCAATGAGAACCCCGTCCTCCACCGCCACCAGATAGTATGCATAGGAAAGCTCTGCAGTTTCCAGAAAATCCTTCTCTGTCCAGCCCTCTTCCCCAAAAATGGCCTTCTCCATCTCCGCTAATCTAGCGGCATCCTCAGGAATCAGCCTCCTTATTTCCAGCAAATCCATCCTCCACTAATATGCAGAATTCAAAACTATCCTTATAGATAAGAAGCCAAAAAGCCCTCACCCCATGGCGGAGGCGGCTTTCTCATCCCGCACCCGCTCCGCCTGGGACTTCCTCAGGTATACAGGCCTATGATCGGCGGCCGAGCTATATCTGCCTTCACGGAAATACTCTTCCCCCAGGGCTCCCACTGCCCCCGCCCTCTGTCTGGCCAAATGGGCCGGCGCATAGCTATGGGGCACCAAAAGACCTTCGTCAAGCCTTTCCCGGAAAACAGGAACCCCGTCCCCCAGAAAAGTGACTGTCTCCCCCTTTTCATTAAGGATAGATATGAGTTCCTCAATTCCGGCCGGCCATTGCTCCTTCTCCACCAGAAAATGATTCGCCTCATCAAACCGGTATAATCCGGTATATACCTGGGACCGTCTGGCATCCATCATGGGCACAATCAGCCCCCTTGTTCCAAAAAGATTATAGGCCAGGGCATCCACAGTGGGCACTGATACAATGGGAATGCCCAGCACATCCGCAATTCCCTTGGCAGACGCCGATCCTATCCGCAGACCCGTAAAGGAGCCCGGTCCTCCCGCCACGGCAATAGCATCCAAAGTCTGCAAATCCAGCTCAGCCATGCCGGCAATCTCCGATATCATAGGCATTAGCGTCTGAGAATGGGTTTTCTTGTGGCAAATGGTATACTCCGCACAGAGAAGCCCGTCCTCCAATATGGCGGCCGAGGCCACAAGCCCCGACGAATCAATTGCAAGTAATTTCATTTTTCTACACTTCCATAAGCAGAACCTTGGGATTCTGCCCAATCATATAGGGCAGTTAATTTCCTCCCGGAGCCCGTCCTCTAAATCTGCGGGAACTGCCTCTCCGCTACCGGTCCTGTCCTTTCCTTTCTATGGTAATTCTGCGGTAGTCCAGCCCCCGCTCCAAATCCTTCTCAATTCGCACAAGCACCACGTCCGGGGGAAGGAGGTCTTCAATTATATCCGCCCATTCCACCAAACTGACCCCATCACCATAGAAGCAGTCCTCATAGCCGATTTCGTCCATTTCCTCAGGATCCCCGATCCGGTAAACGTCAAAGTGATGAAGGGGCAGCCGGCCCGAGTGATAGCTCTGCATAATGGTAAAAGTAGGTGAGTTCACCGTCTCCCCTATCCCCAGTCCTTCCGCAAAGCCCTTGGTAAATACGGTTTTCCCCACACCCAGGTCTCCCATCAATGCCAGAACCTCTCCGGGGAAAGCCTCAAGGCCCAGCCGCCGGCCCAGGTCAGCCGTATCTATTCTGCTAAATGATTCAAAAACTTCCATAGTTGTCCTTTCAAGAGTAAGGGCCTTATATCGATGAATGGTTCCGGAGAATCGAGTAGGAAAGATGCAAATCGCGCCCTACTCGTCCGCGAGCCGACAAATTTCATCTCGACGGCTCTGCGATAAAAAGGAAAGACGCACCCTATAAATAAGGGTGCGTCCTCATTATATCGAACTATAAACTATTCCGCAAGATAAAGACAATTCCGGGACCCTTACCCCTACCCTGCAGGCTCTGTCCCGCCGCCATCCAACTTCTATATCCTTAAATCATCTTCCCTTCAGAATAGGCGACAAAGGCTTGTATATTAGAAATGTTATGACTGTAGCAAAGATTCCCTTAAACAGGGTAAAAGGAAAATTAAATATCAATAGGCATTCCATCAAACTGCTGACAGACGGAATAATTGCCTGATAAGCCTGAATAATCGCGTCCAAAGGCATAAAGGATGTATAGAATGGATAAACTATATAATAATTTGTAGGTATACTTACTACGGCCATAACTAACGTTCCCGACAGCGAAGCGATTAGGGCTCCCTTTTTGCTATGTATACACCGATAAACTATCCCCGCTACCAAGGCGAAAACGCCTCCCAGAATGAAATTAGCAAGCTCTCCCACGCCACCGCTCTGGGTCATAAATAAATGCAAAAGGTTCTTTATCAGACAAACCAGAACTCCGGAAATTGGTCCATAAGCAAAGGAAGCAATGAGAGCGGGCAGATCCGAAAAATCCATTTTAATAAATGGCGGAATAAACATAGGAAGGGGGAATTCCATAAACATCAGCAAAAATGCCACTGCAGATAGCATTGACGTACCACATAGCATGCGGATACGATACTCTCTTGACTTAGTTTCTGACCCACACGCCCCTATCTTCTGACTAACCATAGCCCCTAAAAGTTCCTCCTTCTATAAGTAACGGCAAATACCTGGTTCAACGTGAAATTCCCCTTAATCAAATGTTCCGGAATTACTTCGCCGACAACACCAGACACGGAAATCCATTAAACCTGATATACCATAGCCGGTATATCAATGCTTAGCCCCCAAAGAAGCTCCTGCCTTCAGATCCTTTGTCTTTTCAGAGGCCTTTCCCCTGTCAGCGGTCTTTGCTTTATCAGAGGAATCCGCCTTTTCCCTATCCCTTGTCTGAGCCTTGGCATCCTCCTTCTTTTTGCTGTCCGTTTTCTCTGCCACCGCTTCTGTCCCGGTCTCCTCTAGTTTCCTGGTCTCCTTCTTTGAAGCCGGCTTCTTTGCAGATTTCTTCTTTTCCGGCATATCAAACCTATAAACCACGGCACCGAAGGGAGGCAGGGTGAAGCCTACAGAATATGGCAGGCCGTCCCACTCCTCCTTCTCTGTCTTCAGCCTTTCCGGCAGCTCAACTCCCGAACCGCCAAACCGCCTGTCGTCACTATTCAGTACCAGAGTGCACTCGGTCTTGACCGGCAGTCCCATCCGATAATCCTCTCTCTGCATAGGTGTAAAGTTAATCACCACCGCCAGACAGTTCTTGCCTGTGGAATCCTTCCGGATAAAGGAATAAAGGCTCTTCTCCGTATCGTCCGCATTAATCCACTGGAAGCCCTCATTACTATTATCCGACTCCCAAAGACATTTATAGTCTCTATAAATCCTCAATAGCTCCCCAAAGAAAGCCTTCATCTGGGCGTGCTTGGGATCGGCCAGCAGGAACCAGTCCAGTTCCCTCTCCTCGCTCCACTCCCTCTCCTGGGCGAAATCCTGGCCCATAAAGAGCAGCTTCTTGCCGGCATGAGTCATCATAAAGGCATAGCCGGCCCGGAGATTGGCATACTTCTCCTCCGTGCCCCCCGGCATTTTATTGAGCATGGAACACTTCAAATGCACCACTTCATCATGAGAAAGGACCAGGATGTAATTCTCGGCCGCATTATAGCTCATGGCAAAGGTCATCTTGTAATGATTATCCTTCCGGAAATAAGGATCCAGCTTCATATAATCACAGAAATCATGCATCCAGCCCATATTCCACTTGAAGGAGAAGCCCAGTCCGTCGTCCTCCGGGGGTGCCGTCACCTTGGGCCAGGCCGTAGACTCCTCTGCAATCATCATGGTCCCATGGAACATGCCCAATACCACAGAATTCAAATGTTTGAAGAATTCAATGGCCTCCAGATTCTTATTTCCGCCGTCCTTATTGGGAATCCACTGGCCGCTCTGCTTGCCGTAATCCAGATAAAGCATGGATGCCACCGCATCCACTCTAAGGCCGTCCACATGGAACTCCCGAATCCAGTAAATGGCATTGGCAATGAGGAAATTCTTGACCTCACTCTTGCCATAGTCGAATATCTTGGTGCCCCAGTCGGGGTGCTCGCCCTTTCTGGGATCTGCATATTCATAGAGGGCCGTTCCGTCGAAATCCGCAAGACCATACTCATCTCTGGGGAAATGGGCGGGAACCCAGTCCAGAATCACACCAATTCCATTCTCGTGGAGCTTATTAACCAGATATCTGAAATCATCGGGATTTCCGTAGCGGGAAGTGGGTGCATAATAACCGGTTACCTGATAACCCCAGGAGCCGTCGAAGGGGTGCTCGGCTATTCCCATGAGCTCTACATGGGTATAGCGCATCTCCTGCAGGTATTCCACCAGGCGATCCGCGAACTCCCTATAATTGTAGAAGCCTTCCTCATCCTCCCTGGGATGGCGCATCCAGGAGCCGATATGAACCTCATAGATAGCCATGGGCTCCTTGGTCATATCCTTCCTTTCCCGCTGCCGCAGCCACTCCTGATCCGTCCAGTCAAAACGGCCGGAAATAAAGGTCTTAGAAGCATTTCCGGGTCTCAGCTCTGCCATTTCCGCATAGGGATCCGCCTTGTAGACAGGTCTTCCGTCATTCCGGATGATATAGAATTTATAGAGCATTCCCTCATCAACATTGGGAATAAAGGCCTCCCAGATACCCAGTATATCCAGCCGGTTCATGGGATTCCTTTCCGTATCCCATTCATTAAACTCACCGACAACACTCACCGCCTTAGCGAAAGGTGCCCAGACCGCAAAATAGAATCCTGGATTTCCTTTATCATCAACGGAAGGGTGGGCTCCCAGCTTTTTGTAAATATCATAGTGAACGCCCTTGCCGAATAAGTCCTGATCCTGTTCTGAAATGAAAATATGCTCTCTTTTTAGCTCCATTTGAATTAACCCCCTTTACGGTGTTATAAAAAATTTATGAAGAAAAATCCTTATCTCTTAGGATGATGAGATCCTCGTCATCATAGCGTTTCCCCAGAACAATATCCTTGAAAAACCTCACCCCGTGCTTATTGACCTTGGCGATTGCCTTATCCACTATCTTTTCCACTTCCGCGGGAGAGACCATGTGGTCAGCTGTCTGCCTTTCATCAATTCTGCGGAAAAGCTCCAAAATACCCAGCTCATCTATGGAATACTCCCTTTCACGGGCATACTTCCTGCCGTGAAGAACTAAGTCGTGATTGGAATATACCGGTATGTCTATCCTAATATTAAAGAGTTCTGACAGCCAGGGTGCCTTCTTCTCCAGTAGCTTGAGTACAGGCTTACTCTCCTCCAAAATCACCACTATGCTGGTAGAAGGCTGCATAAGTACATCCCTCAAAGCCGTCACAGAGGATTCCGACAAATCCGCCGCCCTCTCAATAACAAGGGCTCCGCCTTGCAGGGAATTGACAGCCTTTGTAATGTCCTTGGTATTAAAGACATCAGCGGCGATTTTGGCAACCTTTCCTATGAAGTTAGGTGTTCTGAGCTCCATAGCCCTGGACAGGTTCCGGGCCAAATCGATTCTGGCATCCTGTTCGTTTCCTGTAATAACCACATTTCCTGTGGATCCCTGTAAGCTCATTTGAGAAAGGGCAGACTGTATGATCTCAGGCATATCATGCATTGGCAGGAATTCGGCGAATATTTCCTGCTCCTCTTCGCTGAAACCGTCTATTTGGGGCTCTTCCATGGAAATCTCAGTCCCGGTATAGGGATTTCGGCTCACCTTCTTCTTATCCTTTTTCGAAGCCTTGTCCCCGCCCTTCTTTTTCTTCCTGTTCTTCCTGGTAGAAGGCCTATCCTCTTCTTCAGCCTCATCCTCCCAGTTCTCATCGCCGGACCAGTCAGCATTCTCCGGCTCATCCTCCCCGGAATGGAAGAATCTCTTTTTCGTCTTGCCGGGATGCTTATCCTCTAGAGTCTCCTCCACCAATTCCGATTCTTCAAATCCATCCTCTTCCCTGTCGGTTTTTTCCGCCAGGAAATCCGTAACAGGATATTCTCCCTCATCGGAGGCAGGCTCCTTTGCTGCCGGGAAGGTATTTGCCTCTTCCGCAAAGCCTCTGTCATATCCCGGACTCTTACTATCCTCATCTAGTGCGGTATGAACGCTGAAATCCGCTGATCTTCTGCGATTACCTTTTCTCCTGCTTCTGGAGCTGTCCGGTCTCAGAGCTACTGTCTCTGTAGCATCACCGGAACCGTCTTCATGGTCCTGAGGTGACGAATCCCCGAAACTCTCACGGGGGTAAACCGCCTCCGCCCCGTCCCCTTTACCAAAGAGAATTTGGGAGCCAAATTGACTTGTGCCGGCTTTAGAAGCCTCCTCATTATCCCGCTTATTCCGGGGCAGAAGGGGGCTAACCTCTTCCTGTTCTTCTGAAAGCCCTTGCTCCGCCTCCTCTATTCCAAGGCCATCCCCGGCCTCTGCATGCAGTTCACCTGAATCCGATCCTTCGGTCAAATCGGTCTGTTGACCTTCATCATGATTTTCCCCTTCAGAAGCATCAGCCTCTCTCCTCTCCTGCTCTTCCCGCTCCTTGGCATCCATGGCCATCTTGGCTTCCAGGAGATTGGACAGATCAGAGGTAACCAGCAGCTCTTCCCTGGTCATGGCAGGCTTTCTGGACTCCTGCGGTGGTGTCTCCATGGCAATCCGGGCGCCGGCCCAGCGCTTGGCATCCTCGGAGCCGCTCTGCCCATTCCCGTCCTTCTGCTCATTCCAGCTGTTTAGGATGTCCTGAATATTAAGCTGTCCGGTAATCTGCCTCTCCAGGCTATCCGGAGCATCCGGCACATTTAGGCTGATTTGGCCATCATAGTCCTCGGTCAGAATCTTGGCAAAGCGCTTGCTATTAGGATCCTCCTGCATATTTGGATAGGTATAGGCTACAGGCATCGAGGCTCCCACCATGGCGGCAGCCCTAGCCGCTCCGGCAGAACTCATGGATGCCTCCATGTCAGTCTGGCCGGATTCATTTGCCGGATTCAAAGTTGCCGGCATATTTGTTGGATATAAATAAGGGGCCTGGATGTGCAAATCCGTACTATCCCCAATATTCGTCATGTCTTGAGGCCCTGTAGGGGTCCCCATCTCCGGACCGGTCACTATGGGCTGCTTTACGGCGGCTGCGGTCTCCGGGACATCTGTAGAGGCCTGAACCGGCACTGCCTGACTATTATCAGGGACATTTCCTGCGGCCTGAACCGGCACATAACGGCTATTGTCCAAAGCATTGGACGCAGTCTGACCCGGCTCAAGACGGCTATTGTCCGAAACATTTCCAGCGGTCTCGGCCGCCACTGCATGACTACTATCCGGGACATTTCCTGCGGCTTTAGCCGCCACTGCCTGACTACTATCCGGGACATTTACTGTGACCTCAGCCTGACTATTGGCTGAGACATTTCCTGCGGCCTCAGCCGCCACTGCCCCGCTCTTGTCCCGGGCTGTCTCAGTTAATTGAGAATCCGCCGGACCCGGGGTCTCTGCCTGTAGCAGATCCGGCTCCTGAATAGTCGGCAGCGGTTCCTCTGAAGCCTTCTCCATCGGAACAGCCGGAATTATAGGCAGCTCCGGCTGCTTCAAAGGCTCTCCCGTCTTTTCCGCCAGCTCATTCATATTCTTTTTGAGCTCTGCCTCCAGATTCAGTGTACTAAACTTATCCAAATTAATGGGAGAAACCTTTATACTCTCCGCATCAATCCTATGATTCACTTCCTTTTCGGGAATCCTCTGGGTCGGCTGCTTAGAGGGGCGAACCTGGGTAATCTCGATAGGGATACTCTCGTCCTTCTGCTTAACCTGAGTCTCCTCCTCCGGCACAGAAAAGCTCCCCGCCTTCTCAATCTTTCCGCCGGCCTGCTCATACTTTCTCATCTGATCAGGAGTAAGATCGCTATAGAGCATCTTTAACTCCAGAGCCTTAGTCACATAAGGCCCCCGCCCAAACCAGACGATCATTTCATCGCATTCAGAAACACACAGGGTCTGCTGACCGCTCTTATGATAGAGCAGTGCCAGCTCATAGGCCCATTTCTCCTGATAATCGAGGCTTTTCAGTCTCTTCAGAACCTCAATACACTCATCCAGGCCCACACCCTGAGACTGATAAAGCCTATATTGCAAAATATAGACACCGGGATCATTGCCCGCCACCTTAATATATTGATTTAAATATTCCACAGCCTCCGTGATATCCTTCATCTTAATGGCCAGCTCACAGAGGGCATATATGACATTTCTTCCGCCCGGATGCCGGTTGTAGGCCAGCATTAGGATATCCTTGGCCTCATCATACCTACGGTTTACAATATAAATCTCAGAGATCATACAAAGCGTCTGAACACTCCTGACCCTGCGCCAGTCTATGTTGTCCGCAATGGTCATGGCCTCATAAAACTCATGGCTCTCAATTAGAGATTTAATTTCAGAAATAGATAATTTATATTCAAAACGATCCAATTTGGTGCACCCCGGATACACTCCGTACCAATAAATTCTGTTGATAAATATACAGAATGAATCTTATCATAGCCAGTCATCAATGTCAAAAATTCTAAGTATATTTAGCCGGTATTTACTTAATGACCATCATTAATTTTACAGGCTTCATGCAAATTAACAATATGAAATTTAAAATTCTATTTTTAGTCTTGAAATTTTCCCCTTCCCGTGTATAATAATTTCTCAAAGCCGCCGGATATTCTGACCGGATATGCGGAAGGGAGGATTCGGGGGCGCTGCGTTATTTCCCATCATTGCCCGTATAATGCGGGACCAATCAATTATCACAAATTTTTTCTATATTTCTTTTTTCACAGTCAAATCACAGATTATCCAGGTTCTATACTATATTGCGTGATTCATTCTATTTCTGCCTGAAATTTATTCTGAATCCGCGCAATAGCAGACTATGTGATGAAGTGAGCTTTTATTCACGCGGCGCAAGTATATTTAGGTCTCTGGCCGACAGGTTTTTCCAAAGGGTCAGAGCGGTCTCTAAGGAAGGGCGGTTTTCAATAATTATGATGCCTAGGCATCAGCATACTAACGTCTAGGTCTTGCGCCCCCATGCGCCAATGGTATAGGCAGGGATATATCACAGTTCTAGTCCTCCTTTGGAAAACGGGCAGAGACTGATGACGGGAAAGGAGAAATTTGAGGAGCCATGGGAAAGTACACCCAAAAGCTAAAGCTTTTCGCATCGCTCAGCCACTATGTTGATAGGGGTGTAGAGCTCTATCTGAAAGGTGAGCCCTCATCTCCCGAAAGAACCGCGGATGTCGTAATGGAATCCGACGGTGGCTATATGGCCGATTTTGTTCGGGACAATGTAGGAACCCTTAGGGAGATTCGTTTCGACAGGGTCACCCTGGGCTAGAGTAGTCCGGCCCCCAACCGGGGACCAATAAAAATGGCATAATACTCATTGATAGGTGCTGATATCTCAGCACCCACTATAATCCGTTTGACCGGAAGGGCGGGGCTAACCATGCATTCCGCAAAGCGCCCATTCAATCACACGGGGGAGAAAATTAGCTTCCCCTGCGGAAATATACAGGATTTCAACCAGTTCCGCCCTTTTCACCTTTTTTTCTTTATGTTATAATAATTACTCTTTTTTGAATTAAGACTTGCTATCCCTTCCTTTCGGATAGCCCTATAGATATTATTGATTCAAGTTTCGCTTGCGGTACCTGGCGCGGGATTCTTCTCGGCGGGAGCTGACATCTTCCTATCCGAATCCCTGTGCATTCCTGCAGAGCGCCTATCTCATCGGTAGATTTGACCCCTACTGAGACGAATTTGTCATAACCCGTCACTCAAGAAGTGGGGGGTTCTCACATTGAGAATCGAGTAGGGAAAATGCAAATCGCACCCTACTTGTCCGCGGGCCGCCGGCCGGCTTTAGCCGACAAATTTCATCTCGGCGGCTCGGCGATAAAACAAGTATCTTTAAGGAGTATAATGAAGCTTAGAGACGACGGTTTTGAAGATTTTGATTATGAAGTAAGAAATGAACCCAGAAGGCGTTCCAACAGACGCACAGGCGACAGGCAGCACTCGAATAACAGCAGGGGAAGGGGCGGCAGAAACGACAGAGTGCGAAATAGCAGGAGACGACGGAGGGGGGGCGGTTTCCGCATCCTGCTCTTTCTCTTCCTATTCGCCGCAATAGCGGGAACCATATTCTTTCTCTTCCGCTCGGGAATTTTTGATGGATTTTTTGAAACGAAAACAGAAGCTGATTTGAATGCAGTTTTTCATATACAGTCTGAGGAGGAGGGCGGCCTCGTCCTGAATGGGTCCTATGCAGATGAGACGGCCTATTTCCAGGGAGATGAACCCTATCTATCTCTGGAATTTGTCCGAAATAACCTGAATAACTGGTTTTATTTCGATGATAACGAGAAGCTTTTGCTCTACACCCTTCCGGACAGGACAGAGCAATGGACCTACGGCGGCAGCGATGTCATAGAGAGGAACGGGGCTCCCTGGATCTCCCTATCGCTGATTCAGCAATATACCGAACTGGAGACGGAGGTTTTCCGGAGTCAGCCAAAGAGAATTTTCATTCACAGTGAATTTGGCAAAAAAACCACTGCGGATACGGCAAAGAATACCTATGTCCATGTGGACACCTCTTCCAAAAGCGATGTGGTTACAAGCCTGGATTCCGGCACCACTGTCCGCATTGTCAGCGCAAACAGTGCCTGGGCCAGGGTGGAGACTCCGGATGGTTATTTAGGCTTTATTGACAACGGAAGGCTGGAGAATTTCCAGGAGACGGAACAGGCAGCTCCCGGAAATGTACCTGCCCTAGTCTTCAATCGGGTGCAGCCTGACAGAAAGATTATCCTGGGATGGCATCAGGTAATGAGCTCTACCGCTAATGGCGGTGTCAGCTCCCTCTTCTCCCAGGATGCCTCTATGAATGTGATTGCCCCCACCTGGTTCTCCCTGTCCGATACGGAGGGCGGCATGACAAACTACTCCTCTGCGGACTATGTGGCTGCGGCCCATGCGGCAGGGGTCCAGGTTTGGCCGGTCATTGATAACTTTAATGTATCCGGCTTTCAGCCCACCGAGGGGGCCTATGCGGTTCTCTCCCGCACCTCTGTCAGACAGCGCCTTATCGAGAGTTTAATTAATAATGTCAAAGCCGTTGGAGCGGACGGAATTAATGTGGACTTTGAAAACCTTTCCGGAGAAACCGGCGTTCATTTCGCCCAATTCATAAAGGAGCTCTCCATTGCCTGCCACCTTAACGGTCTGGTGCTGTCAGCAGATAATTATGTACCAAAAGCCTATTCCAAACATTATTCAAGGGATGTGCAGGGAAAGGTCTGCGACTATGTTATTATTATGGGATATGACGAATACAATGCCAGCTCCACAGAGGCCGGACCTGTAGCATCTATTGACTTTGTCCGGGAAGGAATTGAGGCCACCCTGCAGGATGTGGAGCCTAACCGCGTCATTAACGGAATCCCCTTCTTCTCCAGAATTTGGAGTGAGAAGAATGGTGTGGTTCAATCCACAAAAGCCGTTGGTATGGGAGAAGCCAAAGAATTCCTGTCCGGCAGAGGGGTGACTGCCTCCTGGGATGACGCCTCAGGCTGTAATTATGGTCAGGTGGAGGAGAATGGCTTTCTCTACCGGATATGGCTGGAGGACAAGGTGTCAATCCAGGCCAAGCTCAGCCTCATGGATACCTGGGGACTTCAGGGGGCGGCTTTCTGGAAACTGGGGCTGGAGGAGGCCTCTATCTGGGAGGACATTGCCGCCTATGCGGCCAGATAAGTGTCAGGCCCTATTATCAATAAATAATGACTTGTTTAATGCGAAAGAATACTGTGGCCTATGCGGCCAGATAAGTGTCAGGCCCTGTTGCCGATAAATGGTGACTTGTTTAGTGCGGAAGAATTTTCCTTATGCTTCCGTGGAGAATATGGATGCAGACAGATGTTGTTTTGTTTGGCGCCGCCCCAAAAGAGGATGAGGCGCTGCTGCAGAAGGCAGGAAAAATCATAAGGGAGGGCGGGCTTGTGGCCATGCCTACAGAAACGGTTTACGGTCTGGCAGGAGATGCCCTCAATCCCTCTTCCTCAGAGAAAATATACGCTGCCAAGGGCCGGCCTTCGGATAATCCTTTAATTGTCCATATTGCCGATATGGATTCTCTTCAGGATATAGCGGTAGATATTCCGGACAGGGCATGGAAGCTGGCAGACCGTTTCTGGCCCGGGCCACTTACCATGATTCTAAGGAAGTCTGCCCTTGTGCCCGGGGAGACCACAGGAGGCCTTGATACCGTAGCCGTGCGCTTTCCCTCCCATCCCGCGGCAAGGGGACTCATAAAGGCTTCAGGACGGCCACTGGCCGCCCCCAGCGCCAATCGATCCGGACGGCCCAGCTGTACTACCGCCTCCCATGTTCTGGAGGATATGAATGGAATTATTCCTTTAATTATAGATGGGGGAACGGTGGGGATCGGACTGGAGTCCACCATTGTTGATCTGACCTCTGATGTCCCTATGCTGCTCCGGCCCGGCTTTATCGATGTCCATACCCTAGAGGAAATATTAGGCCGGATTAGTGTAGATCCTTCTGTCAACGGCCTCACCGATAAATCAGCCCATCCCAAGGCGCCCGGCATGAAATATAAGCACTATGCCCCAAAGGGGGAGCTCTGTATCGTCAAAGGACCGGAGGAAAAGGTTGTGGAGGCCATTAATGCCCTCTCCTCCGAGAAAGAAAGGGAGGGAAAGAAAACCGCGGTCATTGCCGCAGAGGAGACCGCCTCCCGCTACCAATGCGCCCTTGTCCGGACCATTGGATCCAGATCCAGGGAGGAAGAAATTGCCCGGAACCTGTTTCAGGTCTTACGGGAAATGGATGATTTAGGAGCCGATGTGATCTATACCGAGGAATTCGACACCCCCCATCTGGGAATGGCCATCATGAACCGGTTAATCCGTGCCGCAGGCCATAGAATTATCCGGCTATAGACTACCGCTGCATAGATATCCCGTTCCCGCTCCCGGGACTTGGGGCGGGATTCGGGTCAGCTGACATTTTGAAGTCAACGAACAGATTAACAATTTCAATGAAAACTCCTCTATAGTTTTTCATTGTTTTTGGTAATATATAAGACAAATGCTTTTCAGGCAAAATGGAAAAGCCCTTGAAAGGAGGCTGCAAATGAAGATTGCAATCGGATGTGACCACGGTGGATTTGACCTCAAGAATAAAGTTATTGCCCACTTAAAGGAGCTGGGCCATGAGGTGACAGATTTAGGCTGTAACAGCAAGGAATCCTGTGACTATCCTATCTTTGGAAGAGCTGTAGGAAAGGCTGTGGCGGCAGGGGAAGCCGACAGGGGAATCGTTATCTGCTCCACAGGTATAGGAATTTCCATCACAGCCAACAAAGTGCCCGGCATCCGCTGTGCCCTTTGCACCAATGATTTCATGGCAAAGATGACCAGGCTTCACAATGACGCCAATGTACTGGGCTTGGGAGCTTTTATTGTTGGAGAAGGCATGGCAATGTCCATAGTAGACACCTTCCTTACTACTGATTTCTCCGGAGGCGAGCGTCATAGCAGGCGAATCCACGAGATAGAAGAGGCTTAATAGCACTAGAGGGTCCGAAGGCTTATGAGAGGAGACCGATACAATGAGACGGAAAAGCAAGTGCAATTATAATCCAGATGGATGGAAGCGCGGTATTCGAAGCCTATTTTCCCTGCTCCTGGCAGCGACTATGAGTTTCGGTTCCATTTCCGTGCCTGCAATTGCCAAATCTACCTCGGATAAGCTAAAAGAAGCCCAGAAAGAGCAAGAGGATACAGAAGACAGGCTGGAGGAAGCCTCAGACAAAATCGATGATCTAAAGGATACAAAAGCAGGTCTCCAAAAGAACCTGTCCGGCCTCAATTCGGAGCTAGCCAATGTCTCCGACAAAATTGCAGAAATTGAAGAGAAGGAACGGGTCAAGGAGGATGAAATATCCACTACCGAGGCTGAAATCGCCCGGGCCGAGGAAGAGAGAGTAACGCAATACCGCTATATTAAAGCCAGAATCCGGGCTCTCTATGAAAACGGTCAGGACAGCTACTTCGATCTTTTCATGCAGATGAAGGACTTCAGTGACTTCCTGAATCGGGCGGAATACATTTCCAGGGTCAATCAATATGACCAGGAGGTTCTGGAGAACTACCGGATCCTGATTGAGGAGACCAAGGCGAAGAAGGAGAAGCTGGAGCAGGACCGTTCCGAGCTGGCAAGCCTCAGGGAGGATGCGGTTGCGGAGCAGGAGAAGGTTCAGAAATTGGTGAACCAGACCAAGAACTCCATCACTGCTTACGCCGGTGAAATCAGCGAGGCTGAGGCTGAAGCCCTGGCCTACGAGGCCAAGCTGGTAGCCGCCAAGAATAATGTCAATGCCCTAAAGGAACAATTAAAGCGAGAAGAAGAGCTGGCCCGGCTGTCCCAGTCCATGAAGAAGCGGTCTCTGTCAGAGGTCACTACCTCCGCCGGAGAAAAGGAAATGCTGGCGGCCCTTATCCAATGCGAGGCCGGCGGCGAACCCTGGGCCGGAAAGATTGCGGTGGGAGCCGTTGTTATGAACCGGGTCATGAGCGGCGCTTTTCCCAGCACCATCACGGGGGTCATATATCAATCCGGTCAGTTTGAGCCCGTGTCCAGCGGACGATTTGCCATTGTTCTGGCCCGGGGAGCCAATGCAGAGTGTACCAGGGCCGCGGAGCAGGCCATGGCCGGTGTCAATAATATTGGAGAATGCCTATTCTTCCGTACCATTGTCCCGGATATCCACGGCACCATTATCGGTCACCATGTATTCTATCTCTATTGGACAGGTAAATATAGCGGCTATGGCACAGCTGACGAATCCTTAGCCGACGGCCAGGAAGCGGCCAAGCAGAACGCCCAGGAAAGCGGAGTATCTACGGATCCCAATAATGGGGAGACACAGGAAACGCCTGCTGAAGAAGGCGGAAATGAGGATACCCAGTCAGGCGAAAATTCTGAAGGTGACAATTCAGGGAATAATGAAGAGAATTCCGAGGAGAATCAGGAAGAGGAAAAGAAGTCTGATGAGGATAATTCTGAAGAAAAGTCCGAGGAAAAGAAGTCTGACGAGGAAAAATCCGATGATTCCGAGGAAGAAAACGATGCCTGATTTGAATGCAGTGTAAGCCGTCCTCGTTTTTACATGGCTTCCGTATCTGTATAATTCAACCGAGTAAGGGAGAGAATGGCCATAAATGCCATTCTTTCCCTTTTTCTATCGCAGAGCCGCCGGTCGGAGAGGGTGCGATTTGCAGCTTCCCTCTTCAGCCATTTACCTCCGGTCCTTGTTTCCCTTAGACGGACTGGCCGAACCGGATCCGGCACTCATATCCCGCCCCTACTTCTCTGAGCTTTACGCCTCTTCATAATAATTAGAATGGCAAGAAATATGACCAGACCGGCTATAGACAGGATTGCTCCCGCTTTCAGGTAGGGCGTATGATAGGTAAGGGCAATAGCATGATCCCCCTTGCCAAGAGGCAGGGCCATGTACATATAATTTGCCCGGATCGGGGTCGCAGGAACCCCATCCACCTCTGCTGTCCAGCCCTCTGAATAGGGCACGGACAGAAAGAGGATTTTGTCCCTTTCCAAGGAGACCCTGCCCGTGACAGTATCCGTAAGCACGGACTCATCCTCCAGAATATCCTCTTTCAGGCGATTAACCTTGTCTTCATAGCCCGTCATAGAGTGGGCAAAAATTCCCAAATCCGAAAAGCGATAGGTGCCCGGATTCTTGAAGCTAATGCTTATTTCCTCCGGTATTTCCCCGCTCCAGCCCAGATTAACGGCAAATCCATGCCTGGCGCTGTACTTCTTGGCATAGGGTGTCATATAGGTGGCGCTCTTCTTTCGCCCCAGATTATCAGCAAAGGTAAGGGTGGTCTCCTTATGGCCGTCTCCCGGCTCTATGAAATGTTCCCGTACAATCCTATGCCTTTCCTGCCCAGGCAAAAGCTTGTATCTAACCCTATTATATAGACCGGCAGGATCATAGAGGGCATCCTCTCCGAAATACTGCTCATACTCATCTGCATATTCATATTCCATGCCCTTAATTTCACAGAAATACTCACAAGGAGTATCTATGTCTTGTCCCTTGAGCTTCAATGTCAATGTGGCCCCGGGACTATTGATGAAAAAGCCGTCCTCTCTCTCCCTAATCTCATCTTCATTATATTCATAGGTGACGGGAATCCGTTGAACATCGGAAGTCGATTCCGCCTGCAGTCCATCCGCCCTATTCTGTAAGCCGGATAGATCTGCTCCTGCAAAGGTCTTTCCCTCGCCCAGATCCAGAATGACAGAGCTTAAAAGGGCTTCCTCCCGCTCCGCATAGGAAAGGGTCTGTGCATCCTTCTCACTGACATAGGAGTCATAGGTAAAGCCTAAAGGGAGGGCATAGTCATTCCGGAAATAAACCCGGTTATTCACGGTGGCGTCTTTCAGGGGTGCCATCTGGCCCGGCGTTAACTCATCTGTCCCATATTCCCGCCTCAATTCATCTAAAACAGTCTGGGTCCTATCCGCCTTGAAATTAGAGGTTCCAAGCTCTGTATATCCATAAGGAGTCTCCACATTACTGGTGGCGCAGGCATAATAGCGGACGGCCGATATGCCTGTGGCGGCTGTTCTTTCATCATAATTAAAGGGGGTATTGCTATCCATATTCCTCATACCCAGCCCCTCCTCGAATAGGGCGTGATAAGGATTGAGGGTTGACCAATAGAATGCCGTTGTGGAAACCCCTGATAGTATTCCCGGGTTAATGGTGGTATCACCCGAATAGCGGTAGAAGCCTTTGTATCCGTCCGCCTCAGCCAGACTGGAAATGGTATAGGTCTCATTATTCAGGATTCTGTCCACAGTTTCGTCAGCCAGGGGGGTTTTCAGGGGCAGCCCCTCTTCATCCGGAGAATAGCGCCACATGGCCGTGAGCAGGATACTTAGGATAATCAGCAGGAGCAGAAAGGTCTCTTTCCGATAGAGCAGCATCCGTAAGGGATTTCTTCCCCTTTGGGAGCCGGTCTCATGAGAAGAATGGACAGATGGCTCCTGCCCATCTCCGCTAGCAGGGGACAAAGCCTCCTGACCATCTCCGGCAGCAGGGGGCAAAATCTCCTGCCCATCTCTACTAGCAGGGGGCAAAGGCTCCTGACCTTTCTCAGAGCCTGTCCCCTGCCCTCCGGCCCTGACGGCAGGGGACATGTCCATATTTGTATTCTGAAGCGAAAGCCTGTCATCCTCTTTCTCGCCCCGGAAAAAGTACAATATGAGAATAGCAAAGAAATGAATGGCAAGTGCCGCCATAGCACCATTTTTCCTAGATTCCGGAAAAAGGAGACAAATTATAGTATATACTGCTAATCCCAGACAGAGGTATTTACCCTTGGCCTGATCCTCCGACAGGAGGTCCTTCCACATAAATGTGACTACATAGGCATTTAGGAGGGCAAAAACGAAGGCCCACCGGTCCACGGAATGGGAGAAACCGGCAAAGAGGCTTCCAAAAAAGGGAAAGAGAAGCATTATTCCGCATATAATATAGATTAGGCGCAGGACCCTTCCGGACTCCTTCAAGGTTCCCCCTGCAGCAAAAGCCTTGTCAGAATGGCACTCTGAACTTCCTTCACCGGGAGCCTTGTCCGTCTGGCACTCTGAGCCGGGGGCACTTGGAGCCTTGGCAATCTGATCCTCTAAACCGCTTTCACCTGCCGTCTTAGCGGTCCTACACCCTGAGCCGCCTGCCCCGGGGGTCTTGTCCGTCTGAGCCTCTGAGCCGTCTGCACCGGGGGCCGTGTCAGTCCGGTCCTCTGAGCCGTCTGCACTTGGAGCCTTGGCAATCTGATCCTCTAAACCGCCTTCACCTGCCGCCTTAACGGTCCTACACCCTGAGCCGCCTGCACCGGGGGCCTTAGCAGTCTTCCTCTCCCGCCGAAACAATAGTAATAAAGCCAGGAGAAAGGGCGGAACCGCACCATAGAAATTACCCTGATTGGTCAATAGAGTCCCAGGCAGCTCGAAGTAATAGCCCAGGGTAAAGAGCAGGGGATTCTTGGAATCCATACCCGCCCTGGGATTATTTAGGAAGGAATAAGCCTGGGGTAATAATAATACGGCCGCCATGCACATTCCCAAAAGAGCCCAAAGGCCGATAATAATCAGCTTTCTGACCCTTTTCTTCATAGGCAAGACATTTCGCATTCCATAGAATAGCTTAATTATCACATAACCCCCGGTCATGAGGGCTAGAATATAGAAGAAATAGAAATTACTCAGGGCCGCAAAGCAAACCGCTAGAATAAATACAATAGGACTCTTACCCTTAATAATCCGGACGGCCCCCATAATCAGCAGGGGCAGAAAGATGGGTGCTATTAGAAAGAAAGCATGGGAGGTGACATAGCGCAGGGACCAGAAGCTAAAAGCATACATAAGGGCCCCTGCTACCAGGGCAATTCCATCGGGCTCCTGACTCCTAAGTCCCTTTTCCAGACTATTAGGTCCAGAAGCATTTCCTATACCATTTGCCGCATTAGTCAATGTCTCCGGCGAATATGAAAGCTCCTTACACATGGGAATGAAAAAAAGACCAGCCAGATACATACGGACCAGAATCAAGAAGTCATAGAAAACCGGAATAAAGCGGGTCGGCACAAAGACCGACAGGGCCGTCAAAGGCTCCCCTATGCAGTAATAATGAAAGGTGCCCAAGACATCCGCCCCGGGCCCAATAGCAAAGCTCCATTCCGGAAAAGCATTGGTGAACTGACCCGACAGAATGTTCTGTATCCCGTCCCTCAAATATCCCGAATAATACGCCAGTGCCTTTATATGCTGGGTCTGGGCATCCGATGTGCCAAAAACCGTCCCGGAGAGCCCAAACCAGAAGAAACAGCCCACAGCCACAATACAATAAAGAAATGTATAAAATAAATACGGCCTCAGCCGTATCATCTCTCCTAATGATTTTGTTTTCTCTAACTTCTTCATTCACCCGTCCTTAGGAGGCCGCCCACGGCTACTGCCGGGGCGTTTCCTCCTCAATCCTTGACATAATTTCTGCCGTCAGACTGTCAAATTCTCCGGCATAAATAATCTTTAATAGGGAAGACAGAGCCCGGAGAGCCTTTCTCACGTCCATCACGGACAGGGACTCCGCCTCCAAAGCCTCCTCAAACTCATCCAAATCCAGAACCCTCACAAATCCATCCGGTTCCACTATCACATCCGCCAGCAAATCCTTTACGATATAGCTATTCTCTTCTGGGTCAATATCATAATCTACAATGTCACAATACCAATAAATTAGCGAGCCGTCCTTTCTCAGGAATCGGCTAACCTTGTAATTCTCCTTTATAAAATAACAGGAATAACCATGGGAAAATTCCTTTTTGGGATGGAGCGTTTTCCATGCGGTGACAATAATGCGGTCATCCGCATAGAGGATGCGGTCATCCTTGAGTAAGACACATTCCTCTGGAATAATCCGCTTTCGATAAAGCTTTAACTCAGGCATACCATACCCCCTCAACATTATGATAGAATTCCGACAAAGCCCATCTTCATCAAAGCCATGTCCGGAAGTCTATAATTAAACAAATACACAGGACCGGTCAAATCTCCGAATTGCATCGGAAATTCCCTATTCCCAGGCGGCCGGGCCACGCGCGGCAAGAGCCGCGTCCCCTATACATTCGTAAAATCATAAGTGTAGACATAGCCAGCTTGGCAGGGGTTATATCCCCCGCCCAACTGGCTATTATCAATCAGGAAACGCCCTGTTCCTCTAAATCCTTGCGGAACTTCTCCTCTGCCTTCTCCTCGTAGTGATGGGCCTCCTCCAGCATCATATCCTTCACCTTCATGAGTCGGATCTGGGTACTTCTCTCATTCTCGTCCAGTTTCATAGTAATATACTTGATACTGGCCTGCATATTGGGAATCATCACGTGCTCCAGAGCATTCACACGGCGTCTGGTCTTCTCAATCTCTGCCGCCATGAGCTGGCAGGACTTCTCACTCTCCGCCAGCTTCAGCATATCCGGCAGAATGTCAGAGAGACTCTTTACCGCATCATCCAGATCACTGGAGGTAAAAGCCAAACCATAGGAATAAATATCATTGGCGTCGCTGGTCCTGGTCTTGTAAGTGAAGACAGGAATATCCACACTCATGACATTTCGTGTCCCCGTCTCCAGCTGCACCTCCTGCTTGGGCGCCATAAAAGCCACCTGGACCGCCTCTGCAGACATAGAGGCCCCCGCCAGCACAAAGTTCTGGTTGGCGGCCTTAATCCCCTTCTCTACCTTCTCACGGAGAGCCATATTCTCCCGCACCAAATTCAAAAACTGGCGCATGAGCTCGTCCCGCTTATCCTTCAAGAGTTTATGGCCCCGCTTTGCCGTTACCAGCTTCCGCTTAAGGCGGGTAAGCTCCATACGGGTGGCGTTCACTTGTTTCTGTGCCAAAAACTCACCTCCTTATCTTACTGCTGCCCTGCAAGCGTACGCTTCTCATCCTCAGGATCATAGTAGGAATCCAGGAATTCATCCTTAATACGCTTCAGCTCCGCTCTGGGCAGGATACGGAGAAGCTCCCAGCCAATGGCAAGTGTCTCCTCAATGGAGCGATCGGTCTGATAGCCCTGGGAAACGTACTGCTGCTCGAATTCATCCGCAAACTTGGCATAGAGCTTGTCAATATCAGTCAGGGCCGCCTCACCCAGAATCATCATGAGCTCCTTTGCATCCTTTCCTCTGGCATAGGCCGCGAAGAGCTGGTTCATGGTATTGGCGTGATCCGCACGGGTCTTGCCTGCGCCGATACCCTTATCCTTCAGTCGGGACAGGGAAGGCAGCACGTCGATAGGCGGTGCGATACCCTTCTGGTAGAGGTCTCTGGACAGAATGATCTGTCCCTCGGTAATATATCCCGTCAGGTCGGGGATGGGATGGGTCTTATCATCCTCCGGCATGGTCAGGATGGGAATCATGGTAATAGAACCGGTCTTCCCCTTCTGCCGTCCGGCTCTCTCATAGAGGGTAGCCAGGTCGGTATACATGTATCCGGGATATCCACGACGGCCGGGAACCTCTTTCCGGGCTGCGGAGATCTCACGGAGTGAGTCAGCATAGTTGGTAATATCGGTCAGGATGACCAAAACGTGCATATTCTTCTCGAAGGCCAGATATTCTGCCGCCGTCAGGGCCATACGGGGTGTAGCGATACGCTCAACCGCCGGGTCATTGGCCAGATTAATGAATAGCACGGTCCTGTCAATAGCTCCGGTCTCACGGAAACTCTCAATGAAGAAATTGGATTCCTCGAAGGTGATACCCATGGCCGCAAATACAACGGCGAAGGGATCCGAAGTCCCGCGAACCTTTGCCTGACGGGCAATCTGGGCTGCCAGATTGGCGTGGGGCAGGCCGGATGCCGAGAAAATCGGCAGCTTCTGTCCACGAACCAGAGTATTTAGTCCGTCAATGGCGGAAACACCGGTCTGAATGAACTCCTGGGGGTAGCTCCTGGCGGCGGGATTCATGGGAAGGCCGTTAATATCCCTCCTCTGATCCGGCAGAATCTCCGGACCGCCGTCAATGGGGCGTCCCAGTCCGTCAAAGACCCGGGAAAGCATATCCTCCGATACGCCCAGCTCCATGGTATGGCCCAGGAAGCGGACCTTGGAAGACTCCAGGTTGATACCTGTGGAAACCTCGTAAAGCTGCACCAGGGCATTTCCGCCGTCAATTTCCAGAACCTTGCAACGGCGGGTCTCACCGCTTGCCAGCTCGATTTCCCCCAGCTCGTCATAGGTCACGCCCTCAACACCGCGAACCAGCATCAAAGGACCCGCAACCTCTTGAATTGTTCTATATTCCTTTGGCATTTAGAAGTCCTCCTTTTCAGAGATGATTCTCTGGATCTCTGCGTTCAGATTCCCTTGAATCTTCTCATAGACAGGATCCAGATCCGCCTCAGCTGTATACTTGAATCGGCCGATCTCCTCACGGACGTCCATGGCCACCAGCTTCTCCACGGAAGCGCCCTTTTTCAGGGCCTCCAGAGACAGCTTGTAGAAATCCAACACCATGGTCATCATCATATGCTGCTTCTTCAAGGAGGTATAGGTATCAATGTCGTGGAAAGCATCCTGATGCAGGAAGTCCTCACGTATGGAACGGGCGGCCTCCATCTTTAGGCGGTCAGGGGCGGAAAGCGCGTCCATACCGACTAACTGCACCATTTCATTGAGCTTTGACTCATCCTGCAGAAGAGTCATCATTTCCTGACGGAGCTTAATCCAGTCAGGCTCCACGCACTCATTAAACCAGGCGGACATACCATCCAGATAGAGTGAGTAACTGGTCAGCCAGTTAATAGCCGGGAAATGCCTCTGCTGCGCCAGAGAGGAATCCAGGCTCCAGAAAACCTTTACGATACGGAGGGTAGCCTGGGTAACGGGTTCTGAAATATCACCGCCCGCAGGGGAAACCGCACCGATAACGGAAAGGGAGCCCTCCCGGACTTCACTTCCCAGAGTATGTACACGGCCTGCTCTTTCATAGAACTGAGCCAGACGGGAACCCAGGTAAGCCGGATAACCTTCTTCACCGGGCATTTCCTCCAAACGGCCTGACATTTCACGGAGAGCCTCCGCCCAACGGGAGGTGGAATCCGCCATCAGAGCCACGGAGTATCCCATGTCGCGGAAGAACTCCGCAATCGTAATTCCTGTATAAATAGAAGCTTCACGGGCCGCCACCGGCATATCAGAGGTATTGGCAATCAGAACCGTCCGCTCCATAAGTGAGAAGCCGGACTTGGGATCCTTCAGTTCAGGGAACTCATTCAGAACGTCCGTCATCTCGTTTCCACGCTCGCCGCAGCCGATGTAAACCACGATATCGGCCTCAGCCCACTTAGCCAGCTGGTGCTGCACCACCGTCTTGCCGGATCCGAAAGGTCCGGGAACTGCGGCCGTACCGCCCTTAGCAAGAGGGAAGAGCGTATCCACAACCCTCTGTCCTGTTACAAGAGGCACATCCGGGGGAAGCTTTTCCTTATAGGGACGGCCACGGCGGACAGGCCACTTCTGCATCAATGTCACATCATGATCCGTACCATCCTCATCCGTAACAACGGCAACCACGTCCGTTACCTTGTAATTACCGGGGGTAATCCTCTTCAGCTTTCCCTTGACACCATAGGGCACCATAATCTTCTGGGTAACAACCTGGGTCTCCTTTACGGTTCCCAGCACGTCTCCCGCCTGAACCTCAGAACCAACCTCGGCACTGGGCTCAAAGCACCAGGTCTTATCCCGGTCAAGAGAGGGTACCTCCACACCTCTGGACAGGAGATTACTATTGGTGGACTCCATGATTTTCTCCAGAGGTCTCTGAATTCCGTCATAAATACTGCCGATAAGTCCGGGTCCCAGCTCCACGCTCATGGGAACGCCCGTTGACTCCACCGGCGCCCCGGGTCCCAAACCCGAGGTCTCCTCATATACCTGAATAGATGCCTGATCCCCGTGCATCTCGATGATCTCACCGATTAAGCGCTCATCACTGACACGGACCACGTCATACATATTGGCGTCCCGCATGCCCTCAGCGATGACCAGAGGCCCGGCAACTTTCTTAATTGTACCTTTGCTCATCTTTCTTCCTTCCACGCCGCAGTGAAGCGGCATCATTCACTCTTCCCGAATAGAATATCTGATCCCACGGCCTGCTCCACAGACTTTTTCACAGCAGAAATTCCCATACCCGTATTTCCGGAAACTCCGGGAATCAGGATAATGGCCGGCATCATCTGGCTCCGGTAGCGGTCAATCTCATTGGTGAGCTTTGCCGCCAGGGACTCCGTTATATAGATAACGGCATAATTTCCGTCCGCCAGCTCTCTTAGCTTCCGTCCGGCTTCCTGTGGATCTGTGAAAGGGTAGGTATCCAGGCCAAGGGTCGCGAAGCCGTAAATGCTGTCCCGATCCCCCATTACGGCAATCTTATACATACATTTCCCTTACCCTTTCCCGAATCGAATCCTCCGGCATATCATTAATCTTGCCGGAAAGAACGATCCGTACCGTCTTTATCTCATTCTCCCGTGCCAGCACATAAGCCGCCAGGGGGCCTAAAGTAAACGGATGATGTATCTCCGGACGAATGGCCCGGATAATCAGATTATCTCCCCAACGTTCAAAAGCAGAAGGGGACTTTTTCAACTCTTCCGCACCATCAGCATACTTGGTGGAAGAGAGATACTTTATGATTGCGTCAAAGCTGTCTACAGCCGCTGCCATCAGAGCATTAATGTCCAGGGTCTTGCAGGGGGCCAGGGATTTCTTTAGAAAGGCCATATCCTTGCCTGTTCTCTGGGCGCGGACCGCAGTCTTTAAATCCGCCGTAACCACTGTCAGCTCCCCATAGAGGGAGAGGATGGGATTCTTTGTAGCATATCCCGCCTCATAAATTGCCTCCAGGGCAGCCTTATCTACCATAATATCGCAAAGCTGTCCGTCCCGGGTATGAAGCAGGGTATCAAATGCCTCCTTTGCCACCGGCCGCATACGCTCCGGCAAAAGGCTGTAATCCCGCTCCTCTATTGCCTTAAATATCACCTCAGGCTCTATGGTACCCTGGGAAATAAAGATTCCCTCGTAATCCGTCCCGGTACAGACCTCTTTTATGGCAGCCTTCAAGTTGTGGTAGTCATTGCTATACAGGAAAACATCAAAGGGGGACAGGTCATCCATGAGCTCGTCCATCAGATCCCAGGTCTTTTTCCTCTCGATAGAAAGGATCTCCTCGAACCTGTCAACTCCATTCACCTGTCCATCGCCCCAGCCCTTGTCCAGCAATAGCTGCAGACATTCTCCGGGCGATTTGGCGGCAATGAGCTGCTCCATAAAGCCGCCGGTCAGGAGATGCATCTCCTTCGCCCGTATTCGCGCAACCGCGTAAATATACTGTTTATCGGACATGAATCATGGCCTCCTTACACGTCACGCGTTAACCTTCAGAATCAAATAAAAGCTTCTGCAGTTTATCCTGCAGGGGGTCGTGGGCCTCGGCCAAAAGCGCTTTGAATGAGCAGTTCTGCTCAATTCCGCCGTAAGAGAGGACAAAGCCCCCCTCGATCTTCTCGGTCTTCTCTGAAACCGTGAGAGTGCCGCCTTTTAAGCCCTTCAAACCCTTTAACATAGCCGGAAATTCAAAGGACATCCGCTTCTTGTCCCTCTCGGACAGACGAATCTCCCCATCCTCTCCGGGAATCGCATATTTCTCGGCCATTTTCAGGATAAGCCTGAAGTAGTCCCCGTCAGATAAGCCCCGGAGATGGGCCTCCGCCTTGGCGAAAGCCTCCTCGATAAGCTCCTGCTTGGCGGAGAGAACGGCCTGCCGCTTATAGAGGGCGGCCTGGGACTGGGAGCGGGCTATCTGATCCTTGGCCCGCAGGGCCCCGTTCCGTTCAATCTTCGAGCACTCCTCACGGGCGGCGGCTTCTGCGGCTGAAACCTTATCCGATGCCGCCTTCCTCGCCTCTGAAAGGATCTGTGCCGAAGCCTCCTCGGACTCCTGCCTGATTTGACCGATGATCTTATCTAATCCAGTCATTCCCTTATCGTACCTTTCTTTCATTTCTGACAATTGCTGCATTCACATATCACATTATCCTATGGGATAAATTACCTGTAAAAGCTTAGGCAGGAATGCCGTTGATAGCCAGAATGGAGATAAGGAGGGCCAGAATAGCATAGGTCTCAACCATGGCCGGGAAAATCATAGCCTTACCAAACTGGTCAGGTCTCTTCTCAACTAAGGCGATAGCCGCTACGGATGCCTTGGACTGCTGCAGGGCGGAAATCAGACCTACGACTGCCATGGGAAGGCAGGCTGCGAAATAGCTCAGGCCCAGTGCCACGTCATCCCCGGGAAGGGTGCCGCCCATGATTCCTATCCGTCCAAGGGCGATGAAAGCAATCAAAAGACCATAGATACCCTGAGTACCAGGCAGAAGCTGCAGAATCAGAACCTTTGAGAAAAGGGAGGGATCTTCCGTAACTGCCCCTGCTGCGGCCTGACCCGCGCGTCCCACCGCGATGGCGGAGCCGACGCCCGCAAATAAAGCCGCTGAAGCTGCTCCTAACAATGCAAATGTTGTGCCCATTTTTTAATTTTCCTCCTTGATTTTGTAATATTTGGTATTCATCGCAAAAGGCGTGAATTTCTTTCCGCCGCCCTCATAGAACTTTCCAAAGAATTCCACGAAGGTCAGACGATTTGTATGCACATACGCGCCCAGCGCGTTGATGGCCAGGTTCAGCGAGTGGCCCAGAATCGCCACAACAATGAACATTATTATGCCAAAGAATCCGTTTCCTCCCATGGTCCCCATCTTATTAAAGACCTGGGAAATAACACTGGTTGCCAGGCCCAGGGCCAGCAGTCTGGAATAGGACAGGATATCGCTCAGGTAACCTGTCACATTATAGAGTGCGTAAAGGCCTTTCAAGAGCCTCTTAAACCAGTTCCTGGACTCCCTGCCGCCTGTAAGGACAATGCCTACCGCGCCTATTGCGGCCACAATAGCTCCGACCTGTCCTACAGAGGCGGGTACGAAGGGTGAAAGCTGCAGCATATTCAGCACGATGTCTGTGGTCAGTCCGAAAACAATGAGTCCGCCCACCAGCATGTACCAGAATACGGCATCATAGATAGCATCCTTGATTTTTCCGTTCTTCACATCCGTATAGAAGAGAATTCC
Organism: Lachnospiraceae bacterium; assembly: GCA_024680595.1. Lineage (GTDB taxonomy): Bacteria > Bacillota > Clostridia > Lachnospirales > Lachnospiraceae > NK4A144. Next base: position 14,225 of record JAILCB010000051.1, on the reverse strand, counting down.
CAGACCCGCGAAGAGATGGACAATGGCAATAGCAAAGGACAGCACCAGCATCTTCATAGGCTGGTTGAGGGGATCAATCCAGCACCAGACCTGTATTTCCTTGCCAAAGAAGGTTCTGGACACCACCGGAATCATGTCTCCGAAGTAACTGCCAAAAAGCACTCCTGAAATAATGGTGCCGATACCGCAGAAAAAGAACATTCTCAAAGTCTTTTTCATGCCGTATTCCATCTTCTTGTACTTGAGCATCAGAATCCCTGTGGCCAATGCCATAATGAGGCCATAGGCCGCATCGGACAGCATCATTCCAAACAGGATGTAATAGAAACAGGATACAGGAACCGTGGGGTCTATCTCCCCCTTAGAAGGCATGGAGTAATTCTCCACCACGCCCTCAACAGGCTCCGAATAAAAGTTATTCTTGAGCAGTACCGGCGCCTCTTCATTGGCCGCGATATCAGTGAACTCTACATAGACATCGGCAGCGGCTGTGAGTTTTCTCTCCACCTCTGCCACATCCCGCTCCGGAACATAACCCTCTAGAATAAAGGTTCTCTTTGACCGGGAAAGCCTACCTAAAACGTCATATTTGTCGGACCGCATCTTGTAGTAATCCGAAACGAATTCCAGATTCTCCCTTTCAGGGGCATACTTTGCTATCTGGGTCTTGCGTCTCTCTACTTCCTTCTGCGCCCTTTCCAAATCTCCTCTCAAGCCCTCGATCTGCTTGGAGGGTACCACATCTGACAGGGGCGGCCTGGCAAAATTCATCCGCCGCAGGGCCTCCTCCACCGCATCCCCATCCTCCTTTAGGCAGAGGAGCAGGATACAGGTCTGCTCATCTGAGGATGAAATCACATCCACGTCAATCCCCGTCATATCCGGAGCATAGCCGGCAATAGTAGTGACTATCTCCTCCTCAGACAATTTCTCGGGAAATGCTCCAATGATGGCCTTTGTACGGCTGGTCCCCCTGAAATTCAGGGGTAAATCCATACCGACCCAGGGATGCAGGGCCTCGATCTGGGCCTCGATTTTGGGAATCTCCGACCGGGCCTCGATCAATTCCTTTTGGAGCCCCAGAATACGGCGGGCCTTTTCAATGACCAGCTCTCCATCATTCCCTCTCTCCGTGAATTCCTGAAGAGAAAGCTCCCTTTTACCATTCAAAGAGTCCAGTAAGGACTTTTTCTCAGGGGCATATTGATTGAGCACCCCGAGCGCCTCCTGGGCCACCTGGACATTCTTGTCGAATATAGCCCTGGCATCAGATGTATCGACCTTAGCAAATATATCGTCTTTTGGCGTCTCTAAAGTGTCACTGCTCTGACCGGAAACGGCTTCCGGGATTTCCACGGACTGCAGCCTCTGGATTAGCTCCAATACGGTTTTGCGGTCCTTATTCATCCCGATAATTTGGATCCGTTTCATGGGTAAAACAGCCATGCCTTTTCCCACCTCCTTTTCTTTAATTATGTCTTTCCGAACGCATCAGGGAAAGGCATTCGGAAATCCCGCGCCCCGCGCGGGACACGCTCCCCGGTCCCCAGGGACCCGGTCGTGTACATATTACGAATTTCTGATGAAATTCGTAATCCTATAATGAAATACATTCGGTCAATCCCGCATCAGTCAAGAGGCCCTTCCTGTATGTCCGGCAAAAAGCCCTCTCATTCCCCGGGAATCCGAATTCCTACCTAGGCCAGACTGTCTACAATTAGCCTGACCGCCTGGTTACTCTTTTTGGAAGCCTGCATACGGAGAGCGGCTGTCTCCTGCTCTGCCTCACTCTTTGCGGCAGCCATCAGCTTCTCCCCCTCCTGCTTTGCCTTTTGCAGGGCCTCTTCCGCTTTTATGCGGGAAGCTTCTGTGAGGGAAGCGGCTCTTTTCTCGGCCTCTTTCTCAGCGTCAGCGGCAATCTTTTCAGCCTCTGCCCTGGCGTTTCTCTCCGCCTCGTCAGACTCGCGTTCTGCCGTCCTCACCGCCTCAATGGTTTCATGCGCCAATCCTTATCACCCCCTGAGCTCATGATTTCGTGAAAAGCCTTTTTATAAAGGCTTAACCGCCTGTTATTAATTTTCACAGATTCTTAACATTTTATCTTATGATCCAGAGTAAGTCAATGTAATACAGAACCTACAGGCGGAATTTTTGACAAATATCAAAGGGTGATTTAAGATATTTTTGGCAAAAAAGTCGTGACATTTATCCTAGGAAATAATGATTATGAATCGAAATACCGTGTTGATTATTGACGATGACAGAGAGATGCTGGACCTCATGAAGAGACAACTGGAGACCCTATATGATGTCCATGTCAGCGAGTCCGGAGAGAGGGCTATTGAGCTTCTCTCAGAAGGAATTGTCAGCCCCTCTCTTATTCTGCTGGATATCCGGATGACCGGTATGGACGGCTATGAAATCCTGCACCTATTAAAGAGTGATGAGGAATGGCGAAAAATTCCGGTGGTTTTTCTGACGGGCATGACCGATGAACAGTCAGAATGCCGGGGCCTTAGCACCGATGCGGTAGATTACTTGAAAAAGCCGGTGTCCGGAAAAGTGCTCCTGACCCGGGTGCAGCATTATATTGATCTCTACTCCTCCCAGGTGGAGAGAGGCCGCCTCAATATGGAGCTTTTGGAAAGCCTCCCCCGGGCGCTTACCGGACGGGAAACAGATGTGGCCAGACTTCTGGCCGAATTCCGCTCAGACCGGGAAATCTGTGATATTCTCCATATTTCTATGCCCTATGTGAAGAAGCTGGTGTCCGAGGTAAAAGCCAAGCTGGGGCTTAATAAAAGAGGAGACATCCGCCGCTATCTGAAATAGGGGCGGAGCCTGCCTATACGATGCCTGCCTCCCGGATTCCCCTTAGGACCCTCTGATATTCATGAATTAATAAAGGCGGAGCCTGCCTATACGATGCCAGCCTCCCGGATTCCCTTTAGGACCCTCTGATATTCATGAATTAATATAGGCGGAGCCTGCCTATACGATGCCTGCCTCTCGGATTCCCTTTAGAACCCTCTGATACTCATGAATTAATATAGGCAGGGCCTCTCTGGAAAAGGCCGCATCCTTTCGGATTTCCACAGCCTCTGAAAGCTCCGACAGAAATCTGGCTCCAATCCCTCTGGCAGCAGACTTTATGGAATGGGCCAGCTGGCCATTTAGGATTTCTCTCTCCTCTTTCTGAAGCCGACTAATAGCCTCATCCCCATAGCCCTCAAATAAGCGCAGCTTCATCAATAGCTCCGCCTCATCTCCTGCACTGAAATCCAGGCCCGCCCTCAAATCAATTCCATAGGGAAGCAGTTTGTCCCGAAGAGCATCTATCTTCATGTCGTCCCCATCCTTCTCCCCCATATCCACAGTCATGGTCTTATCCGGTATATAGGTGCGAATTAGCTCATATAGCCTGTAGGAGCTCACCGGCTTGGAAGCGAACCCGTCAAAGCCCTGATTCAAAAGCATTTCCTCAACCCCATCCCTTATGTCCCCGGTGAGGGCTATGACAGGGGTATGAAAGTCCGGATATTCCATTCGGATTTCCTTTAGGGTCTCTACCCCGTCCATGCCGGGCATCCTCAAATCCATGAATACCAGGTCATAGTGCTTTACATCAATCATTTCCACGGCTTCATAGCCGCTTTCCACATCATCCGTCTGAACCAGGGTGGGCTCCAGCAAGCGGCAGATGACCTTGCGGTTATAGTGATTATCATCTACTACCAGAATCCGGGCATTGGGGGCCATCAGGGCCATCTGGCCCTTTTTCCCCTTATACTCCTCTTTCTCCTCCCTTTTCTCCCCCTTGGAGCTCTTCATGAGCTGGGGCAGGCGGACCATAAAGGTGGTGCCTTGTCCCGGACTGCTTTCAAAGGAAATATCTCCTCCGGCCCCCTCCACCAGATCCTTGACAATAGCAAGACCCAGCCCGCTGCCTTCCACATCCCGGAAGGCTTCCTCAGATCCCCGCTCAAAGGGGCGGAAAATGCTCTCCCTATATTCAGGGGCAATACCAATTCCGCTATCCTCTACCGAGATTAGGAGTTCCCCGCTCTGGGGCCCCCCCTTGGGACCAATCTTTTCCACGAAATCAATTTTTACCTCAATATAGCCCTCCGGAGTATATTTCACCGCATTACTGAGCAGATTATCCAGGATCTTCCAGACCGCCCGCTCGTCCCCTATGAGCTCCGGGGGAATGTCGGAATTCTTTTGGTAAATAAAGTCTAAGCCTGCCCTTTCCGCCTGAATGCCCCAGGCCCTGCAAATCTCGTCAAAGAGAATCTCGGTACCATAGGGCTTTTTCAGATGCTCACTTTTGCCGGCCTCTATCCGGGAGATGTCCAGCATGTCATTAATCATAGTAAGCAAAATCTGGCCGCAATTATTACTGTCATTAACCCACTCTCTTATTTCCCGGGAGGAGGTGTTCTGTAGAATCAGCTCGTTTGTAGCCAGCATGGTATTTAGGGGGGTTCTAATATCATGACTCATTTTGGCCAGAAAGTCGCTCTTAGCCATATTGGCTTTCTCGGCCTGCTGACGGGTCCTGTCCAATTCTGTCTGCTTTTGCTTATAAACCTGAATTTGCAGATACATGGTTATGGCCAGAATGCAGGACACCATAATTTCAGAAACTATCACATCTATGAGATAGGCCCCCTCGTCATTCATGATATTATCGGGCAGGGGATTATAATAGGCATAGAGACAGATTATGGCGTACCACAAAAGCTCCACAAAGACCAGGACCGGCATGATAGGGCCGTCCAGCATGAAGGCGGTAAAGACCACCGCAAAGATAAAAAAGGACGGCATACCGCTATGGTAGCCGCCCGATAGAAAGAACAGATAGGTATAAAGACCCAAAAAGATTGTAATTACGGTCAATATCAGGGCTCCGCGATACTTCCGGGTCTTCCGGACATAGACCATCATTGACACGGAATAGACTGCTCCGGAAAGTGTGACCAGAAAGTTCCACACTCCAAGGCCCAGCGCCAGATTATAGAAGGCGGTGACTATACAGACAATGAAGCCTCCCATTGCCAACAGATTAAAAATATTACCCTGAATCTCTTCGTTTGCAGGAAACAGAAATTTCCAAATTCTTTGCTTCATCACTTATTCTTCCGTTAGCTCAATCCCTTCCAGCTCCTCCCGGAAGAAGGCCTCATTGTCCTCATAGGCATCCAGGGGGCAGGAATAACCATAGTAATAGGTAAACCCGTCGGAGAAGAAGACAAGGCCAATAGCGTCCCGGCTGTCTTCATTCTTGCCGCTCTCCCATTCTACCACATATGAAGGATATGTGAGCCTGGCGGAAATATTTGAATTGGATTCCACCTTCTTAATATTTGCATCCTTCTCTATTTTCTCTGTAATAAAGCTCTTAATATAGGCCTCCGTATCATCCCTGTCCTCTGAGGCGGCTGTGGAGAGATTGGTAATAACCACCATGCCGTCCCCGGTCAGGTCCTGATAATAATAGGTACCGTCCTCATAATTCTCATTCTTTAGATTCTGGAGGCCCGTATATGCCCGGGATGCAACAGCAATGGAATTATGGCCCTCTATAGCCTCCTCCTCCGCTGCTGCAGCTGCTTCATCAGATTCCGGGGCGTCTTCTCCCCCGGATGTCCCTTTGGAGGAATCCCCCTTTGACGTCCCTTTTCCGACAGATCCACTCTCCGCGACTGTGCCCTCCTTGGCCGTGCCCGCAGACGCCCCCTTCCCGGAAGCGTTTTCCTTTGAGGCTGAGAAGGAAATGACAAACCATGTCAGGAGAATGACTAAGAGCCCTCCTATGACAATTAGTGCTACCGTTCTAAAATCCTTCTTTTTCATTTTAGCGTCCTTTGCTCACATTTTTATCAGCCGCGGCCGTATTTATCTAGGCCGCATGTCCTTAGTCCATGAGGATCCACACCCCTGTGACAGTGGCATTATGCTCCACGGGCGCTTATTCCTTAAGGATCAATTATCTCTACATCCACATCCGTCACACGGTCCACGAATTCAGCTTGCTGCCCCGGGTTCTGATACACATCCTCCGCAGCAGTTTCGTCCTGCTCACCTGCAGCCCTCTTGGCGGCGACTCCGCCCACAAAACCTCCTGCGATTCCCACTGTAGCTGCGGCCGTGGCGGCAAAACTCACCGCTCCCGCAGAGATAGAAGCCGGCTCAGCCGAGGCTGTAGCCCCCAGACCAGAGCTCTCAAATCCTTCAGATGAGGGGGCGCTATAGTCACTTCCGGAATAGGACATATCCGCTGCCGAAGTGTCCCCGCCCGCCCCGTAATTATTGATTTCTACGGAATTAGTGGAGTTGTCCTGATAATTAATAGTAGTAGATGTCTCCGTGGCCGTAGAATAGGACGCCGCACTGGCCGCCCCGGAGCCGACGGCCCCCGCCACAGCGGCCCCTCCGCCTGCACTGGCTATGGTGACGGGCTGCTTATAGAAGTCCCGTTTATGGGCCTTTGTCTCCCCGGACCTCTTAATATTCTTCTGCTCTGTATTAGTATATTTGCCGATTCCCTCAGCCAGAGCCTCTCCCGCCAGGCTCATAGCGGTTCTCAGACCCTCAAACTGGCCCGCTACCTTAGCAAGGCCCGCCCTGGCATCCTGCAGCATGCTGTCACTTCCAAGGGCTCCCTTAATCTGTTCCAGCTCCGTTATATAACTGTCTATTCCCTTGGCCATGGCCTTAAGGGCGTCGCCCTGCTGAGACAGTACCTTATATGACACCTTATATCCGCCCATGATCACGATTCCCTTCTGCGGCACCCCTTTTTTCTTCTGATTGATACCGCTTTGCCCGGTGCCGCCCCGCTCTAGGTCCCGGGCGGCACCCCTTTATAAGGATTATTCAGCGCATGCCGCCTGTAGGCAGCTTCTTTAATTGAGATCCCTTATCCTTCACGGCCTTCTCATTCTTCTCATAGGTATCTGCCGTCTCATAGAGGGCATTCTCCATCCTCTTAATGATCTCCAGGTTCTCACTGCACTTATCCATCAAAGCCTGAAAGCTCTGCATATACTGGGTGGCCCCGTCTCCTGTCCAAATGCCCTTCAGTCCGTCGATCTGGGCCTTGGCGGAATACATGCTGTTTCGGATGGATGTATAAATATTGCCGACTGACTCTGCTCTCTTCCTTAGTTCAATGGGATCAACCTGTATTTCGTTAGCCATAATATCCTTTCCGCCGCAAATGTCTGCGGCATTTCTATCAAAAATCTAATATAACCGCCGTGTGTTCCTTAAACGATTATCTGCCCCATATAGTAATTATCCTCTTCCCATGCGGTTTTTCACGATTTCCGAGGCCTGGGCGTCCGCCCTGCTGTAGGAGGTCGTAATCTCCTTTAGGGAGCTAGAGGCAGACCGGATAGAATTAGTGAGCTGCTGGAAATTCTGCTCATTCTGGGTCACTGCCGTGATATAGGTATTGGCCGCCTCCCCGTGCCATACCTTGCGAAGGGCCGTTGTATTCTCGCTTAATTTCTTTACCTGTTGAGCCAGACTCTGGGCAATCTTGTCTAGCTCCGTCGAAGCAGTCTTCATTTTATTAATATTAACTGTGCTATTTGACATACTTTCCTTTCCGCCGCCATCTGCGGCTTTTCGAAAAAATCATCCCACATAAGGAAATCATTCCCGCTATTTTGTATAACTATCTGCAGGGTTTCCTTTACTGCCCTGCAGCCGGCTCCCGTCTCAAATCCCCTGAAGGCATCTGCAGGATTTCCTTTACTACCCTGCAGCCGGCCTCTGTCTCAAATCCTCCGGGCGGACTGCTGGGCCGCCATCTCCGCTTCCTTCATCTTCTTGGCCGCCGTCCTCAGGAAATCCGCCGTTTTCTTCAGATAAGAGGCCTTGGCCCCCAAGTCTTCCTTCATGCGGGCCAGGTATCTCCGAAAAACATCCGACGCCTCTCCGGACCAGGCCGCCTGCACATTCCGACTAATCTCATCCAGGGCGGTCATGGTTTTGGACTGGATGGTGGATGCCATCTTCTCCAGCTTCTCTGCCTGCTGAAGCGTCTGATTATAATTAAATCGAATATTCGCCACAGTGCATCCTCCTTACCTCATTACAGAGCCCTTTTTCAGACTCCTTCCCTTCTCCTGCACCGCCTTCTCCGTCTTGTCGTAGACTCCGGCCATCTCCCGGAGGGCCGTCCTATAGCCCTGCAGATTGGTCAAAAGCGCATTGGAGCTACTCTTCACCTGATTAGTCAAAGCCCGGATGTCATCAGAGCAGTCTCCCTGCCACTGACCCCGCAGGCTGTTCATCGTCTGCTCCCAGGCGTGGAACTGATTCTGCAGATCCTTAAAGATCGCCTGAAGCGTGTCCGCCGTCGACAAAAACTGTTGGGTATTCACCCTGCTTTCTCCGCTTGCAGCCATTTCACTCCTTCCCGGGCTCTAGTATCTCAGCTTACCCATTGCATCCTTCATTTCGGACTCCGTCCGCTCGTACTCCTCAGCAGTAGCATTCAGCATCTGGCTAAGTTCATTGTACTGGTCGATCATTTCCTGCATGGCCTCCTCATCCCTCCTGTAACGGGTGAAGAATTCCTGCTTCACATCCGACTGCCAGCTCTTGTCCAGACCCGCCATGGCCTCCTTGATCTTTGCCACATCCTGGGTGATACCGCTCACGCTTTCATTGAGCTTACTCACCGCGCTCCGAATCTGCTGGGGATCCACATTTAATAATTCTGCCATAATATCCCCGCCTTTCCCTTAAATCAGCATCATCCGGCTGCCGCTCTTTACGCCTACCTCGCCCAGAATATCTGTGTCCTGTAATAGGCCGTTCAAATCCAGACAGGCCATGAGAACCTTGTTTCTGTCCTCAAATAGTTTGATTTTCTCGATGGCCTCCACCTGCTCTATGAACTGGGCCTTCACCAGGCCTGCCGTCATCCTGCTGTCCGCCATAAATTCATACTTTTTCGCGTTTCCGGGCACCATGGCCTCTAAATAAATCTTACTCATCGTCTCCTCCCATCCTTAGAAAAGGGCTGAAGTCTATTAACTATACTAAGAAAGAATTAAACAATAATGCCTCTGATAGTATTTGCAAATATTAAGCTAACCTTTATGAAGCTCCTGACTGTTTACGGAGTTTTTGACGTTTTCGGCATTTCCTCCGTAGTCCTAGAAGCCAGCTCCTGACTGTTTACGGAGTTTTTTGACGTTTTCCGCATTTTCTCCGTAGTATTTCGCGTATTGTTCAGCGTAGCAACACAAATCTTACGGAGTTTTCAAGCTTTTTCTTTTTTCTCCGTAATCATCTTCCACTAATTACGGAGAAAACTGACTTTTTTTGTAAAACTCCGTAATTTTTGAAAAACGATATCCATAAGCCAATCCGAAAGTGTTTTGCTTAAAACCCCGTATGCATGCCAGGTACGCGTCAGCCGGCGGTTTCCCTTTGGGCCACCGGCCGGCGCGCCCTTTCATCGCATTTGTCCGGTTCCGGGCGGCTCCCGGCCTCCCTCAGGCTTCCGGGAACCGCCCTTCCCCTGCTCTTCCACTGATGCGGATGTTTCGGGTCTTTAATCCTCCGTCTTGGGTGTAATCAGGGTCACAGGCTCTCCCTTGCTATCCACAGCATAGGCCACGCCAGCGGGAAGGGTCCTGACCCGATCCGCCGCCGACAGATCAAACTTCAGAATCGACTGCATTTCAAAGAGGCCGCCCAAATGGATGCCTCTGCCATAATTCGAGAATATCCGCATGGCCCTGTAGCGCAGTCCATCGCTATAATCATCCGGAGTAACAGCGGCCATGAAGTAAATCTTGTGGCCAAAGCCCTTGTCCAGAGCCATTTCGATGAATTCATCCATGCCATATTCCGGATTGTAGACACAGCCCAGGAAAGCCGTCATATCATTAATGAGAACCAGAATCCTGTCCTTATCCTTTACGGCCTCCACAATGTCCGCTCCCGCGTCCCTGGCATCAGCCACCAGCCCGTTTCTCTCCAGAAGCTCAGGCTGCAGCTCCTGCTCCATGCAGTCGAACAGTCCGTCCGCATCAAACATATAGCCAAAGCCCTGTGCCTTTGCAAAGGTCTCCAATTCCCTATCCTCTCCGTCAAAGATACGGACCCTATAGCCCTTATCCTTGGCCTGGAGGGCCATCCACTTGAGGAATCCGGTCTTTCCGCTGCCAAACTGGCCGCTGACGGTATAGCAGAACTCCTGATTCATATCCACCGTCACGGTGGTCTCATCCTTCTGGGCAATTCCCAGGGCCATGAGATTCTCGGCAAGGCCCTTCACTGCCTTCCTCTTCTGGAAATCCGCCGCCTTCAGCTCTGTCATGGAAGCAGAAACCTTGCGGACTCCGCCTTCTCCTGCAAACTCACTCTTATTCTCTTCAAAGTACTTGCGCAGCAGCTGTACCTGGGAGCTGCCCATGCTCTCAGGCAGCGGCAGGGCGGTCTGGAACTCCACGGGTGCCGGAGCCTTCAGGAGGCCGCGGCCCGGTGTCCTGCCCTCGGGAATGATCTCTGTCCTATCTCCCACCACCGCTTCATACTCAAACTTATCCGCCATCTGCAGTCCGATTCCAAAGGGGAAGTTCTGGCGCAGCCTGGATCTCAAATCACCGGAAGTATTTGCCGTAAATACCAGATAAATACCGTAGCTGGCGCCCTCTCTGGATACCTGGACCAATAGATCCTCATACTGCTCGTAACTCTCATAGAAGGCCACGAAATTATCTATCATAAAGATAATGGCCGGGAAATCCCTCTCCTGGGTCACATATTCCTTGAAGGAACCGATTCCCTTGGAGGAGAAGACCTTACGCCGCTCTTCCAGGGCTCCGGTCAGGATTCCCATGGTCTCCTCAATGGCCTCGTCGTCACCCTCAAACATGACGCCTCCAACCGTAGGCAGGGTTCCAAATACCGACATAGTCCTGCTGGAGAAGTCGGCAATATAGATATTCACATCCGCAGCCGTATAGTTCCTGGCCAGGCCAAAGATAATGGTCTGTAAGAGGGTAGTCTTGCCGGCCCCTGCGCTGCCGCAGACCAGGAGATTTCCGCTGTTCAGGAAGTCCGCATAAACCGTATACTGGCTCTGGGTCTCCGGGCTGTCCGCCAGACCGATAGGCACAATGAGGCGATAAGCAGTAGCTGCAGCCTCCATTTCCGGAGTCTTTAGCTGCTCAAGGGCAATGGCGGCAGGCAGAGGCGGCAGCCAAATCTTCCTAAGAGGAGGAATGGCATTTTCTTCCGCCAGGCCGCTCATATACTTGACCAGGGCATCCAGCTGGGTCAGCTTAGCGATATTATCGGACTTCTTTTTCTTTTTCTTGGGAGGCACATCCGACTTACCCACCAGATTAATGATATCCACCCGGGCATTCTTCTCATCCCGGAAGGGCACATCGGGCTCGTATTCCGCTCCGGACCAGCCGGACTGGAATTCCTCGAATATCTCATTATTACCTACCTGGAAATAGCCACGGCCGGTGCCGGTAATCATGGCCGCATCAGGCCGCTTCAGCATCTCCTGGGAGTCCTGCTTGTCCGCCACTCTCAGGCAGAGACGGAACCGGGTATTGGACCAGATTTCATCGTCCACCACTCCGGAGGGCTTCTGGGTTGCCAGAATCAGGTTGACACCCAGGGAACGTCCTACCCGGGCCGCGCTAACCAGGGCACGCACGAACTCCGGCTGCTCCTTCTTTAACTCTGCGAACTCATCCGCGATAATCAGCAGATGGGGCATGGGCTCGGTGGCCGTCCCGCTGCGGTAGAGCTCAATATAGGCATCAATATGCTTGACCTTATAATCATTGAAGACCTGCTGTCTGTGCCGGATCTCCGCATTGATGGAAAGGAGGGCACGGTTAGCCGCATTGCCGCCCAGATTGGTAATGACCCCCGCCAGATGGGGCAGGCCTATGAAGCTCTGGGCCATGCCGCCGCCCTTATAGTCAATGAGAATAAAGGCCACTTCATGGGGATGGTAATTCACGGCCAGGGACAGGATATAGGACTGCAATGTCTCAGATTTACCCGAACCGGTAGTACCTGCCACCAGACCGTGTGGTCCGTGGTACTTCTCATGAATATCCAGATACAGGGGCTGATTGCCGGCCTTGTAGCCGATCATGGCCTTCATGGACTCATAGGTGCGGTTTTCCAGCCACTTATGCATGATGTCCAGGGATTCCACATTGGAGGTATGGTACATATCCAGGAAGCTCAATAGCTCCGGAATCTCTGTGGAAACTCCCGTGTCTCTCAGCTTGAAGTTGGAAATGGTTCTGGCAAAGGCCTCAGTCTTGTCATCATTAATGACATCAAAGGCCACAGGGCATCTCTCCTCGAATCTGCCGTCAGTACTGTAGAAGCCCTGATAATCACTGTCATCCCGGATAATTGCGGTACAGGAAGCAGGCAGCTTATCCAGCTCATCCGCCAGAATAATGACGCTAATCCCCATTTCAGGAGTGGGATGGAGGAGATACTTGGCCACAGGCTCATTCTCCACCAGGCTCCAGTCGCCGATAGTAATGCAATAATGAGGCAGGACCTTGCTATCCGCCTGCTTGTCATCGCCGCCTTCCTCCAGCCTCTCCCGAATAAGGCCGTTCAGGAAATACATGACATCTCCCACACTCTTATCGTCACAGGCAAGGAGCCTCAGCTTTCCGTCAGGAGTCCAGCTGTGGGGCAGCCAGTGGGTATAGTTCCAGTGATCCGACTCCTTCATAGGATATACAAAGGCGGTACGGACCTGGGTGTAGGGATGGAGGGCCGCAATCTGCACGGAAATCAGATTGGAAAGATTGAGGGCCCTGCTCCTGTCCCGACAGACAATACCTGTCACCAGATTATCCAGAATAGACACGCCCACCGGCACGTCCTTCAGGTAACGCATATTCTCGGAGACCTCGGCCGCCAAATCGGACAGGGGGTCATGCTCCATGAGAGCCTGCTCCTTAGCCACCGAAACATCATTATAGGACCTAATATCACCCTTTCCTAAGCGGACATAGAGGAAGTCCTTGTGTCCTGCATCCTTTTCCCACAAATGGTGGTCTCCCCGGATACCGTAGTCAGCCGCGGCGCCGGAATCCAGCATCTGCTCCTCCAGAATATTCCGGTTATAATCCATCTTTTTCTGGATTTCCGAGCTAATATTGCCTATATAGCCCTTATAGGAGCTTACCCGTTTATTCTCATTGGCGGCATTCTCATTCTTCTGATAGCGCACATTGAGTACAGCCCAAACGGCTCCAATGGCGGCGGCGCCTACGCTCATGACAATTCCTGCCACACCAAAGCCGCTGCCCATACTGAGCATGGAGCCCAGGGCAATGGGAATTACCATGGTGAAGGCGGGCCCCACGGTATAGATAAGGGGCTGGACCTTCTGCTCCTGCTTGGGAGGGCATTTCTCCAGGGCAAAGCTCTCTGTATCGGGAGTTCTGACCCTTCTGGGCGTTCTCAGGAAATAATCCTCGGACTCCTCATAGATCTCCTCGTCCTCCTGGACCCCCGCGCTCTTCAAATCCACTGCCTTGATATTCTGCACCCGGCACTCCCCATGGGGATTATTGATAGCCAGGATATTACCCAGAAATACAATCTTCAGACCGATAATGTAAATGATGTCCCCATAATAGAGGGGTCTCTCCCCCTTCAGAAGACGGCCATTTACAAAGGTGCCGTTCATGCTGTCCAGATCCCGGATCACCACCCCGTTGCCGCTGACAAAAATCTCGGCATGGGCGGGGGACACGAAGCGGTTGCCGTATTGAATGGTATTCTTTCCATCCTTTCCAATGGTAATCTTGGGAAGGGTCTTGAAATTCACGAAGTACTTGGTGAAGCTTGTGTTTCCCTCGTCAGCCTGTTCCGCAGTCAGGGAGAAAAGCACCTTTCCCTTTTTCAATTCGCAGTTCAAAAGAAGACCGTCCTGCAGAGGCGCCTCGCTAATCTGCTCATCCTGCCGGAAGATGGAGAACTGCCGGCTTGCCTTTAGGGTCCACTTTCCGTCCCAAACCTCCAGTGGCAATACGATGTCCTCATCATAGCCACTGACCGAGGGGCGGATCTCCACAGGGCAGGTCTTGTTGTCAATGCTGGGCATGTAAATCTCGCAGAAGCCGTTTTCAAATACGGCGGTCAGCAGTAAATTCATGTTTCCCTCCTTACTCTTTATTACAGCCTTG